>NZ_JANJFL010000023.1:0-107727 GCF_024584215.1 Pseudomonas sp. LJDD11
CAAGGATTGCCTGCATAAGTTCAGCAACGCGCTGGTCGCGCGTTGTGGCGTCATTGTGGTGGGCGATGTGAGCTCACTGAAACTCGCGAAAACCAGGATGGCCAAGTCGGTGCTGGACGCCGGCTGGGGTCAATTGAAAACCATGCTGGAATACAAATGCGATCACGCAGGCACGGTTTTCAAGGTTGTTAGCGAGAGAAACACCACCCAAACCTGTTCGAGCTGCAAGCAATTGCCGGACTCGAGGCCCAGAGGTATCGCAGGGCTTGGAATAAGGGAATGGACTTGTTGTGGGTGTGGTGCCACCCACGACCGCGACGTCAACGCCGCAAAGAACATTCTCGCGCTCGGGCATGAGCGTCCAGTTGTGGGAATCCCCGCCCTTTAGGACGGGGAGGATGTCAATTCAGTGCTTGCTGAACGCGCCCGATCGAACATGCTGAAAAAACTGACCCACTCATCAACTAACAAGTTCGGGCTTCATAACTTCCTCACCATCGAGGTATAACGCCTGCTTCAAGTTATCTTTCCCATACGAACGTTTAGCCTTTCCAGAAGAAGCTTGACCACCTCCTCCTGACTGAGCGCACCGCGCTTTGCGTAGCACACGACCAACAGTTCCAGCGGATGGACGCCCATCCTCGCTGCCAGTTGATCGAGCTTCTCCAGCGTGGGGCTTTTCAAGCCTCGTTCGATTTCAGAAAGGTAGGTCCGGCCGCTGACCCCGACAAAATCTTCCTGGGTCAGTCCTTTGGACTCTCGAATTTCTTTCAGCGCAGCACCGACGGCTTTGCTCAGCTCCATGGCGTGCCCCTTTACAAAAGAAAGGGTTTTCGCTTGAATGCATGCAATAGCACTACACGCTATAGCAGTCGCACCTAAAATTTATCCTCTCAGTTTTAGTACCGCCCCCAGCAGGAAGCAACTCGCTCATGATCACCAAGGACTTGCAAACGCAACTAACGGCCCATCTTTTTTCATTATTGTCCCCCGATTCCCCGTCAGGCTCAGCGCTCGAAACTTGCACCACAAATGAACAGGCCCATGTGCGTGCCGAAATGGTCAGCGCGCTCTGCTGCTATTTAATGAAAGACTGGGAACAGCTGCCCGAGTACAGCAAGCGCCCAATCGATTTCAACTTCGTGGCCGGCAGCGAGGCTGAGGAAGTCGCCCTGAAACAACTGGCCAGGGTCTTCATGGAATACGCGGAGATTGCCTTGAAAAACGCGCTGGCTTCGCAGCGCGAGCGGCAGGCAGACAAGTAACCAAACGTTTCTTTGCGCACAGCGCCCGGTGCTGCCCCGCCAAGCCACAACAGGTTCAGGCTGGGGCTTTCGGCTCGTTGCTGACGGGAGTTCTGCGAACATCGCTTGATCTGGATCAGCTCGTAACGCGGCGCCGCCGTTAATCTTGGCAAAATGCCACTAAAGTTTTCGCACTTCTGTTCGAGACACTGGCTACAGAAAATAATTCAGCCTGGATGCTGCACTATGCCTTTGCGTAATTTCAGTTTGCAAACCAAGCTGCTGCTGGTGTTGACCGTGGTCAACCTGATCAGTGTGGTGTCGTTCATCAGCTACGCCCAATACGCCAAGACTCAGGACATCCGCCAGCAGATCGACAATCGCCTGCGCACCGCAGCTTATGCGGTGCCGCGAGTGCTGGGCGACAACTACCTTGACCGCGCGCGCAAGGCCGATGGCCTCAAGGAAGGCGAGTACCTCAGCCAGGTGCGCAACCTGGGCGAGTACGCCGGGGATGTGGATCTCAAGTATGCCTACAGCATGATGGTCGATGCGCAGGGCCAGGTGTATTACCTGGCCGACGGCTCCAGCGCTGCCGACATTGCCAATAACAGCTATTCCAAACACCTGCAGCATTACACCGATGCCAGCCCGGCAGTGCTGGAGGCGGCGCGCAGCGGGCAAGCGCAGTTTGATGAGTACACCGACAGCTATGGCAGTTTCCGCTCGATCTTCCTGCCACTGCGCACCGCCAGCGGTCAGGCCTATGTGGTCGGTGTGGATGTCACCCTGACCGCCCTGCAACAGGCTATCAGCGCCAGCCTGTACAGCCTGTTGCTGATCGGCGCCGCCACCTTCGGTATCGGTTTGCTGCTGTCGTGGCTGGCGGCGCGGATGCTGGTGCAGGGCATTCACCACCTGACCGGCCAGCTCAACCATATTGCTGACAAACGCGACCTGTCGACCACCGTGACCGTCATCACCGGCGATGAAATGGGCCAGATGGGCAAGCGCCTGTCGAGCCTGTTGCAGGACGTGCGCCAGACCCTGGGCAGCGCCTCGGGCATGGCTGACAACAACCAGCGGCTGGCCGCGACCTTTCTGTTGCTGGCTGAAGACATTGCCAGGCGCATTCAGCAAGCCGGTGGCCAACTGGCCGATATCAACCAGCACGGCCAGTCGATTCGTCAGTCGGCCGAGCAGTCGTCCAATCTGGCCGGCACGGTGCGCGGTTACCTGGAATGCGCCACCAGCGAACTGACCCGCACCCATCAAGACCTCAAAAGCCTGATCGGCGATGTGCACCACAGCACCTCGGCCAATATAGAACTGGCCGGTGACCTGAACCGCCTGAGCAGCGAGGCCGAGCAGATCGGTCAGGTGCTGCAGATGATTGCCGGGATTTCTGACCAGACCAACCTGCTGGCACTCAACGCCGCCATCGAAGCTGCGCGTGCCGGTGAAGCCGGGCGCGGCTTTGCGGTGGTGGCCGATGAAGTGCGCAAGCTGGCCGGCCAGACCCAGAGCGTGCTGACCGACGCCCAGCAAGTGATCAGCGCTGTAACCCAGGGTATCCGCCAGACCGCCCAGCGCATGGGCAGCGCGGCCGAACAGTCGCGCAACCTTGCCACCGCCTCGGACGGTACCCTGGATGTGATCGACGGGCTGGTCAAACAAATGGGCCAGGTCAGCGACACCATGGACCGCGCCCTGGCCAGCAGCGAAGAAATCCAGCACGCGGTGACCGACATCGCCGGCCGCCTGGGCGGCATGCATGAAACCTTCGAACAGACGCATCAGGGCGTGACCGAGATCCACGACTCGGCCACCACCCTGGGCAACAATGCTCAGGCGCTGAAGGTGGGGCTTGGCGTGTTCATGACCTGAGTAGTGGGTCTGAGTAGCGAGCTTTGCTCTCTCAGAATGCGGTTCCGTCTGCTGGAGCAAACATCGCTTACCAAAGCATCCATTCTGCAAGACCGGCTGCGGCGCAGTAGCCGGATTGTCAGAGCACCGGGCTGATTCCCGAATACAAACTCGCTGCGACACATCCTGACTATTGCCTGCTGCAAGCTGTCTCTACTGCCCCTCAGGAGAGACACCATGCCCACCAAGGCCCTTGCCCCCATCGCCCACAACAGCCCGCGCGCCGAGGACACCTGCGCCTTGTCATTGAAGTGGTGCTATCAATTGCTGCTGGAGCTTGGCGAGCATCGGACTTTTATCAGGCGGCATGGCCTCAACGACGACGATCTGGCCGTCGAGTTGGGCCTTGGCAAGTGGGTGGACGCCGATGAGGCCAGCCCGGTCCAGTTGCGCCGCGCCCTGCGCGGCGCGGCGCGGCAGTTCGATGTGGATCATCCGTGCCTGACCTATCCCGACCGCCTGGCCGCTAACCTGATGGCGCTGGGCGAACTGTTGGCCTTGAACGAGACCGAGTTGCAGGTGCTGGGTTTCTGCGTGCTGATGTGCAGCGACCCGATTCTCAACGACACCACCGATCAACTGGGCATGCTCGGTTTCAACCGCGCTGTACGGGTCTTGTCGGTATTGTTGGGTTTGCCACAGCCCAGGGTCGAAGCCTGCCTGAGCAACGACAGCGCGCTGGTGCGCAGCGGTTTGCTGGAAGTCAGCACCTCGGCCCGGGCCTCAATGGTACTCACAGCGATTATCTCGGTGGCTAACCCGGAACTGCCGGGGCTGCTGCGCTACAGCCAGGGCACGGCTCTGGAGCTGTTCAGCTATGCCTTTCGCCTGAGCCCGTCGGGTAACCTGGCTCACGAACATTACAGCCACTTGCGCCAGCCGCTGACCATTGCCGAGCGCTATCTGAACAAGGCGCTGATCAATAAACGCCGGGGCGTGAACATACTGCTGTACGGCCCGCCCGGTACCGGCAAGACCGCCTTCGGTCGCTGGCTGGCACAGGCGTTGGGCAAGCCGTTGCTGGCCAAGCGGGTGTCCGACCTGGTCTCGCCCTACGTGGGTATGACCGAGCAGAACCTCGCAGGGGCCTTCGAGCAAGCGCAACAGCAAGATGCAGTGTTGCTGCTCGATGAGGTCGACAGTTTCCTGCAAGACCGACGCAAGGCTCGCCAGAGCTGGGAGATCACTGCAGTAAACGAAATGCTGACGCAAATGGAGAGTTATCGCGGACTGTTCATTGCCTCGACCAATCTGATCGCCGATCTGGACCAGGCGTCGCTGCGCCGCTTCGACCTACAAGGTGTACTTCGGCTACCTGAGCGCGCAGCAGGCGCAGTCGCTGTTCGCCACGCACCTCAAGGGTCTGAATCTCAAGGATCCACAACAGGCCGCCGCCAGCCGCCTGCGCGGCGAAGCGCACCTGACGCCGGGCGACTTTGCCGCAGTGACCCGCCAAGCGCGCTTCAAGCCCTTCGCCACGGCCAACGAGCTGGCCACTGCCCTGCTCGCCGAGTGCCGCCTGAAACCTGCGGCGCAGCAACGGCCGATCGGTTTCATTCATTGATTGACACTCAAATTTTCGGGCTCTGCGCCGATAGCCCGCAAACCGGAATTATTAGACGGCTTACTGCCGCCTGGCCACAAGGAAGAATGCTTTGCCCTCTGCCAAAACGAAGTCGGCTTTGAGCCGCCAGTGGGACTTGCTCAAGCTGCTGCCACGCACCTCGCCAGGTTACACCGTGGCCGATCTGCACAAACGCCTTATCAATGGAGGGCATGAGATCACCCGGCGTACCGTCGAGCGCGACCTTCTGGATCTGTCCTTTGCGTTCAACCTGCACAGCGAGGAAAGCACTACCCCACGCGGCTGGTTCTTGCCTCGCGGAGCTGATCTGGCACTGTCAGGGATCAGCCTGCCCGAAGCCGTCAGCCTGCGCCTGGTCGAAGATGCCGTACGCCCGCTATTGCCAGCCAGCATGCTCAGTATTCTGGACTCACGCTTTAATCTTGCCCGCAGCAAGCTTGAGGGCGTTGAGGATGGCAGCCCTGGCGCACGCTGGCCCGAGAAAGTCGCCAGTGTGCGCTCTGACTTCAACCTGTTGCCGCCACAGATCAATGCCAGAACGTTGGAAACCATCCAGCAGGCGCTGATCACCGAAAAGCAGCTCCGCTGTCGCTACTACTCGGCGCATTCAGACAAATCCAGCGAACTGACCCTCAACCCGCTGGCCATCGTGCAAAGGGGTCAGATCACTTACCTGATCGCTACGGCCGAAGGCTACAGCGACATCCGTCAGTACGCGGCGCATCGCTTTCAGGACATCGAAGAACTGCAGGTGCCGTGTGAGGGCGTGCAGCAGTTCAAGCTGCAGGATTACCTGGCCACCGACGCTCTGCAGTTCGGCACGCCGACAAAAATCCGCTTCAAGGCCTGGATCAGTGCCCGCCAGGCCCGCCTGATTCGCGAAACACCGCTCAGCCAGGATATGGAACTGCAGGCGCAGGAGGACGGTTTTCTGGTGCAAGCCACCGTGAGCGATACCTGGCAATTGCAGTGGTGGGTTCTGTCTCAGGGTGATGACCTGGTGGTCCATGAACCGGTCGAGCTTCGCCAGCGAGTCCAGAACACGTTGCGCCGGGCTCTGCGGGCTTACGACGACAACCACTCTCATCAAGCAGCGCAACAAACCGAAGCAACAACCGACAACCAAGGAAAGTAATGAAAAAGGCTATCAGGAAAGAACACCGGGCGCGCCGTGCCATTCTGGTACTTGAATCGCCATGGCAACTGGATGAGCGGGATGCCAACCGCTCCAGTGTCGTACCCTTTGTGGAAGGCATCGCCAAATACGCTGGCGATACTGAGGTCTACCACGCCAACTTCTACAACAAGCGCACCTTCGAGCAGGCCTTTGATGTGCTGCGTCGTTGTGGCGCAGACAACGCTCTGGTGTACATCGCCGCACACGGCGCCAAAGGCAAGATTGCAGGGTCGAAAATCGAAGACCTGATTTTCACAATCGGCGCGCATGCCCAAGAGTCCAACATCACCGGCATCATGATCGGGTCCTGCTACGTGGGTGAGGACACAACCATGATGGAAGTGTTCATGGAAGGCACCGGGCTGCGCTGGTGCGCCGGTTATGGTTCCAGTTGCGAATGGCTGACCGGTACCATGATCGACTGCGCGATCATGGCGCAGATGCTCGAACTCGATGAAGATGATCTAAGCGACCGAGACCTGATGGTTGAAAACCTCGGAGCAGCATTGAGTCCGTTTTCCAGAAGTTTTGCTATTGGTGCCGACACCGCGAACAACGATGTCGCGCTGGAAGACTCCATCAACTTCGTCGTCCAGCCTTCCGGACGGGGCTTCCGGGCCCGGGACGTCAAGGCGGAAGTTCTCGCCGAGTACGAGTTCTTTCAGATCTACGAAGACTATGACGAAGAAGACGAGGACGATTGATCCTCGATACCCGCCTGAGGATGATCAGGCACTGGTCCGGCAACTGGAAGAAACCCGTTATCCATCCCCGCCCTGAACGGCGGGGCTGGTCGCGCCCCGATGGTCAGGACATTCACGGCCCCTGCCAGAGTAGCCGCCGTCTGCCCATGAATACGTTTGGCGACATACCCCTGGAGCATACGACCCTGACCATCGATGCAGATCGACACCTGCGCCTTGTCTATTACACTCCGGGCGAAAACTGCAGCACAAAGATCGAGTTCGAACAGTGGCTGGCTTCACCGCAGTTGTGACGAAACAGAAACGGATCCTAGAATCCCCCCGAACCTCACAGGGAGTCACGCATGTCATTCAGGGTGCTGGTTGTCGGCGGCTACGGCAATTTCGGTTTTATCGTCTGTCGGCATCTGTCCGGTGCGCCGGGCATCGAGCTGTTCGCGGCCGGGCGCGATGCGGCGCGTTTGCACAAGCTGGCAGGCCAATTCCCGCTGCAGACCTGGTGCGGTGACGCCCAGGGGGCAGGGTTTGCCGAGGCGCTGCGTCAGTTGCAGATCAATCTGGTGATCCACACCGGCGGGCCGTTTCAGGGGCAGCCCTACCGGGTCGCCGAGCAGTGCATCGAAGCGGGCGTGCATTACTGCGACCTGGCCGACTGCCGGACCTTCGTCAACGGTATTGATGTGCTCGATGCCCAGGCCAAAGCGGCCGGGGTCGCCGTGCTCAGCGGCTGCAGTTCGGTGCCGAGCCTGTCGGCGGCGTTGCTGGATGAACACCGCCAGCGCTTCAGCCGCATCGACCGGATCGAGCACGGCATTTCCTCGTCCTCGAAGATGCCCGGCCTGGCCACCATCGAGGGCGTCCTGGCTTACGCTGGCCAGCCGATCCTGCAACGCCGCAATGGCCAGCCCCACGCGGTGCCAGGCTGGCTGGGCTTGCAACGCCGGCGTTTAGCGGGGCTGGGCTGGCGCTGGCTGGCCAATGTCGATGTACCGGACATGGACCTGTTCGGTGCCCGTTATGGCGCCCGTGAGCTGGTGTTCAAGGCCGGTCCCGGCCTGATGCCCGGCGCCCTGGCCAATGCGTTGCTGGCCCAGGCGCGGCGCATGGGGCTGATCAACGACCCGCAACCCTGGGCGCGGCGTCTGCACCGGCTGGGCACGGCCTGCGAACGGTTCGGTAACGGTCTCAGCGCGCTGTACATCGAGGCCCATGGCGTGGACCACAACAACCTGCCGTTGCGCCTGAATATCCAGCTCACCGCCGCACGCGAGAAAGGCCCGGAAATACCCAGTTGCGCCTCGGTGGCACTGGCCCGCAAGCTGGCCAACGGTTACCGGCCTGCAGCAGGCGCGCGCCCTTGCCTGGACGAAATCAGCGTGGCCGAGTACCTGGCCGCCATCGACGCACCGAACGATATCCGGCTCAGCGTGCAGTACCAAGGTCGGGCATGACTTACCTGTACCTCAAGTATCTGCACGTCATCGCAGCGGTATTTCTGTTCGGTTTCGGCATGGGTTCGTACCTGTACCTGATCGCCGCACTGCGGACCCGCAACCCGGTTGTCATCGCCTCGGTGGCAAAGATGGTGGTGCGCTTTGACACCTGGATCACCACCCCGGCCGGGGTCCTGCAATTGGCCACCGGCCTTGGCATGCTGCACCTGACCGGTCTGTCGATAGCCCAGCCCTGGCTGCGCGATGCGCTGATCGTGTTTGTCGCGGTCGGCCTGTTGTGGCTGCCGGTGCTGGTGCTGCAAAAACGCATGCAGAGCCTGGCCGAACACGCCGCCGAGCGCGGTCTGGCACTGCCGTCGAACTGGAACCGGCTGTACCGGCCATGGCTATGGATGGGCGTGGCGGGGTTCGCCGGGATGTTCGTGATTGTGCTGTTGATGGTGACCAAGCAGGGCTTGTTTTAAAGCATGCCCTCATGGCGCGGGCGGATCGTACTCGTTCACGTGCGGAATGTTTTTCTGTAAGCGCCCCAGCAGGTCGACGAGTGTATCCACCTCCGCGGACGACAGGCCGTCGAGCAACCGGCTCTCGCGCTCCAGCGCGACTTTCAATATCCGATCATGCAAAGCCTTGCCTTCTGGCGTCAGGTTGACGGTATAGCGCCGACCGTCGAGCTTATCCACCTGGCTGGTCGCATAGCCCTGTTGTTCCAGGGCCTGAAGGGATCTGCTGACCGCCCCCTTGTCCAGCCCGATGACCTGGCATACGCGGTTGGCCGTGATGTTGTTCTCCACCGCAAGCATTGAAAGCAAGCGCCACTCGACCACGCCGATACCAAAGTGCTTGCGGTACGTCAGAGAAGCGCCCGTAGCCAGTTTGTTGGCCAAGAAGGTCAGCAACGCCGGAACGTAGCGAACAAGATCAAGCTGAGTGGGTGCAGGCATAAAAATACGAACCTTAAGAATCAAACGTTTCAGGCAAATTGGTTGACACCGCAACTAAATACGCCGATTCTACATTCCACGAACCGTGCGTGCTGATCGCATCATAAGCGACAGCCTGATCCCACAAGAATAAATAACGGGAATCCTCATGAACCACACACCTATCCTGCACCCGCCCTCCGCCACCACGTGAGCTAAGCGCTCAGCCCCTATTGAACATTTTTGTGCCACTTGACTGTGGAGGGAGAAGCCATGCTCCGTGTAAAGGTTAGCCACAAGCACCTTGTGGCCGATGATATCTGCAGCTTCGAGCTGTCCCCCGTCGACGAGCAGATCCTGCCCGCGTTCACCGCAGGCGCCCATATCGATGTCTGGACCCCAGCAGGGACGGTGCGCCAGTACTCGCTCTGCAACCACCCTGAAGAACGCCATCGCTACCTGATTGGTGTCCTGCGTGATCCCCACTCAAGGGGCGGTTCGCAGGCCATGCACGAGCTTGTGCAGGAAGGCCAGGAACTCACCATCAGTGCGCCACGAAATCTTTTTCCACTGTCGCCCGATGGGAAAAAACACCTTCTGCTCGCCGGTGGCATTGGCATCACACCCATGCTGGCGATGGCCTATGAGCTGTCCCAGCGCGGCGTTGATTTCGAGTTGCACTACTGCTTTCGCGCCAAAGCAAAAGCCGCGTTTATCGATGTGCTTGAGTCAGCGCCCTTTGCCCGGAACGTGGTGCTGCACGATGACAGCGCCGGCCCGGACGCTGCGTTGAATGCGAGCCTGTTGCTGCAGTCCCCCGTGACTGGCGTTCACCTGTATGTGTGTGGCCCAGGCGGGTTCATGGATTACATCCTGAAGGCCGCCGAAGCTGCGCACTGGCCGCAGGAACAGGTTCATCGGGAGTTCTTCGCCGCCGCACCTGTCGATCAGACCGGCGATCAAGCGTTTGAAGTGGTGCTCGCACGATCGTCCCTCACCTTTCAGATCCCGGCCGACCGCAGCGTCTTCGAAGTGCTTGATGAGGCCGGTATCGAGATACAAAGCTCCTGTGAACAGGGCATCTGCGGCAGCTGTATGACCCAGGTCCTTGAAGGCACGCCCGATCATCGCGACCAGTTCATGACCAAGGCCGAGCATGCATTGAACGACCAGTTCACCCCGTGCTGCTCACGTGCCAAAACACCGCGTCTGGTCCTGGATCTCTGACTTTCCCACTCTAACAACAGCATCGGAAAAGCCTATGAACACCTCAACCAAAGAGCTGGCCTATGAGGTCGGCAAGCAATCCACCCTGCCCAAATTTCCACTCGATCAGTGGTATGTCGCGGCGCTGGGCTGGGAGCTGAAAGACAAACCGGTCGGCCGCACACTGTTGAATAAAGCGGTGGTGCTGTTTCGTACAGCGGACGGGCAAGTCGCTGCTCTGGAAGATCGCTGCTGCCACCGGGCGCTGCCACTCTCCAGCGGCACACTGGAAAGCGGTGGGCTTCGTTGTGGATACCACGGGCTGCTGTTCGATTCTGCAGGCAAGTGCATCGAGATTCCGGGTCAGGAAAAAGTGCCCGGCAAGGCCAAGGTCGCCCTGTTTCATGTCCGCGAGCGTGACCAGATCGTCTGGGTCTGGTTTGGCAGCGAGTCGCACCCGGAGCCGACCTGCGAACCGCCCGAGTACAACGTGCACAGCAGCGGCAAGTATCTGTTTGACGGTGACGTGTACCACTACGACGCGCCCTACCAGCTTATTCACGACAACCTGATGGATCTCAGCCATCTGGGTTATGTGCATCTGAAGACGATTGGTGGCAATGCCAACGTTCATATGCATGCGCAAATGACCGTGCAAAGCGAAGGCGATGTGGTCAAGGTCATCCGTCACATGCCCAACTCGACACCGCCGCCCACCTACTCTGCCGCCTACCCGTTCAAGGGAAACATCGATCGTTGGCAAGAGATCGAGTTTCATGTCAGCCACCTGCGCATCTGGACGGGCGCCGTTGACGCCAACACAGAGTCTCTGCAAGACCCTGAACGCGGCGGATTTCACATGCGTGGGTTCCATGGCGTCACACCCGAGACCGAAAATACAACCCACTATTTCTGGTCGATGGCCACCAACCCCGAAAGCAATCATGCAGAGGTCAAGGCAAAGGTCATCGAACAAACCGCGCTGACCTTTGATGAAGACAAAATCATCATTGAGGCCCAGTACAAGAACATGTGCCGATTCGGCGAACGCCCCATGATCGATATCCATGTCGACGTCGGCGCAAATCGGGCGCGCAAAATCATTGAGCGCCTGCGCCAATCCGACCCGGCATGAGGCCGCTACACCTGCCCCGCCCCCGTCTGCAAGTCCAACGGCAGACTGACTGAAATGAGATGAAAGCAACGCCTTTGTGACTCGTCGAGAAACTGAGGTGCTGGTTAACCCGTGCGTGCTGTTTAAACAACAATAAAAGGTATAGCGCTATGTGTAAGCAATCTTCCCGATTTATCGGGCAGGCTTCGGCCGCCTTGCTTTTGCTCAATTCATTGCCATTGAACAAGGAGGTTTGACGATATGGACAAGTCAATTGGGCAACTAATGGACGAAAAACCCATGGTCAGTTCTCAATGGGGCGTGATCGCTCTTTGCATCCTGATCAACATGCTCGACGGCTTCGACGTGCTGGTAATGGCCTTCACCGCCGCGTCGGTTTCGGCAGACTGGGGACTCAACGGCATCCGCGTCGGCTACCTGCTCAGTGCCGGATTGGTCGGCATGGCAATCGGCTCGTTGTTTATTGCGCCCTGGGCGGACCGGTTCGGCAGACGCCCGCTGATCATGCTCTGCGTGAGCATCGCCGGACTGGGTATGCTCGCCTCCTCTCAAGCAAACAGTTTCGAAACACTCGCCATTCTGCGGCTGATTACGGGGCTTGGCATTGGTGGGGTTCTGGCCAGCAGTTACGTGATTGCCGGCGAATACGCCAACAAAAAATGGCGCGGGCTGGCAATCAGTTTGCAGTCGACGGCCTACGCGCTGGGTGCAACGATTGGCGGGATCATTGCCGCTCAGATCATCCCGACCCAAGGATGGCGCTCGGTGTTTCTGTACGGCGGCATCACCACGCTCTCGACACTGCCGTTGCTGTTTCTCTGGCTTCCTGAGTCACTTGCCTTTCTGACGTCTCGCCAACCGGTCGGCGCCCTGGCCAAGATCAATAAACTGCTGGTACGCGTAAAACTGAACACCATCAGCGCGCTGCCCACCGTTAACGACACCAGCCGTGCGCGCATGCGCGATACGGTAGCCGAATTGTTTTCACCGGCACTGCTGCGTTCAACCTTGCTGATCTGGCTGGCCTTCTTTCTGGTGATGTTCGGCTTCTACTTTGTGCTGAGCTGGACGCCCAGGCTACTGGTCTCGGCCGGCCTCTCCAACGCCCAAGGCATCACGGGCGGTGTACTGCTTAACATGGGCGGCATCGTCGGCACGACCGTCATCGGGCTGCTGGCTGCCCGCTACCCACTGGCTCGCCTGCTGATGCTGTACCTCATCATCAATGCGCTGTTGCTCGCGCTGTTCGTCCAGTTCACCCACAACCTCACACTGGCCTTTGCCGTGGCACTGGCCATCGGCGTATTCGTCAACGGCTGCGTCGCCGGGCTGTATGCCCTTGCCCCGTCTTTCTACAGCGCGTCACAGCGGGTAACAGGCCTGGGCTGGGGAATCGGCATGGGCCGTATCGGGGCCATCCTCTCACCGTTGGTTGCCGGTCACTTGATCGACGCCAACTGGAGCCCGTCGAAGCTCTACATCTTGTTTGCCAGCGCCTTCGTTCTGGCCGCGCTGGTGGTCTGGGGCCTCAAGCGCCGGGCAACGGCGCGCCTGGCACCGGCCAGCGCCAACTGACTGAACTGACAAAAACAAGAAATCAGGATGCTCGCAATGACTAACCGTATGAGTTGCCCTCAGCTGTTGAGCATGGGCGCGCTGGGCGTGTGTGTGTCTTTCTGCGCCGAGGCAGAACTGCTGAAGGGTTCAACCGTGACATTAATGTCACGCAACTTTTATCTGGACCGTGATTACAAGGGTGCCACACCGTACGCCGAAGCCAGGGAATGGGCGCAGGGTTTCATCCTCAAGGCCCACTCCGGCTTCACCGAAGGCCCCATTGGGCTGGGCCTGGACCTGACCGGCATGCTGGGTCTGAAGCTCGACTCGTCACCCGACAGAACCGCAACCCAGCTATTGGCCTTTAACCCGCAGACCCGACAGGCGCGTGACGAATACTCAGAGCTGGGGGCGGCACTCAAAGCCAGGGTTTCCAAGACCCAACTCTCGGTAGGCACACAATTTCCCAACCTGCCGGTCCTCACCGGCAGCCCTGCGCGCCTGCTTCCACAAACCTTCCGGGGCGCCTATTTACAGTCAGGTGACATCAAGGATTTATCACTGCATCTGGGGCGAATGGACCGAGTGAACATGCGCGACTCCACGGACTACCAGCCCATCTCGATCGCCTCTCCCAATGGCCGCTTTCGGCCCGGCGCCTCTTCGCAAGAGTTTGATTTCATCGCCGGTGATTACAAGTGGTCCGACGCGCTGACGCTGCGTTACAACCACGCCAAACTCGACAACATCTATCAACAGCATTTTTGGGGGCTTTTGCACACGCTGCCCATCGGTCCGGGCCTGTTGAAAACTGACCTGCGCATTTTTGATAGCCGTGAGGATGGGCGCGCAGAATCTGGCCGGGTGGATAACCGGAGCACCGGGGTGATGTTCACCTACCAGATGGGCGCACACAGCTTCGGCCTGGGTCACATGCGCCAGACCGGTGACACCGCCATGGTCTACCTCGCAGGTGGCGAGCCCAATGTGTTGAGCGACGGGACAATGAGTGCGGACTTCGTCAACCCGAAGGAGCAGACCTGGGCGCTACGCTACGACTACGATTTCGCCGGGCTGGGCATTCCCGGCCTCAGGGCCATGGCGCGCTACCTGCACGGCAGTCACATCAATCTCCCGGCACTCGGGGGGGATGACTTATCGGAGTCGTCCAAGGATTTCGAGCTGTCCTATGCAGTGCAGTCAGGCCCTGTGAAGGGGCTGGCGCTGCGGCTGCGGCAGAATTTCTATCGCAGCGACCTGAGTTCGGCTGCCACGTTCAGAAGTGACAACGAAACCCGCGTGAACATCGATTACACCTGGAAGCTTTGGTAACCATGCGCTGCCATTGGCGCAAGGTCTGACCCACGCCACAACAACCCCCGGCATCAGGCTGGGGATTGTCGCTTTCAAGGTGACAGTAAAACGCTTTTCAGCCGATTTATCCCGTTCAGGTAAATCCTTAATCTGTGCCCAGGTTGAACACAGCGCTGAACCCAGCGCACTGACTCAACAACTTACTCAAAACCTCTCAGATAAAGGACTTACCCCATGGCCAACTTCACCTACAACCGCCTGAACAAAGACGACGCCGTAGTACTGTTGATCGACCACCAGACCGGCCTGATCTCGCTGGTGCAGGATTTCTCGCCAAACGAGTTCAAGAACAACGTGCTGGCGCTGGGTGATCTGGCCAAGTTTTTCAACCTGCCGACCATTCTCACCACCAGCTTTGAACAAGGCCCCAATGGCCCGCTGATCCCTGAATTGAAAGAGCAGTTCCCGGATGCGCCGTACATCGCCCGCCCTGGCCAGATCAACGCCTGGGACAACGAAGAGTTTGTCAAAGCGATCAAAGCCACCGGCCGCAAGCAACTGATCATCGCCGGAGTGGTGACTGACGTGTGCGTGACCTTCCCGGCCTTGTCGGCTCTGGCAGAAGGCTTTGATGTGTTCGTGGTGACTGACGCTTCCGGCACCTTCAACGAGACCGTGCAGCAAGCCGCATGGAACCGTATGAGCCAGGCGGGCGCGCAGTTGATGAACTGGTTCTCGGTGGCTTGTGAGCTGCACCGCGACTGGCGCAACGATATCGAAGGCCTGGGTAACCTGCTGAGCCAGCGCATCCCTAACTACCGCAACCTGATGAACAGCTACACCGCGCTGACTTCGCGCTGAGCCGAAGGCCTGCCGGGAACTCAAGCTGACGCTCCCCGGCAGGCCTGCTTTTACGCGACTGGGCGACATATTCCTCTCTGAAATATGCATATCTCTTATTAACTGTTTCAGGAATAAGCGTTTACTTCTATAAGAGCGTTCACCCTCTTGCAGCCCCTGCATCCAACCGAACGCTCAGATGTAAACCATGCATATCGACCTTCGCCAGCTTCGTCACTTTATCGCCCTAGCCGAGCACCGCAGCTTTGTCGCGGCCGCCGCCGCGGTCAATCTGTCGCAGTCGGCGTTCAGCCGCAGCATCCAGGCGCTGGAGCACAGTGCGGGGTTTCAACTGGTCGACCGGGTCAGCAAGGAACTGCCGCCGACCCAGCAGGGCCTGGTGGTGCTGGAACATGCCCGGCGGCTGATCCGCGAGGCCCAGGAGCTGAACAACGAGATTGGCCGCCTGAACGGGGCGGAAATCGGCACCCTGCGGTTCGGTTGCGGACCGGCGCCGGCCGGGCAGCTGGTGCCCAGGGCCGTAGCGCTGTTCATCGCCGAATATCCCAAGGCCAAAGTGCATTTTCAGGTGGATAACTGGCAGGACCTCAACCAGCGGTTGATCAGCGAGGACATCGAATTTTTCGTGGCCGACACCCGGCGCTTTGAAGCGGACCCCGATTACCGCATCACCCGCCTGCGTGCACAACGCATGCGCTTTTATTGCCGCGCCGATCACCCCTTGGCGCAGCAGGCATCGGTGACTTGCAAAGAGCTGTTCGGCTATCCGCTGGCCACCACCTTCCGCCCCCCGAACATCCGCAAGTTACTCACCGAATACAGCGGCCGCCGCGATTTCGTGCCTCAGGTGGAATGCGAGCACACCTACGCGTTGCTCAATGTGGTCCGCCATTCGGATGCCATTGCCATCGGTAATGCGATGAACCCGGAACCGGCCTTGTTCACCGCTGAGTTGCACTGGCTGCAACCGGTGGACCTGCCGCCGCATCTGGAAGAAATGAACACGCGCTACGGCATCGTCAGCCGTAACGCGAGGTCCTTGTCATCGCTGGCCAAGGCGATGATCGGCCTGATCGAAAAGACCGATCTGCACCTGGCCGACCACCTCAGCGGCGTGCCAATGCCGCATGTCGGGGTGTAGATAGGCCCGGCCGGGCCGGGCCTACAAGCATTCACCCGCAGGAGATGCTTATGCCTCAAAGCATTTCAGAAGTCGTAACGCCCGGTCACACCCACGGTCCGCGGTGCGCCCATAAAGCCCGAGTAGCCGCCGTTAGGCTCACTCCACAACGAGGTGTAGTAGGTCTTGTCGAAGGCGTTCTTCACCCACAGCGACACATCCCACTGACCCTGGCCCCAGTCGCCGCGCAGGCCGGTGGCGAAGTTGGCCACGCCGTAGCCGGGGATCTGCGCATGCACGGAGTCTTCGACGATGCCCACAGCCCGCGAGCGATAGGCGTAGCTGCCGGTCACGTACTGCTCCAGGCCGTTGTCCCAGCCCCACGTGTATTCACCGTTGAAGTTGGCAATCCACTTCGAGGCGCCGACCACCTGATTGCCGCTCAGGTCGCAGGACGCCGGGGCACCGGGACGCAAGCTGACCTCCGGCGGGCACGGCGCATCCTTGTACGACAGATAACGCACGTCGTTGTAAGAGCCGTTGAGGTTGAGGGTCAGGCCGCGCAGCGGCACCACAGTGGCCTCCAGCTCCGCGCCGCGTGAACGCACAGAGCCTGCGTTGGTCAGGTACTGCACGCGGTTGGCTTGGTCGTAAGCGGTGGTCTGGTAGCCGTTGACCTGAGTCCAGAACAGGTTGCCGTTGAGTTGCAGACGGTTGTCCCACAGGGTGCTCTTGACGCCCAATTCCAGGTTGTTGGCGCGCTCGGCACCGATCAACAGCGAGTCGGCACCGGCAGTCGGTGCGGTGCCAACCGTGAGATTGACGCCGCCAGACTTCTCGCCGTGCGACAGGGTCGCGTAACCCAGCACATCGTCGCTGAACTTGTAGCTCAGGTTGAGCAGCCCCGACGGGCTGATGCTGTACTGGTTAAGATCGCCGGAGTCATAGACACCATACCGACCGTTGCGCGCGGTCAGCGCAGCACCGGTCACCGCCACGCCGCCGGTTGGCGCGCTGCGGTTGACCCAGGCGCTCTTTTCTTCATAGGTGCCGCGAATGCCCGCAGTAAAGTCCAGCTTTGGCGTCAGGTGCCAGGTGCCCTGGCCAAACAGTGCGAAGCTGTTGGTGTCGATATGGCCCTTGGCAACGCTCTCGACATTGGCCAGCGCGCCTGCGGCAGTGCCGTTCCAGACATCGGCCAGCGGGCCGTTGCTGGCCTTGTTGGTGTTGTCCAGGTCCGAGCCATAGTAGTAAGCGCCAAGCACGTAATCGAAGGCACCGCCGGTGGGCGAAGCCAGCCGGATTTCCTGCGACCATTGCTGGCTCTGTACCGAGACACCACCGTTGTAACTGGCCGGCACGTTGATGCCGTCGTCGTTACGCGGGCTGAAATCCCACCAGCGATAGGCGCTGACCGAGGTCAGGGTGAAATCGCTGGGCAACTTCCAGTTGGCTTCCAGTGACAAGCCGCCCTGGTGCACAGTGACCCGCTGGGTGGCGTCGATATTGACCTTGCGCTCGCGGCCATTGACCAGAGTGGCGCCGGCAGCGGCAGCCCGCGACTCATAGCGGTTTACGCCATTGATGGTCGGGCCGGTGCTGTACAGCGCGCGGGTGCCGGCACTGGAAGACTCTTCGTTATAGTCGCCGATCAGGCGCAGGTTGAAGTCTTCGCTGGGCTTGTACAGCAACTGACCACGAAAGCCTTCGCGCGAGCCGCCATTGAGGTCATGGCCGTTGTATTCGTTTTTCAGGTCGCCATCGCTACGGCTGCGGTAAGCCGAAAAACGCCCGGCCAGTTCATCACTGAGTGGCCCGGAGATCGTGCCTTTGGTCTGGAAAAAACCGTCTTCAGCCACCGAGGTTTCAATCGTACGTTCCGGGGTAAAGCTCGGCGCCCGGGTGCTGATATTGACCACCCCGGCGGTGGTGTTTTTGCCAAACAGCGTACCTTGCGGGCCGCGCAGCACTTCCAGTTGCTCGATGTCCATCAGGTCGAACACCGCCATGCCGGGGCGGCCCAGATAAACGTTATCGATGTACAACCCGGCACTGCCCTCCAAACCGTCACTGGCCGGGTTGTTACCCAGACCGCGGATCGACACGCTGGACTGCCGGGCATGCATGTAAGCCACGTTCAGGCTCGGGGTCAGTTGTTGCAGGTCCTGAATACGATAAACGCGCTGGCTTTCCAGAGTCTGGCCACTGACCACACTGATCGGCGTCGGCACGTTCTGCGCACTCTCCTCACGGCGTCTGGCCGTCACGGTCACGGTTTTCAATTGCGCGTCGGCGGCCTGCGAGGTGCCTGCCTGGGGCGGCTCGGCATTGAGCGAGGTCTCGGCGGCATGGGCATATGACCCGCCGGCACACCCCGCCAGCAACAGCGCCAAAGGTAGACGTTTAAGTGGCCAGCGCGGCAGCGGATGAGTCGTTGCGGACGGGTTCATACAGGCTCCTTTCAAGCAATCACACACAAACGGCGACTCGCTCGAATATTCTATTAAGTTATATATTTATTAATTAAAAGATTTCAAATGCATAAGAGCATGCATTTAAAAGGAGTCCATCCAGACTTGGGAAATGCATTTGCCCAATATTTTTAATGTGCAAAATGCATATGCGAAAAGGGCTAATGTTATGCACGCCGCGCATCGTGGATATTCAATAAATGCGCTTGCCGCATAGGCTCGTAACGGCGCAAATAAGCCTTTTTGCAATCGGTGGTGAACCGTGTCCAAACCTGTGCGCAATGTGCTTTACATCATGTGCGACCAACTGCGTCGTGATTACCTGTCCTGTTACGGCCACCCGCATCTGCACACGCCGAACATCGACCGCCTGGCCGCTGCCGGGGTGCGCTTCAGCCGCGCCTACACCCAAGGCACTATTTGTGGCCCGTCGCGGATGTCGGCCTATACCGGGCGTTATGTGAGCAGTCATCAAGTGGCGTGGAATGCCGTGCCGTTGCCACTGGATGAGCTGACCATCGGTGACTACCTGCGCCCGGCCGGCATTCGTACCGCGCTGGTGGGCAAGACCCACGCCACCCCCAACAGCGACGCACAGCAACGCCTGAACCTGCCGGCAGGCAGCGCGCAGGTGCAGCAACTCGACGAAGTGGGTTTTGAACCCTATGTACGCCACGACGGCCTGTACCCTGACGACCCGGTATTCACAGAAAAACGCGAGAGCGCGCCTTATACCCACTACCTGCGCGAGCAGGGCTTTACCGGCGACAACCCGTGGCATGACTGGGCCAACGCGGCCGAAGGCGAAAACGGTGAGCTGCTCAGCGGCTGGAAGATGCGCAATGCGCATCGACCGGCGCGCATTCCCGAACAGTACTCAGAGACGGTGTACACCACCGAACGCGCGATCGACTTCATCGATGAACAAGGCGAGCAACCCTGGTGCCTGCACCTGTCGTACATCAAGCCGCACTGGCCCTATATTGCGCCTGCGCCCTATCACGCACTGTACAGCCATGCGCAAGTGATCGACCCGATCCAGCCGGCCGAACCCAACGATCACCCGGTGTACGCCGCGTTTCGTCAGCATCAAGAGAGCCAGAACTTTTCTCGCGATCAAGTGCGCCTGAATGTGGTGCCGACCTACATGGGCCTGATCAAGCAGATCGACGATCAACTTGGCCGGCTGTTCGAGCACCTGCAAAGCAACGGTCGCTGGGACGACACGCTGATCGTATTCACCAGCGATCACGGCGATTTTCTCGGCGACCACTATCTGGGCGAAAAAGAGTTTCTACTGGAACAGGCGGTGGGCATCCCGCTGATCGTCCGTGACCCACGACCGCAAGCGGATGTGACCCGCGGCACAGTGGATGAGCGCCTGGTAGAAACCATCGACGCCCTGCCGACTTTTTTGCAGGCGTTGGGTCTGCCGGCAGCCGATCACCGCCTGGAGGGCCGCTCATGGATACCGCTGCTGCACGGTGAACAACCCGACTGGCGCCGCTACGCCATCGCCGAGTACGACTACGCCTTCCAGGCCCCGGCCCGCGAACGACTGGGCCAGGCCATCGACCGCTGCCGCATGTACATGGTGCGCAGCGAGCGCTTCAAGTACTTGGCGTACGATGGCTTTCGCCCGCAGTTGTTCGACCTGGAAAACGACCCGCAGGAACTGCACGACCTGGGCAGCGACCCGGCCTTTGCCAGCGTGCGCGAACAGCATCAGGGTTACCTGTTCGACTGGCTGCGCGGCCTGAAACGGCGCACCACCATCAGCAACAGCGAAATCGACCTACGCGGCCAGCGCTTTCGCTATGGCGAGCCGGCCGAACAAAAGCTGGTGCCGATCGGGGTGTGGTAAGCGGCACAACGCTGACCCGCTGGAAGTCAGCGTGCTGGCCAATGCAGGCGCCGCATACCTGTTGCCAGCCACCCATCAAGCGCCGCGTGTGGTGACGCTGCGCTGGCCATGCACACCCACCGGCACTTCACCTTGCAGGGTCACGCGGCGCACGATGCGCGCCTGATCGCCGTAGTCGTCGACGGCGTAGTGTTGGGTCGCGCGGTTATCCCAGATGGCCACGTCGCCCACGCTCCAGCGCCAGCGCACGGTGTTTTCCAGACGAATCACGTGGCTCTGCAGCAACTCAAACAGGTGCACCGAATTGGCCTGTGAATAGCCCTTGATACGTTTGACGAAGTGCCCCAACAGCAACGAGCGCTCGCCACTGAGCGGATGCACACGCACCACCGGGTGCTCGGTCTCGAACACTGTGGAAGTGAAGGTCTTGCGGTACTTCGCCGCCTGCTCTGCAGTGACGTTCGGGCGCGGGTTGGCATAGTCGTACTCGTTGCTGTGCACCGCCCATAGCTGGTCGGCCAGCTCGCGCAGCTCGGGGCTCAGGTCGTTGTAAGCAGCCGCGGCATTGGCCCATACCGTGTCGCCCCCGGACTGCGGAGCCACCACCGAACGCAGGATCGAGGCCTTGGGATAGGCCGCGACGAACGTCACGTCGGTGTGCCAGGAGTTGGCGCGCTGGCCATCGGCGGCGCTCAGTTGCATCAGGTAGCTGGAGCCTTCGCGCACGGGCACCGTCGGGTGTGGCACCGGCTCACCGAGCAGTTTGGCGAACGCTTCCTGGCCTTGGTCGTCTAGGTGGGTCTGGCCACGGAAGAACAGCACCTTATGCTCCAGCAGTGCCTGTTGAATGGCCTCGACCAGCACCGGGTCAAGGGTGTCGCTCAGGGTGACCCCGCGCACTTCGGCACCGATGCGCCCAGCCACCGGCTTGAGGTCGAGTTGATGAGGCACAGGTTGCTTGGCGATTGCGGCATTGCTCATGGTTGATCCCTCAGGGCCGGCAGACAGTGGTCAACGAGGCAGCGAGCTATAGATATGCATAAACGCTATATCTAAAAAACAAACGCTTCGTTGACGGAATAAGAGTCTGCATTTAAAACCTGTCCCCAGCCCGAGGGCCAATACCTTCGACCTATTTTTCAAATGCCGGGAATGCATATGGACCTTCGCCAGTTGCGCTACTTCATCGCGCTCAACGAACACCGCAGCTTTGTCCGTGGTGCCGAGGCCATGGGCATTACCCAGCCGGCATTCAGCCGCAGCATCCAGAGCCTGGAACAGGAGTTCGGCTGCGTGCTGGTCGACCGCGCCAGCAAAGACCTGCGCCCGACCCCGGAAGGCCATGTGGTGCTGCAGCACGCCTTGCGCCTGGTCAAGGGCGCCAACCAGCTCACCCGCGAAGTGGCCGAAATGACCAAGCTCGATGCTGGCGAGCTGCAATTCGGTTGCGGCCCGGCACCGGCGGTAAAACTGGTGCCCGATGCGGTCGCCAGCTTCATCAGCGCCTACCCAAGGGTCAAGGTGGGCTTTGAAGTGGACAACTGGGAAAAACTCAGCCGCAGCCTGAGCCGTGAAGAAATCGAGTTCTTCATTGCCGATATCCGCCACTTCGAGTCCGACCCGAACTTCCACACCCAGGCGCTGACACCCAAGCGCGGGGTGTTCTTCTGCCGGCCCGGCCATCCGCTGCTGGCCAAGGACAGCCTGTCGACCAACGATATGTTCGACTACCCGCTGGCTGCCACCCTGCTGCCGCCGGGGTTTCGCAAACTGCTGGCCAGCGCCAGTGGCCGCGACGACTTCAGCCCCGGCATCCAGACCGATCATTTCGCCAGCCTGATGAAAATCGTCCGGCAAACCAACGCCATCGGCATCAGCACCGAAGAGTGTTTTACCGAGGATGTCGCCCCCGGCGAACTGGTCCGCCTGCACTGGCGCAACCTGCCCATCGAACAGATGGGCGCCGGCGCGCGCTGCGGCATCGTCAGCCGCGCAGGCTTTCGCCTGTCACCGGCAGCCAGAGCGATGATCGACACGATTATCAGCCTGGATCAGGTGCACAAGGCGGCTTAGATCAGAGGTCCCATTGCCTCGGCACCACGCTGTCGCACAATAAACCCGGCCCCCCGTAGGAGCTGCTTCAGCAGCGAAGCCTTCGCGGCTAAAGCCAATTCTGTTCGATTACGAAAAAAGATGAGACCCCACTCACAACCAGACCACACTTCAGAAACTTCCTACACCATTATCAGGACAAGTTAGCCGCCGGCTGGCCGTCACAAATAGCGAACCATTCAACTGGAGTATCTCGCTATGACTATCACCGGTATCACCTCAACGATCATACCTGCTCACTTGCCTGCCAAACCCGCCGTAACCAGCGCGGAACAGGCAGCGCCCTACCTTGCGCACAGCGTCGAAGACGAAAGACACGCTCGGGCAAAAGCGTTCTACACCCGCGAGGCAGAGCCGTGGCTGAAAGGCTATAACAAGAGCGAAATGACGCCAGAACAAAGCGCGGCAGCCAAGGAAATGTATCTGAGTGAGCTGAAGAGAGATTCAATTGATGCGCTAAAATCTCAGGGTGAGCACTATGGAAAATGCCTCACCGAAGTAGGTATCTACCGGCAGGATCTGGCCAAAAAGAACTTCAGCTATACGCTGGGCGATGATGGAAAAGTCAAACTTCTCGACCCGGAAAACTCGTTCACCGAGCACGAACGTAAATACCTGACATCGCTTTTGAACGAAGACAAAAAATTCACAAATAGCGTGGTCAAGTTCGCCAAACTGGCCATGGAACTTGTTGACCATGATGACAAGGCGTTCGGCGGAAAATACAAGCTGAACCTGCTGAACTTTAAGGACACGGTGGATTACAGAAAACTGATGACGAGCGACTCACAAGACATATACAAAAACCTCATTAGCCAGATTCTTGAAAAGGGCGAGAAGCGCGAAGAGCCGTTGGTGGATGTCGTTGCATGATTGAGCATAAGGGCGCCTGCCACAGCAGCGCGCCCGTTACATCGTCAGGCCAACCTCACAACGCCTTATCCGACACCCACTCACTGACCTTGAACGGCTTGCGCACCAGACGCTGCTCCGCCGCCAGGTCTACCGACTTCTGCAAGCTGGCCAGAAACTCAGGGTCAAGACGCGAATCGAAGCGCACGCTCAGGTCCAGGCCCTTGAGGTCGTCCTGCAAAACCGCCTGGGGGTAGTTGGCCAGTTCCGCAACCAGTCCAATGTAGGCCTGGCGGTTGCTCTCCTGTTGCAGCCAGTGCAGCGCCTGGGCGTTGGCCTTGAGCAGTTTGTCGACCGCCTGTGGATGCGCATCGATAAACGGCCCGTAGCCCAGCAGCACGCTCTGGATGCTGCCGGCCCCGCCCAGATCCAGCGTGTTGAGCGGGATTTCGGCAAGGCCGCGTTCACGCAGCGAGTTCAATGACGCCGAGCCCCAGGTCGCGTCGATCTGCCTGGCGCCGAGGGCGGCGACGGCAGCGTTGATGTCCAGGTTGATGACCTTGAGGTCTTTTTCCTTGAGTCCCTGGCTGGCCAGTGCAGCGGCGAACGACAGCTGGTAGGCGGTGCCGCGAAAGATTGCCACACGCTTGCCCTTGAGGTCTGCCAGGGTCTTGATCCCGGAGTCCGGTGCGACTGCCAGGTACTGCTTTATGCCCCGCCCGGTGGCGCTGAGCAAGCGGGTGTCCAGACCATTGGCCTTGCCGATGATCGCCGCCAGATCGCCCAGGTAGGCGACATCTACCTGACCGTTGGCCAGCGCTTCGTTGATGGCCGGGCCTGCGCCTTTGAAGAAATTCCACTGCACCTTGATGCCGTCGGCGGCAAACGCCTGCTCCAGCAGTTGCTGGCTGCGCAGCACGTCGGTGACACCCGTACCGCTTTTCTGCGGGCCGGCACTCAGGTCCGGGACCGCGATGCGGATTTCCTTGAGTTCGGCTGCGTTGACGATGCCTGCGGCACACGCCAACAGGCCGGCCAGCAGCGGCGCAGCGAAACGGAGGGCAAAACGGGGAAGTGAGAGATTCATGCGAGGCTCCTGGCGCATCTGAAGATGGGCGCCAGTCAGGCATACATCGCACCTAAAATAAAATACTAAAAAATGATCTTTTAGTAACTTTAAAGAATATTAGGTCTGTAACCCTTGTGCTTGCTGGGCCATGCACATCTCGCATGAAAAATATTCCGGGAATGCATTGGCTGCAATTGCCCAAGACGGTATTAATGGCAGCCTTTATCCCATATTTGAATCAAATTAATTTTTTATATTCATTTTAAGAATAAGCAAATAAGCATTGGTTTGCGACGGAGAGCCTGATGACCCGTGATGCCACCCTCCCCTTACCGCCTGGCGCACTGCGCCCCACTGGTCGCGCAGTGCGGCTGCTGGGACGCCTGCAGGGCTGGTATGTGCCAATCCTGGTTTTCGCTTTGTGGTGGGTTGCCAGCCGCGAGCACTGGATGAGCGAACAGATCCTGCCCGAGCCTGCACTGGTCTGGCAGAGCGCGCTGGAACTGGCCAGTGGCGAGATCTGGGTCAACCTGGGCATCAGCCTGCAACGCCTGGCCTTCGGTCTGCTGGCAGGCATCGGCAGCGGTGCCCTGCTGGGTGCCTGGCTGGGCTCCAGCCCACGGGCTGAACGGCTGATCCTGCCGACCTTCAGCGCCCTGGCACAGATCCCGACCCTGGCGTGGATTCCGCTGTTCATGGTGTTCTTCGGCATTGGCGAGGTGCTCAAGCTGGTGGTGCTGATCAAGGCCATCGTGGTGCCGGTGACCCTGCATACCCTGGTCGGTGTGCGCGATGCACAGCCGCGCTTGCGTGAAGCCGCAGCCGTGCTGCGGCTGCCGCGCGCCCTGCTGATCCGCCGGCTGATCCTGCCTGCGGCCCTGCCCTCGTTCATGGCCGGCGTGCGTCTGGCGCTGTCGGCAGGCTGGTCGTCGCTGCTGGCCGTGGAGTTGCTGGCCTCCAGCGAAGGCATCGGCTACCTGATGGTCTGGGCCCGGCAGTTGTTCATGCTTGATATCGTCTTCGTCTGCATCGCGGTGATCGGTGTGGTCGGGGTGAGCATGGACCTGTTCATCGGCCGGGCCGACCGCAAGCTGGTGCACTGGCCGCACCCGCCCACCGCGCAACTGAATCGTGGCCGGGCCCAATCGGGCTGGGCCGCCTGGTACCTGCCCATCGCGTTGCTGCTGCTCTGGCAGGCCGCGTATCAGTTGCAGTGGGTCGACCGGCAGATTCTGGTCTCGCCACTGCTGGTGCTGCAAACCACTTGGGCCGGGCTGCTCGACGGCAGCCTGCCCGGCGCCATGCTGATGAGCCTGAGCCGCACCCTCGGCGGCCTGTTGCTCGGTGGCCTGGCCGGGTTCAGCATCGGCCTGCTGCTGGGCCTGTCGAAACCCGCCGAGCGGCTGTTCGGCCCGAGCCTGGGCGCGCTGCGGCAGATCGCGATCTTCGCCTGGGTGCCGCTGCTGACGGCATGGTTCGGCCTGGGTGAACCGGCCAAGTGGGTGTTCGTCTCGTTCGCAGCGTTTTTCCCGCTGTACATCGCCACCCAGCGCAGTGTCGCCAACCAGTCACCGCAACTGGCTGAAGCGGCGCGGGTGCTGCGCCTGAGCCCGTTGCAGCGTCTGGGCCGGTTGGTGTTGCCAGGTGCGGCGCCCGGCATCTTCGGCGGCCTGCGCCTGAGCCTGATCTACGCCTGGCTGGGCACCATCGGTTCGGAATACTTCATGCCCTCGAATGGCGGCATCGGCAGCCTGATGATCGGTGCCCAGCAACTGCTGCGCATGGACGTGATCATGGCCGGCATGTTGCTGGTCGGACTGACCGGCGCCTTGCTCAACTTCCTCGGACAACGCATCGAAGCGCGGGTCACGCGCTGGAGACACGCATGACTCAAGCTATCGTCAGTTTCAACCATGTCGGCAAGGTCTTCGAGGTCGATGGCGGCCAGATCGAGGCCATCAAAGAATTCAACCTGCAGATTGCCGAAGGAGAATTCGTCGCCATCGTCGGCTCCAGCGGCTGCGGCAAATCAACCCTGCTGCGCCTGCTGATCGGCCTGGACACCGAGTACCGTGGCGAGATTCGGGTCGACGGCAAGGTGGTCGAAGGCATCGGCAGCGAACGCGGCATCGTGTTCCAGGAGCACCGGCTGTTTCCTTGGCTGACCGTGCAGGACAACATCGGTCTGGGGCTGGTCAACGAGCCACTGAGCAACGAACAGAAACAACAGCGGGTCGCCGACTTCATCGACCTGGTGGGCCTCAAGGACTTTGCCCGTGCTTACCCGCACCAGTTGTCCGGCGGCATGGCACAACGGGTGGCCATCGCCCGTGGCCTGGTGGCCAGCCCGCGTATCCTGCTGCTCGACGAACCGTTTGGCGCCCTCGACGCGCTGACCCGCCAGCAGATGCAGAACGAACTGCTGGCAATCCGCGAACGGGCAAAAATCACCACGGTGCTGGTGACCCATGACGTCGAAGAAGCGATCTTCCTCGCCGACCGGGTGGTGGTCATGGAGCCGCGGCCAGGGAGGATCAAGCGCGTGGTCGACATCAACCTGCCGCACCCGCGCCAGCGCAGCGGCTATGACTTTCACCTGCTGCGCGAAGAGCTGCTGCATGAACTGACCAGCGACGAGCAGTACATCGCGCCAAGACCTACGCATATTCATGACCTGCACCCGGCGTTGATTGCGCTGTAGGAGCGGCTTTAGCCGCAATACTGTTCAATTAGACCGGTGGGAGCAGCCGGCCGGCGCTCCGGTTGCTGTGGTCCGGCATCCCGGCGAAGACGGCGGCACATTCGCAGCAGATGTAGTGTTTTTACTGGCCTCTTCGTCGGAATTCCGCCCAGACCAAGGTCGCTCCCACAAAGGCACGCAGTGCTTATCTGAACAGTATTGGCTTTGGCCGCGAAGGCCCCAACTCACGAGCATCACCGCCCGCCCCTCGCCGTAGTTTGATTGCATCGCGCACCTCTCCCCCGGCAACTGTTGCTCAGCCAACAGTTGTTGGGCAGCAATCACCGCTGAGCAACAGCAACGCACTCATCCTTGGTGAAAAACCCCGTGAAAAGCCCCGGCCCGCCTGGGTCTTGGCTTGTGGCACAGGACTTGCGAACCCGCCTTGTCCAGCCTGTTAACGGGCTCACATTAAGGAAGCGATCATGAGCGCATTTGTGCATGGCGCTGCGGCCTGCCGCGGCGTCTGCTGTTCATTCACCGTCATTGATCAATGTCACTCAGGGAGCCGCGCATGAATGTGTTCTGGTTTCTGCCGACCCACGGTGACGGTCATTACCTGGGCACCGCCAAGGGGGCACGGCCGGTCACCCTCGGTTATCTCAAACAAGTGGCCCAGGCGGCTGATGGGCTGGGTTACCACGGCGTGTTGATTCCCACCGGACGCTCCTGCGAGGACTCCTGGGTCGTGGCCTCGGCCCTGGCGCCGCTGACTGAAAAGCTGCGTTTTCTGGTGGCGATTCGGCCGGGCATCATTTCACCGACCGTCTCGGCGCGCATGGCCGCCACCCTGGATCGCTTGTCAGGCGGGCGGGTGCTGATCAACGTGGTGACCGGCGGCGATCCCGATGAAAACCGTGGCGACGGGATTCACCTGAGCCACAGCGAACGCTACGAAGTCACCGACGAGTTCCTGCATATCTGGCGCCGCGTGCTGCAAGGCGAGGCCGTGGATTACCAGGGCAAGCACTTGCATGTAAAAAATGCCAAGGCCCTCTACCCGCCGATTCAGCAGCCTTATCCACCGCTGTATTTCGGCGGATCTTCCGACGCCGCCCATGACCTGGCAGGCGAGCAGATTGACGTGTACCTGACCTGGGGCGAGCCGCCAGCGGCAGTAGCTGCGAAGATTAGCGACGTGCGGGAGCGCGCGGCCAAACATGGCCGTACGGTGAAGTTCGGGATTCGCCTGCATGTGATCGTGCGCCAGAACGAAGAAGATGCCTGGCGCGCCGCTGATGAGCTGATCGCGCACATCGACGACGCCACCATCGCCGCCGCCCAGCAGTCGTTTGCCCGCTTTGACTCCGAAGGCCAGCGGCGCATGGCGCAGTTGCACGGTGGGCGCCGCGATAACCTGGTGGTTGCTCCCAACCTGTGGGCCGGGGTCGGCCTGGTGCGCGGCGGTGCGGGCACGGCGCTGGTTGGCAATCCTGAGCAGGTTGCCGAGCGCATCAAGGAGTATGCCGACCTGGGCATCGAGAGCTTTATTTTCTCTGGCTACCCGCACCTTGAAGAAGCCTACCGGTTTGCCGAACTGGTATTTGCGCTGCTGCCCGAACCCTACGCCAGCCTGGCCGGCCGTGGCCTGACCAACCTGACCGGCCCGTTTGGCGAAATGATCGCCAATGACGTGTTGCCCAGCGCCCGAAAGCAGCCGGCGTAAACCAGAAACGGCTTAATTTGAGGATTTTTTCGTGACGACGCCTGTGATTGCTCCTGTGAAGGCCCCTTTACCTGCCTCTTTCACCAGCCCCTTACACCTGGCCCGTAACCTGGCCTGCGAATTTGCCTCCAACGCCGCCGAGCGCGACGCCCAGGGCGGCACCCCCCAGGCCGAGCGCGATGCGTTGCGCCACAGCGGCCTGCTGGGCTTGAGCATTCCGACCCGTTTCGGTGGCCTGGGCGCCAGCTGGCGCGAGACTTTTGATGTGGTGCGCGAATTCGCCAAGGTCGACAGCTCGATCGCCCACGTGTTCGGCTTTCACCACCTGATGCTGGCCACCGTGCGGCTGTTTTCCCGCCCGGACCAATGGCAACCCTGGTTTGAACAGACCGCCCGGCAAAACTGGTTCTGGGGCAACGCCCTGAACCCGCTGGACACCCGCACGGTGCTGAAGACCTTCGACGGCTGGCGGGAATTTTCCGGGCGCAAGAGCTTTTGCTCCGGCGCCAGCGATTCGGAAATGCTCATCGCCTCGGCGGTGGATGAAAGCGCCGGCGGCAAACTGATCATTGCCGCTATCCCCAGCGGGCGCACCGGCATTACCCTGCACGACGACTGGGAAAACATGGGCCAGCGCCAGACCGACAGCGGCAGCGTGACCTTTGAGCGGGTACGGGTCGAAGAGTCGGAATTGCTGCTCGACCCAGGCCCGTTGAGCACCCCGTTTGCTTCACTGCGGCCGCTGATCGCCCAACTGCACTTCACCAATCTGTTTCTCGGCATCAGTGAAGGCGCGTTCGAAGAGGCGCGGCATTACACCCTCAAGGAAAGCCGCCCGTGGTTCACCTCCAAGGCTCAGGACATCAGCGAGGACCCTTACATTCTGCGCCACTACGGCGAGTTCTGGGCATCGCTGGAAGCGGTACGGGTGCTGGTCGAGCGCGCCTGTGTGCTGCTCGATGCCGCCTGGAACAAAGGTCCGGAGCTGGGCAGCGAAGAACGCGCGCAACTGGCGCTGGCGATTACCAGCGCCAAGGTCAATGCCAGCCGCACCGGCCTGGACCTGACCAGCCGCCTGTTTGAAGTCACCGGTGCCCGCGCCACCCACGCCGCCCTGCGCCTGGACCGCTTCTGGCGCAACCTGCGCACCCAGACCCTGCACGACCCGCTGGATTACAAACTGCACGAGCTGGGTGACTGGGCCTTGAACGGTGCCCGCCCGACCCCGACTTTCTATTCTTGAGCGAGAGCCCTCATGCAACTGCTGACCCTGCCCCCTTCGCCGGCCTTGGCCACGTCCATTCGGGCCACAGCCCAAGTGTTCGAAGACCCTAAATCGCGCGCGTTGTTGGCCCACCTGCAACAGATCGCCCCCAGTGAGGCCAGTGTGCTGATCATCGGTGAAACCGGTACGGGCAAGGAGTTGGTGGCCAGGCACTTGCACAACCTCAGTGGCCGACGCAACGGGCCGTTCGTGGCGGTCAACTGCGGCGCGTTTTCCGAATCGCTGGTTGAGGCCGAGCTGTTCGGCCATGAAAAAGGCGCCTTCACCGGCGCGTTGAGTGCCAAGGCCGGCTGGTTCGAGGAGGCCAACGGCGGCACGTTGTTTCTCGATGAAATCGGCGATTTGCCGATGGCCATCCAGGTCAAGCTGCTGCGGGTACTGCAAGAACGCGAAGTGGTCCGCCTGGGCTCGCGCAAAAGCCTGCCGATCAACGTGCGGGTGCTGGCAGCGACCAATGTGCATCTGGAAAAAGCCATCAACGCCGGGCACTTTCGCGAAGACCTGTATTACCGGCTGAACGTGGTGACCCTGTCGTTGCACGGCCTGCGCGAGCGGCCGGGCGATATCCTGCCGTTGAGCCGGCATTTCATCCGCACCTACAGCGAGCGCCTGGGTTACGGGCAGATGACCCTCAGCCCCAGCGCCGAAGCCAAGCTGGTGGGTTACAGCTGGCCGGGCAATATTCGTGAGCTGGAAAACGTCATTCACCACAGCCTGCTGACTTGCCGCGACGGTGAAGTACAAGCCGATGACCTGCGCTTGTCCAACCTGCGCCTGGAGCGCCAGGACGACGCCGGCTACTCGCGTACCGGCGCCGACGGCGACTCGCTGGAGCAACTGCTGCAACACACGTTCCGCCGGCTGTGCGAGGAGCAGCCCGGTGCATTGCACGAGCGGGTCGAAACCGCGCTGCTACGGGCGGCCTACCATTTCTGCCATCACAATCAGGTGCACACCGCCGAACTGCTGGGCCTGTCGCGCAACGTCACCCGTACGCGGCTGATCGCCATTGGCGAACTGGTGGTCAACAAACGCCGCAACCAGGATCACGAACTGGATAACCGCCTGTTGCGCCTGTCGATCTGAGCCGTTTCAGCCATCATCCTGCTTCAAGCGCAAGCGACCGACGACGGACTTGCCGCTTGTGGCCTGCAACAGGCCCAGCATCAACTGTTGCCTGAGCAACAGTGCCTCGACATTCTGCCGCACCACATACAGCAGCCCGCCGCCGGCAAACCGTCCCAAACGCCCGTACTACGTGGCCAGCAGCCTGATGGCATGCCCCGTGCAAACAGTCATGGTTACCCAACAGCTGATTCACAGCCCGTCTTCCATGCCTTGCGGAACCTACCCATGCGTCTGACTCTACTGGCCTCATCGCTGACCCGTCTGCCCCGCTCCCTGAAAGTTCTGGCCGCTGCCTGCATCGCCGGCCTGGCCCTGAACAGCACCGCTTATGCCGAGACCGCGCCCAAGGAAGTGCGCCTGGATTACGCCTATTACTCGCCGGTGAGTCTGGTGCTCAAGCACTTCGGCTGGCTGGAAAAAGCCCTGCCGGACTCGAAAGTCAGTTGGGTGTTCAGCCAGGGCAGTAACCGCTCGCTGGAATACCTCAACAGTGGCGGCGCCGACTTCGGTTCGTCGGCCAGCCTGTCCGCCGTGTTGGCCCGCGCCAACGGCAGCCCGATCAAATCGGTGTACGTCTACAGCCGCGCCGAATGGACCGCGCTGGTGGTCAGCAAGGATTCACCGCTGAAAAGCATCAACGACCTCAAGGGCAAGAAAATCGCGGCCACCAAAGGCACCGACCCGTACCTGTTCACCCTGCGCGCCCTGGCCAGTGCCGGGCTGAACAAGAACGACGTGGAACTGCTGCACCTGCAACACCCCGATGGCCGCACCGCCCTGGAAAAAGGCGATGTCGATGCCTGGGCAGGCCTGGACCCGCACATGGCCGCCAGTGAACTGCAAGCCGGCTCGCGCCTGCTGTATCGCAACAAGGACTTCAACAGCTACGGGGTGATCAGCGTGACCGAGACCTTCGCCAAAGAGCATCCACAAACCATCAATACGGTGATCAAGGCCTATGAGCAGGCGCGGCGCTGGGCACTCGAACACCCTGAAGAGTTCGCCAAACTGCTGGCTGATGAATCCAAATTGCCGCTCGACGTGGCCAAGCTGCAGCTGACCCGTACCGACCTGTCGGCGCCGCAACTGAGCGACAAAGACATCGCCGCCTCGCAGGCCGCAGCACCGATTCTGGTCTCTGAAGAACTGGTCAAACGTGGCGTGGACGTCAAGCAAGTGATCGACCAGTTGATCGAGCCGTCGTTCGGCAAAGCCAGTATCCAGCCATGAGCCAGACCAGCAAGGCGCTGAGCGCAGCGGCACCTGCCGAGCGCCCGACCAGCAACACCGGCCAGTGGCGGCGGCGGGCCAAGGGCCTGGCACTGCCGGTGCTGATCATTGTGGTTCTGGAAGCGGTGGTGCGCCTGGGCTGGATCGCCTCCTATCAGATGCCCGCGCCCAGCGAAGTGGCGCAAACCCTGGTGCAACTGGCCGACGGCGCGCTGTGGAAACATATCGGCGCCAGCCTGTCGCGAGTGCTGGCCGGTTTCGCAGTGGGCGCCAGTCTGGGGCTGCTGTTCGCCGCCTGGGTCGGCCTGAGCCGCGAAGCCGAGGCCTGGCTGGAGCCAACCTTCGCCAGCCTGCGCGCCATTCCCAGCCTGGCCTGGGTGCCGTTGCTATTGCTGTGGCTGGGCATCGGCGAAACCTCCAAGGTGGTGCTGATTGCCATCGGTGCGTTTTTTCCGGTGTACCTCAATGGCGTGGCGGCGATTCGCAATATCGACCGCAAACTGGTTGAAGTCGGGCGCATGTACGGCTTCAGCCGTGCGCGCCTGGCCCGGCGCATTCTTTTGCCTGCGGCGTTTCCCGGGGTGTTCACCGGCCTGCGCAGCGCCTTGAGCCTGAGCTGGATGTTTCTGGTGGCCGCCGAACTGATCGCCGCCACCCGCGGCCTGGGTTACCTGCTTAGCGATGGCCGCGAAACCTCACGGCCCGACCTGGTGCTGGCGGCCATTATCGTATTAGCCCTGCTGGGCAAAATCAGCGACGGCCTGCTGGCCAGCCTTGAGCGCCGCTGGCTGACCTGGCGCGACACCTTTGACGGCGCAGGCCCCGGAGCCCAACCATGAGTCTTGCCCAGGCAACCCCATCCAGCGCTGATCTGTTGCACTTGCGGGTCGAGCGCAAAGCCTTTGCCGACACGCCCGTACTGGGCCAGATCGACCTGCGGTTGCAACCCGGCGAAATCGTCAGCCTGCTCGGCCCCAGCGGTTGTGGCAAAAGCACCCTGCTGCGCCTGGTGGCGCAACTGGACAGCGACTTTGTCGGTGAGCTGCGCCAGCGGCCCGAACAGGTCGGGTTCGTGTTCCAGGAACCGCGGCTGATGCCCTGGCTGAGTGTGGCCGACAATATCGGCTTCAGCGACGACCGCCAGTACGACCGTGAGCGGGTTGCGGCGTTGATCGACGAAGTGGGCCTGAGCGGCTTTGCCGACGCCCTGCCCAAACAGCTGTCTGGCGGCATGGCGCAACGGGTCGCCATCGCCCGTGGCCTGTATGGCCAGCCTGAGTTGCTACTGCTCGACGAACCGTTCAGCGCGGTGGATGCCTTTACCCGCTACAAGCTGCAAGACCTGCTGCTGGAGCTGGCCCGCCGACACCATATCGGATTATTGGTGGTGACCCACGACATCGACGAAGCGCTGTACCTGAGCAATCGGGTGCTGGTGATCGGCAACCGGCCCGGCACCGTGCGCCAGGAACTGCACGTACCGCTGAGCTACCCCCGCGAACGCAGCGACGACACCCTGGCAAGGCTGCGCAGCCAAGCGTTGAGCGCATTGCATGATGCGCGGGTACTGTAGGAGCGAGCGGGCGGCGATCCGTCTTGCTCGCGAAAGCTATCTGCCAGACGAAACATATGTATTGTCTGGACCGGCCCTTTCGCGAGCAAGCTCGCGCCTACGACCTAAACAAATATCATTAAACCCAGTCTTCAACGCGCAGACCCGGCACACGGTTGAACTCGCGCAGGTTATTGGTTACCAGGATCAATCCTGACGAACGGGCATGCCCCGCAATCATTTGATCATAGGGGCCGATTGGCGTACCCGCCCTGCCAAGTTCGGCCCGCAGTTGGCCTGTGTGCGCTGCCGCATCCTGATCGTATTTAAGGACTTCAAGTCGTGCTGCAAAGCCTTCTACATCAGCCAGATTGCGCGCCGGGCTGGAGGACTTTTCCGCGCCGTAAATGAGCTCCATCAAGGTCACAGTGCTGATGCAAAGTTGACCATGTCGCGCTTTGAACATCTCGCGTACATGCTGAGGCTTGTTCTTGATAGTGAAGATGCAGATGTTGGTATCGAGCATGAACTTGAGCATTAAAACGATTCCCGCTCTTGATCGGCGGGCTGTTCACGATCAGTCATGAAATCGGCAGTGACACCTTCACCGTCAAACCAGCTGTCCCAAGACTCACCTGCGGGGGTCAGAATCCGGGTTCTACCCATGACGATCACATCGACACGCTTAACATCATCAGGGAGTGCAGCGGCCTTGGGTAAGCGTACGGCCTGACTGCGATTACTGAGAAACACTGATCCTTGTTCCATGCTCACCTCTACGGATATGGCATATGTATATCCCATATGGTAGCTCGGCTCATGGATATGTCAACGGGATATACGCTCTGCTTGCCTTGATGCCCGACCACCGCGATCGGCCGCGTTAGCAATTGTAAACTCTGCGTGTTTCACAGGTTTCTGGCAGCGCTACGCACTGCATTCGCCTGCAGAGCAGCCTCCCACAGGCTGCGATGACTGTAGGAGCGAGCGGGCGGCGATCCGTCTTGCTCGCGAAAGCTATCTGCCAGACGAAACATATGTATTGTCTGGACCGGCCATCTCGCGAGCAAGCTCGCGCCTACCAAGTGCAGGTCGCAGCTATGCCAGCGGCCTGCGTAGCCGCCACTCGCGCAATGTGGCACCGCCGCGCTCCTGTTCATGCACCAGCCCTTGATCACGGTGGTAACCCAGGGTCTGGTAGAACGCCAGAGCTCGGGCGTTGCCTTCCAGCACCCACAGGGTCACCTCACTAAACCCAGCGCCGGCCAGTTCAGCATGGGCCGTTTCCATCAATCGCCGCCCGGCACCCAGCCGCCAATGAGCCGGGTCCAGGTTGATGGCGTGAATCTCGCCGCAGCCAGCCCGCGCCTCGGCATCACGGCTATGGCCCCAGACCAGCCAGCCGATGACCTGCCCGGCGCGCTCAGCCAACAAAACCCGTTGCCCCTCGCGAATCCGCTCTTGCCACTGCCGGGTGCGCGTCGGCAACTGATTGCCCAGGCCGCGCAGGTAGTGCTCAGGCAGCAAGTGTGCATAACCCTGTTGCCAGGCCTGAATATGAATGGCAGCGATTCTGGCGCCATCAAACGCTGTCGCGGGGCGAATTCCGGTTTCACTCACCCTTATCTCCTTTGAGCGGTTGCGCCGTATTGGCCAGGCGATAAAACACCACACTCGATGCCGCGCACGATAGCGCACACAACAACAGCACCACGACGATATCACCGACCGAGGTTTCGCTGCGCCCGTCCAGGCTTGCCAACAGGCCCAGTAATACCCCGGCCATGCTCACCGAGACGCTCATCACCAGTTGCCCGGCCATGGCCGACAGGCTGCTGGCGGCGGCGCTGCGCTCCAGCGGTACGTCCAGGTAGGTCACCGCGCCCATGGTGGTGAATTGCAGCGAGCGCGCCAGCCCTGCGCTGAACAGGATCAGCGCCATCAACCACCCGGCCATTTCACGGTTGAAGCTGGCGCACAGGGCAATGCCCAGCGCGCTGAGCAGGGCGTTAGCGGTCAGCAGGCGGCGATAACCAAAGCGCCGCACCAGCGGCACGGCCAGCAGCTTTATCAACAACGCACCAACCCCGCCACACACCACCAGCCAACCGGCGGCCAGCGGCGTCATACCCAGGCAGTTCTGCAGCAACAGCACCAACAAAAATGGCTGGGCCGAAGTGCCCAGACGAAACAGCGCGCCACCTGCCTGGCTCAAACGAAAGCCGGGCAGGCGAAACAGTCCGAGGTCGATGAGTGAGTCACGATGGCGCCGGGCATGGATGACATACCCAAGCACCAACAGCCCACCACCGACAATCAAGCCGCCAGCCAGCAACCTGGGCAGTTCTCCTTGCGCCAGGGAGTCGAAGCCGAACACCAGCAGCGCCAATGCTCCGCCACCCAATAGCAGCCCGCGTTTGTCCAGCGGCGGCACCTGGCGCGCCGGAAAATCCGGCACATGGCGCACAATCAGCCAGCAACCGAACAGGCAGATCGGCAGGTTGATGAAAAAGATCCACTGCCAGCTCAGGTAGGTCACCAGCACGCCCCCGAGCAGCGGCCCCACCAGTGGCCCGACCAACGCCGGCAAGGCCAGCCATGACATGGCTTGCAGCAGTTGCTCACGACTGGACCAGCGCAGGATGATCACCTGCCCAACCGGGGTCATCAATGCCGCGCAAGCGCCCTGCACCATACGCCCCAGACACAGCTCCAACAGCGTGTCAGCCAGGGCGCAGACCAAGGACGCAACGGTAAACATGCCCATCGCCAACAACAGCACCCGGCGCGGCCGAAAGCGTTCGGCCGCCCAGCCGCTGACCGGCACGAACAACGCCAGGGCCAGCACGTAAAGCGACACCACCAGATTCATGCGCAAGCCCGGTTCGCCAAGGTCCTCGGCCATTTTTGGCAAGGCGGTCATCACCGCCGTGCTGTCGAGCAACTCCATGAACAGCGCTGCGCCGATGATCACCGGCACTTTCGGGCTTTGCTCAGCGGTGGCTAACGTGACCGGTATCGCGCTCAAAACAGGCCCGAGACCGGCGGCCGCGTGCCTTTGAGCTGCCAGGCCCCCACCACTGCAGCTTTCCAGTGCCGTGGGTTGTGGTTGGCCACGGTGCGGGCGTTGCGCCAATGCCGGTCCAGGTTGTGCGCCCGCCCGGTGGTGGACGCGCCGCCCACATCGAACACCGTCTCAGCCGCCTTGAGCGCCAGTTCGGCCACCAGGTACTGGGCCTGGGCGACCTCCACGGCGGCCTGCTCGACGTCAGCGTCTTGCAAGCCTTCGGCCCAGGCCCGGTCGATGCTGTCGGCGGCGCGCAACACCAGCGCCTCGGCGCCATAAGCACGGGCGGCGATATCGCCCACCGACAACTCCACGTAAGGGTCGTCCACCGACTGGCTGGCGCTGCTGTGCTTGATCGGCCTGGCATGTTCGCGGGCAAACCGGCTGGCGTCATTCAGTGCATTACGGGCGATACCGGCCTGCACGGTGCCGAGGAACAATTGCAGGAAGGGCGTGACGATGGTGCGCTTGCCTTCTTCCACGGTGCGGGTGCGCAGTTCGCTGGCGTCGACCCGCACGTTATGCAGGTGAGTGGTGCCACTGGCGGTCAGGCGCTGGCCCATGGCGTCGAAGTCGTCGAGCAACTCCAGGCCCTCACGGCCACGGGGCAGGATGAACGACACTGGCTGTTCATCTTCGTCCAGCGCCACGGCGCTGACCCAGTCAGCGAACAGCGCACCGGTGCTGTAGAACTTGCTGCCGGTTGCCCGGTAGTGATCGCCCTCGCGCACCAGCCGTGCGGCAATCGAGCCATTGGCACCGCCCAGTTCCCAGCCGGCATTGCCAATCACCGCGCCATCCAGATAGCGGGCAAACCAATGCTGGCGCTCTGGTTCGGCGTCATCGCTGGTTGAAGCCAGCAAGCCTTCGACAAAGGCAAAGCCGGGACGCAGCGCCTGGGCGACATTGGAGTCCACCGAGGCTACCTGCAGCAGCAGTTCGATCACATCGCGCACACTGCCTTCGGGGCCGCCAAAGCGGCGCGGGATGCGCACGGTGTAGAGACCGGCGGCGGCCAGTCGGGCAATCGCCTCGAACGGCAAGCGGCGTTCACGCTCGCGCTCGGCGGAGCCTGCGCCAATCTCGGGCAGCAGCGCCGCAATACGCGCCTTGAGTTCAGCCACACTGGTCGCCGCAGGCTGGGTGGGCAGTCGTTGATAAGTGGTCATCAGGCAGTCCTTAAATGGCGATTTTCCAGAGGCGGGTTTCATCGAACAGATCGAACGCCTCGTGTTCCGGGTCCAGCGGCGGCACTTGCAGTTCGGCGCCGCTGCCGGGCAAACGCGGCACCGAGCCCAGCAGGCGCCGGGTGTATTCATGGGCCGGCTGCTCAAACAGTTGCTCAACCGGGGCCAGCTCCACCACCTCACCATGGCGCATCACCAACACGTCGTCGCTGACGTGGCGGATCACCCCCAGGTCGTGGGAAATGAACAGGTAAGCCAGGCCCAACTCGTCTTGCAGGTCAGCCAACAGGTCCAGTACCTGGGCCTGAACCGACACGTCCAGCGCCGACACCGGCTCGTCACAGACAATCACCTTGGGCTCACTGGCAATGGCCCGGGCGATGGCGACCCGCTGGCGCTGACCACCGGACAACTGCAATGGCCTGCGTTCGGCCAGTTCTGCGGGCAGGCGCACCTGATTGAGCAAGCGGGTGATGCGCGCCGGGCGCTGTTGGGCGTCGATACCAGCAACGTGCAAGGCGTCGTCGAGAATCTGCGCCACGCTCCAGCGCGGATCGAACGAGCTGAGCGGGTCCTGGTAGATCACGCTGATCTCGCGGCGCAGCGGCCGGCGATGCTTTTCATCAACCCCGCCGTGGGGCAGAGTCCACGGCTGGCCCCGGTAATGCACTTCACCGGCATCAGGCTGCAACAGGCCCAAAGCGATACGCGCCACGGTGGTTTTGCCTGAGCCCGATTCACCGACGATGCCCAGCGTGCGGCCGGAGCGCAGCTCAAAACCGACATCCCGCACCACTTGCCGTACCTGGCCGTCAGGCCCCAGATAACGCTTGCCCAAACCCTGGGCGCGCAGCAGCACTTCAGCGTCCTGACGCACTGGCGGCGACACGTAGCTGGCACGCTCCGGCGACAGTCGGCTGCCGCGTGGATGCTCAGCGGGCACCGCCGCCAGCAGCGCTTTGGTGTAGGCATGGGTCGGCTGGCGCAGCACTTGCTCCATCGGGCCTTGCTCGACCACTTCACCGTGACGCATGACCACCACGTCGTCAGCCAGTTGCGCGACCACCGCCAGGTCATGGCTGATGATCAGTAACGAGGCGCCACGGGCCTTGATCTGCTGGAAGACCTCAAGGATCTGCGCCTGCACCGTGGCGTCCAGCGCAGTGGTCGGCTCGTCGGCAATCACCAGCGCCGGGTCCATCGCCAGCGCGCTGGCGATCAACGCCCGCTGGCGCAAGCCGCCAGACAACTGTCCTGGGCGCTGCCGGGCACGCAGCGCAACATCCGGCACGCCGACCCGCTCCAGCAATTCCAGTACCCGCGCCTGGCGTTGCGTGCGGTTGCCGAAGCGATGGGTTTCCAGCACTTCAAGAATCTCTTTGCCCACCGGGCGCAACGGGTCCAGCGACACCAGCGCGTCCTGCAGCACAAAGCCAATGTCCTTGCCGCGTACACTGCGCCATTGCCGCTCGCTCAGGCTCAGCAGGTCGCGCCCGGCAAAACTCAGGCCCCTGGCGGCCACCTCGGCCCGGCCGCCGGCCAGCCCGACCAGGCTGCGGGCACTGACGCTCTTGCCCGAGCCCGATTCACCGACCAGGGCCACGCAGCGTCCCGGCGCCAAGGTAAAGGACAGGTCATGGACCACGGTCTGGCCATCGAACGAGACGTTCAGGCCATCGACAATCAGAGTGTTATCGCTCATGGCAGACGGCCCTCCAGGCGTTTCTGGATGTAGCGGCCGGTCGCCGTGGTCGACAGGGTGGTCAGCACGATGAACAGGCCGGGAAAGAAGGTCAGCCACCAGGCAGTGGCAATGAAGTCGCGGCCCATCGACAGCATGGTGCCCCACTCCGGCGCCGGAGGTCGGGCACCCAGCCCCAGAAAGCTCAGCGCCGACGCCCAGACGATGGCCTGGCCGACACCCATGGTGATGGTCACCACCAACGGACGCATGGCATTGGGCAGCAACTGGCGCAGGATAATGCGCGAGGTCGGGTGGCCCAGCGCCCGGGCCGCTTCGATGTAACCGGCATTACGCACCGCCAGTACCTGGCCACGGACCATGCGCGCATAACCGGGGGCACCGCCCAGACCGGTGGCGATGATCAGCGGGCCGATACCGCTGCCGAATACCGCGACGAACAACAGCGCCAGCACCAGACTTGGGAAGGCAAACAGCACTTCAAGCAGCCAGCCCACACCACGGTCGATACGCGCCCCACCCAGCCCGCCCAGCAGCCCCAAGGCAATGGCGATGGTTATGGATAACGCGGTGGCGGCCACCCCGATGAACAGGCTTTGCCGGGTGCCATGGATGATCCGGGCAAAAATATCGCGGCCTGACTGATCGGTGCCCAGCCAGTGTTCCCAGCCCGGCGGCACAAAGGCGTCGCGGGGCACGATGGCCAGCGGGTCGATGCGGGTGAACAACTGTGGGGCCAGCGCGGCGAGTACCAGCAAGCCGAGAAAGCCGATCGACAGCGTTGCGCCCCAGGGTGGCAGGCGCCAACGGCGTTGGCGCAGCAGCAGACGGTGAGTTGCCGCAAGGGTCAGTTCGCTCATCAGTGCTGCTCCTGTTGCCGAGGGTCGATCCATTGATAAAGCAGGTCCACCAGAATGTTGGCCAGCACATAGCCGGCGGCCACCACCAGGCTGATGCCGATCACCAGCGGCAGGTCCTGGGTTTGCACCGCCTGATACAACTGACGGCCCACGCCCTTGCGCGAGAAGATCACTTCACAGACCACCGCGCCGCTGATCAGCGCACCGATGGCCCAGCCCGACAGCGACACCCCCGGCAGCAAGGCATGGCGCAGGGCATGCTTGAAACGTACTTTCAGATCGCTCAGGCCACGGGTGCGGGCAGTCAACACGAAGGGTTGCTCCAGGGTCAGTTCCAGCGACTCGCGGGTCACCTGGGCAATGAACCCGGCCAGCGGAATGGCCAGTGAAAAGGCCGGCAACACCAGGGTTGCCAGGCTGTCGCTGCCGGCTGGCGGGAACCAGCGCAGGCCAAAGGCAAACACCGCCAGCAACACCACCCCCAGCCAGAAATGCGGCAATGCGGCGCTGAGGGTTTCCAGCAAAGAGGCCGCGCCGCCAATCAAGCGCCCGCGCCCGGCGGTGATCACCGTGGTCAGCAGCACCAGCGCCCAGGCCAGCACCAGGGCCGCCACGGTCAGTTCCAGGGTCGCGCCGCCCTGCTCGGCCAGAACCCGGGTCACTGGCATATGCTGGGAATAGGAGACCCCAAGGTCACCTTGCAACAGGCGGCCGAGGTACAGCACGTACTGAACCGGCAACGGCTTGTCCAGGCCGTACTCGGCACGGGTGGCTTCGATGGTTTCCGGGCTTGGGTTGGCGCTCGGCCCGCCGAGAATCGCCAGCACCGGATCACCCGGCATCGTGCGCAAGGCAAAGAACGTCAGGGTCGCGACCGCCAGCAGCACCAGTGCCCCACCGCCCAGCCGCAGCAGCGCACGGCGGCCCAGCGCGGCCAGGCGTTCGCGGCGCGGATCGGTCACGCCCGACGGCGTCGTTGCAATACTCATTTGCTCACCCATGCGTCATAGAGATAGGTCACCGCCAGCGAAGGCTCCAGGCGCACGCCATGGGCGGTCTTGTAGATACCCAGGCGGGTGCTCTGCGGGTAAGTGGCCAACTGCAGATACTCAGCGGCGACCTGCTTCTGCGCCTGGTAGTAGATTTGCCGACGCTGCTCGGGGTCCTGGGTCGCCAGGGCGCTTTCGATCAGGGCATCAAAGCCAGGATCGGCGTAACCGGCGGTGTTCTGGTGATAACCACCGACCCCGGCCGGCTGAATGAATGCCGAGCTGTAGATGATGCGCAGCACATCCGGGGTGTTGGTGTTCCAGTAACCGATGCGGATGTCGTAATCCCAGGCGGCCTGACGCGCCGTGGCCTGGGCGTCGCTCATCTGGTCCATCACCAGCTCGAAACCGGCCTGACGTGTGGTGGCCTGCACCTGCTCCCAGAGGGTCAATTCCGACGGTGGGGTGCGGGCGCCGATCACCACCACCACCCGCAGCCGTTTGCCGTCCTTGGTGCGATAACCTTCGCTGTCACGCTGGGTCCAGCCAGCCTGGTCGAGCAGTTGCGCGGCTCTGGCCGGGTCGTAGTCCTGGATACGCTCGAACTCCGGGCTGTAGAACGGCGTGGCCACGCTCAACGGTCCGCCGGCCCGTGGGAACTCGCCGAAATACACGCTCTTGAGCGCGCCTTCGACATCGGCACTGCGTACAAAGGCTTCGCGCACACGCACATCGGCGAAGGGTTCGCGGCGCATATTGAACGTGCCATTGGTGGGGTTGCCGGGCCGCTGGGCGATGATCAGTTTCAGGTCCGGATTGCGCCGCGCCGCTTCGTGGGACTCGGGCGGCAGGGTCTCGATCACATCGACCTCACCGGCCTGCAAGGACGCAAAACGTACCGAAGGTTCTTGAATGAACTTCCAGATCACCCGCTCCAGATACGCCGGGCCCTGGTGCTTGGCGGTGGGCGGCGCCCAGTTGTAATCGGGGTTGCGCACCAGCTCTATCTGACTCTGGCGCTGCCACTTGACCACCTTGAACGGCCCGCTGCCCACCGGGCTTTCACAGTTCTGGTCCCGGCTGCGGGCCAGCGCGGTGGGCGACTGAATGCCCAGAAAGCCTTGGGCCAGCACTTCCAGAAAGGCCGCATAAGGTGTTTTCAAATGCACCACTGCGGTGTAGTCGTCGATGATCTCGGTGCTGCGGTACTGGCGGATATAGCCCCCGGCGGTACTGGACTGGGTCTTGGGGTTGGCCATGTGGTCGAGGTTGGCCTTGACCGCATCGGCCTTGAACGCGGTGCCGTCGGTGAACTTGACGTCGTTGCGCAGGTGGAAGGTGTAGCGCAGGCCGTCAGGCGAAACCTCCCAGCTTTTCGCCAGCCATGGGCCGATCTGCCCTTGGCTGTCCATCGACACCAGCGAGTCGAGGTACTGTTGGGCGACGAACACTTGCGGCATGTCGCCGGCCACATGAGGGTCCAGGCAGGTGGGTTCGCGGTCGGTGGCATACACCAGGGTGCCGCCGTGCACCGGCTGGTCGCTATGGACGCTGGCCTGCTGTTGGCGCTCGCAACCGGCCAGCGCCAGGACTGCGAACAGCGGGGTGAGGTAACGGGTATTGAAGTTCAAGGTCGCTCCTGCGGGTTACAGCGCCAGTGGCGGTTGCAGAGATGGTTGCAGGGGCTATTGCATGACCCGTGCCGGGTCTCAATGCCTTGATTTTGTTGGGGTTCGGGGTGGATGCGATGATGGTGGGTGGACAAAGTGTCGAGGGGATGTTGCTGGTACAACAGCTTTCGGACGACACATCCATTGGCGGCCCCCGGTGTTGCCCTTGATCTTGATCTTTGAACACCGATATCCCAGACGACGCAGATCGCAACGTTGGTGCAGGCTTCGTTCCGGCGCCACGTAGAGGTGATACCGATCAGTTAAGCGATTTCGGACCTGACTCGGTCTCGGTGGGAGCCTGGCTTGCCGGGGTGCCGGACCACAGCGAAAGAGCCAGTAAAACCGGCACATCTGCTGTGGATGAACCGCAGCATTCGTCGGCAACCGGAGCGCCGGCCGGCCACCCCCAGCGGATCGCATTGATCCTTAACTGATCAGCATTAACCTGTAGGAGCGCGCTCGGATTTGCACATAGGGCCGTGTCTGTTTTGTCGCACGCCAATGGCAAGTCCTGCTCTTTAGTGCGCGACAGAACAGGCCTCGGCGCGGCTGTGATGAAACGGCAACAGACCCTAGGCTGTCGCTACAGCAAGGCGGAGGTGACTTTGCTTGACTTGCGCCAACCAAGTGAGCTTAACGGCGACCTGTTTGCGCCTCGGCAGTCGATTGTTGCCGATCGAATGATGTAGGTGATGGATCAGATCAACGGCCGTTGGGGCATGTGTCACGATCTGATTAGCCAGAGCTATACAACCCTTATCGGTCAGCTCTGGGCGGTGAAATGTAATTGAGGTTGTCAGCTTTTAGGAAATGGACCCTGTCAATCGAGGTGCTGAGCTGTCATTTTTAATGGGCAGGCAGAACAGATAGAAAGGCGGATGATAGGATTTTCTTGTCGTTTCGGGAGCGGACATGATGACCACAACTGATAAGCTCGAAGTTCAACTCGCTACCTACCGTTATGATGCCTTGGATCGATTGAGTAGCAGCATGGCTTTCGACAAGGCTGCGCAATGTTTTTACAAGGATGAACGGCTAACAACCGAACTCCACACGGAGTCCAAGCGTACAGTGTTTCGGCTCGCGGACCAGGTATTGGCAGAGCAGGTGCTGAACAACACGAATAACGAAATATCGCTACTGGTAACTGACGGACAAGGCTCAGTCTTAGGCGTGCTGGGTAAGGCGCAGTTTGATGTTTTCAGCTATATGCCTTACGGTTATCAGGCTGCGCCGGGCGTACTGGGCAACTTGCTAAGATTCACTGCAGAGCGGCCGGACCGAGTGACCGGGCATTATTTACTTGGCAAAGGATATCGTGCATTCAATCCTGTTTTAATGCGCTTTAACAGCCCAGACAGGCTTAGCCCTTTTGATGATGGGGGAGTGAATGCTTATACGTATTGTGGTGGTGAGCCGATCAATCACGTAGACCCCGAAGGTGACGTGTATTCTTTTACAGTGCTCAAGGCGGCTGATCGATTTCTTGGGTTTATCGGGCGCAGTAGAAAGGTCACTGCTCTGGCCCCTCGCCTGACATACAGGTCACCAAGTTCTGTTAAAACCGCTAGAACTGCGCCTAGGCGCGTTATAGCTAATTTGCATAAATCCCCTCCTATCGAGGCGGTACCAGAAGAGTTAATAGCTCGCACTCCATCTCCAATCGAGCTTAGAACTGAGGTGGATGTGCAAAATTTCGCGGAATGGGAAATGAAGAAGTACCGTCGACGTTACGTAACGTCAGCTAAAGATATGCTCAAGGCAAGGCTGAAAGTGGTCGAAAACGAAACGAGGAATAAGTCGGTCAGCGCTGTTGCCTCGCAAAGTTACGGCCCACCGGACCCGGTGTTTGGTTCCACGCTGGATAAATTAAAATATAAGGTTGCGCAAGATAGAATTCGGGCTGGCCGAGAGTCTTTGGAGTCTAAACTGGGTCCGGTGAGGGGCGGAAGAAGGAATATCTGAAATTAGGGTCTGTTGCCGTTTCGACGTAGCCCATTGTTCTATAAAAGAACAGGCCCATATTGTTGGAGCTCTCACACACAACACCAATACGAGCCTGTAATGCCCCGATTAATGCTTAACAAGGTTGACTCACCCGACCCGGACGCGCCGACAAAACCCACCCGCTGCCCGGCCGGGATGTGCAGGTTGAAGTCGCGAAACACCGGCTTCTCCGGCTGATAACCAAAGTCTACGTTCACAAACCGCACTTCACCGCGCAACACGTTCAACACCTGTGCGTGCGGCTGGTCGGTGACTTCATGGGGGCGAATCAGCGTGCGCACGCCGTTGGCGATGTTGCCGGTGGCTTCGAAGAACTCCAGCAGGCGCCGCGACAACCCCGAGACGTCGGTGATGATCATCAGCGACAGGCTGGTGGCGGTGACGAAGGTGGCAATATCGATGTTGCCGCGCCGCCACAGCCAAAGAGCCAACAGCAGGATGCCCAGTATGAGCAGCACGCCGCAGGCGTTCTGGAACCAGCGGATTTTTTCCATGTAACCCAACGAGCGCTTGGCCGCCTCGACTTCGCGGTCGAGAAAACGGCCGAGGTATTGGTTCTCGAAAGGGTGGCGGGCAAACAGGCGAATGTTGGTCAGATCGGTCACCGCATCGACCACTTTGCCGGTGCTAACGCTGCGCGCCGCTGAAAAAGCTCTGACCAGTGGGTGGCTACGCCGCGCAGATCACCGACGCTGCAAACCCAGCATGCCCGCATAAGCCACCCGGTAGCGCTGGATAAAGGTCCAGACAAACGCCAGCGGAGTGTCGGGCAGATGACGAATGTTCCAGCCGCCATCCTCTGTTGCTGGGTCACTCATGGCTGACCTGCCTGAGCAAATCTCAGCGGCGGCAAAGGCTGGCTGAGCGCGGCCGGGTCGCGGTAGCGGGCCGCCGGGTGATTGGCCGGCAGGCGCGCCTGGCCTGCGCCAAACAGCCGCTCGCGCAGGGTTTCGCCCGGCGTGTAGCGCTCACGAAAACGTCCGCGTCGGCGCAACTCAGGGACCACCAGATCAATGAAGTCACGGGCGGTTTCAAACGACAGATACTGGCGCAGGTTGATGCCGTCGATGCCGTCCACGTCCAGCCAGCGTTCGATCTCGTCAGCCACCACCGTAGGCGTGCCGGCCACGAAATAGCGGTCCTCTTGCAGACCGGCGAAGCCTTGCAACATCTGCCCGACCGTGGTCTCGGGGTTGAAGCGGTTGAGGGCGCCCCAACCGATATCACCCCGCTTGATGATGTCGGTCAGCCGCTGATGAGGCGCGTAAGCGCGCAGGTCGATGCCCAGTTGCGCATGCGCCATGGCGCCGTCGGCGCTGACCAGCCGGCGGTAGCTATCGAGCTTGGCGGCGACCGCCTCATCGCTGCGCCCGGCGATCACCCCGGCCTGGACGATGAACTTGATGCCCGCCGGGTCGCGGCCTTGTTGTTCGGCATTGCGGCGCATGGTTGCGATGTTGCGGCGCACATCTTCCGGGGTCGCGCCGCCGGTGAACACCACCTCGGCATGGCGCCCGGCAAAGGCGCTGCCGGCCGGCGAGCCGGTGGCCTGGAACAGCACCGGGGTGCGCTGGCGCGAAGGCTGGCACAGGTGCGGGCCGGCGACCTTGAAATGCTCACCCACGTGGTTGATGTAACGCACCTTGGCCGGGTCGGTATACACGCGCTGCTCACGGTCCTGAATCACCGCGTCGTCGTCCCAGGAACCCTCCCAGAGTTTGTAGAGCACATCGAGGTATTCGTCGGCGATTTCGTAGCGGTGATCGTGGGGCACTTCCTGGTCCAGGCCGAAGTTACGCGCAGCATTGGGCAGGTAGGAGGTAACGATGTTCCAGCCCACCCGGCCCTTGGTCAGGTGATCCAGGGTGCTCATGCGCCGGGCAAAGGCAAACGGCGGCTCGTAGGTAGTGGAGAAAGTCACCCCAAAGCCCAGTTCACGGGTCACCGCCGCCATGGCAGGGATCAGTAACAGTGGGTCATTGCTCGGCACCTGCAAGCCTTCGCGCAGGGCGGTTTCCGGGCCGTTGCGAAAGCGGTCGTAGACGCCCACGACATCGGCGAGAAACACACCGTCGAAGGTGCCGTACTCCAGCAGTTGGGCCAGCTCGGTCCAGTAGTCCAGGTCGTTGAAGCGATGACGGTTGTTGTCCGGGTGAACCCACATGCCATGCATGATGTGGCTGACGCAGTTCATTTCGAACAGGTTGACGTGCAGTTGCTTGGGCACAGTGAGATCCTTATACAGCGATACGATTGGCCCACGCCGGCTGCGGCGCAGGAAGCTCGGGCACTGCATCGAGCAGCGCGCGGGTGTAGGCATGACGTGGCTGGCGCAGAACCTGGGCAACCGGGCCCTGCTCCACGACGTGGCCGCCCTGCAGCACCAGGACCCGGTCGCTGACCTGCTCGATCACCCCCAGGTCATGGGAAATAAACAGACAGGCCAGGCCCAGTTCGGCCTTGAGTTCAGCGAGCAATTGGAGAATCCGCGCCTGCACCGAGACATCCAGTGCTGACACCGGCTCGTCGCAGACCAGTACCCGCGGCTTCATCGCCAATGCCCTGGCAATAGCGATGCGCTGGCGCTGGCCGCCGGACAATTCCGGCGGCCGCCGGTCCAGGACGCTGACCGGCAGGTGTACCCGCTCCAGCAACCTGGCAGCCTCGGTGCGCCGCAACGCACGGGGCACACCGGCCAGCGCCAAGGCTTCGCTGAGCACCCGTAGCACGCTGAAGCGCGGGCTGAACGAGGCCTGCGGGTCCTGGAACACCACCTGAATACCTTGCCGGGCCAAGCGCTGTTGCTCAGGCGACAGGCTTGACCAGTCACGACCATCGAGCAGCACCTGGCCGCTGTCAGCCTGTTCCAGGCCGAGCAGAATGCGCCCCAAAGTGGTTTTGCCAGAGCCGGATTCGCCGACCACGCCAAGGGTTTGCCCGCCATGCAATTGCAACGAGACGCCGTGCAGCACCGGACGCGGCGCGCCATTAGGGCCGGGGAAGCTTTTACGCAGCGCGCAGGCTTCAAGCAGCGGCGTACCGCTCGCAGGCACAGGGTCTTCGACCAACCCCAGAAGCGGCGCGGCCGGGCGCTGGAAATGCACCGCACGGGCGGCCTTGAGCAAGCTTTGCGTGTAAGGGTGGACGGGGTCTTGAAGAATCTGTTCGGCGCTGCCCTGCTCGACCACTACCCCGGCGCGCATCACCGCCACCTGATCGGCCAGCCGCGCCACCACGGCCAAGTCGTGGCTGACCACCAGCAAGCTGTTGTCGCTGCCGCGCAGTTGTTCAAGCAAGCGCAGAATCTGCGCCTGCACCGTCGCGTCCAGCGCGGTGGTCGGCTCGTCGGCAATCAACAAGCGCGGCTGGCAGGCAATGGCCGAGGCGATCAAGGCACGCTGGCGCAGGCCACCGGAAAGCTGCCAGGGGTACTGGCGGGCCCGCACCTCGGGCTCCGGCACGCCGACCTGTTGCAACAGCTCCAGCACCCGCCGCTGTTGCTCGGCATGACTGAGCCGGGTGTGCAGGCGCAGCGGCTCTTGCACCTCAGCCCCGACCCGGCGCAACGGGTCCAGCGAACCCAGCGCGTCCTGCATCACAAAACCGATGGCCGCGCCGCGCAGGCGTTGCCAGTCGCGCTCATCGAAATCGCGCAAATCAATGCCGGCAAACGCCAGGCGCTCGGCGCTGATCCGCGCGCCTGGTCCGCTCAGCCCGACCAAAGTACGGGCGGTGACACTCTTGCCCGAACCGGACTCCCCCACCAGCGCCAGGCACTGCCCGGCATGCAATTGCAGGCTGACACCGCGCACCACCGGTACGCCGCCGAAACTGACCCGCAGGTTGTGGATATCTATTAACGGTGCGTGCTTGTGGATAACGCTCATAAGCCTTTGCCCTCACTGCGCCGCAGCCAGTCACGGCCAATGACGCTGATGGAAATGACACTCAGGGTGATCGCCAGCGCAGGCCAGGCCACCAGCCAGGGTGCGTTGGCCAGAAAGTTGCGACCGATGGCCAGCATGCCGCCCCACTCGGCAGCCGGTGGCGGCGCGCCAAAACCGAGAAAGCTCAAGGCGGCACCGGCCGTAATCGCCCCGCCCAGGCCGATGGTGGCCATGATCAGCACCGGCGCCACAGCATTGGGCAGCACATGGGTCACCACCACCGCCAAAGGGCGTCGCCCCAGAGTGATGGCCGCCTCGACGAAACCGGCGTTGCGGATGCTCAAGGTCTGTGCCCGCACCAGCCGGGCATAACGCGGCACCGCAGCGATGCCCACGGCCAGAATCAGGTTGCTGGTGCCTTGACCAAACAGCGTGATGATCACCAGTGCCAGCAGCAGGTCCGGGAACGCCAACAGCACGTCCACCCCGCGCATCAACAGGTTGTCCAGCCAGGCCGGTGCCAGGCCGGCGAGCAATCCCAGCAAGGTGCCGGCGCCCAGCCCGACCAAGGTCGCCGCCAGACCAATGAACAGCGACGGTCTGGCGCCATGGATAATCCGGCTCAGCACGTCACGGCCGTTTTCATCACTGCCCAGCCAGAACTGCGCCCCCGGCGCCTGATATGCCTGCCGGGCATCGGCGGCCAGCGGGTCAAACGGCGCCAGCCAGCCCGGCAGCAGAACCGCTACCAGCAAAAGCCCGAGCACAGCCCAGGCCAGCCACAATCCGGGGCGGCTGGCAGGCCAGCGCCAGGCTGGGCGGGATTGGCCGGCGCGCATCAAGGTCAATACCGCATCAGGAGCATTGCTGGTCATACGGGCCTCTTCGCGAGCAGCGCTCGCGCCCACAAGTGGTGTGTTTACAAGCCGATCAGGGCGCCGGGTTAGGGATGCGCTGGTGCAGGGCCTGGATCTCTCCGAGCACGGCATCGTCCAGGGTCACCTCCAGCGCACCGAGGTTGTCTTGCAATTGCTCAAGGGTGGTCTGCCCGGTGATGGCGCTGGCGACAAAAGGCTGGGCAATGACGAACGCCAGCGCCAGTTGCGCCGGGGTAACACCATGGCGCTGGGCGATCTCGACATAGCCACTGATGGCGTCGTTGGCCGACGGGCTGTCGTAGCGGTTGAAGGTGCGATACACCGACGACAGCCGCGCGCCTTCAGGGCGGGCGCCATTAAGGTATTTGCCGGTCAGGGCACCGAAAGCCAGCGGCGAATACGCCAGCAGGCTGATGCCATCACGGTGGCTGAACTCCGACAGGCCGTTCTCGTACAGGCGGTTGAGCAGGCTGTAGGGGTTCTGGATGCTGGCAATGCGGGCCAGGCCGCGATCCTCGCTCTGGCGCAGAAAACGCGCCACGCCCCACGGCGTTTCGTTGGACACACCAATGTGGCGAACCTTGCCGGCTTTGACCTGCTCATCGAGTACCTGCAGGGTTTCTTCAATCGCGGCGGTGTGCGGATGGTCAGCCACGTAGGGGTAGTCGCGAATGCCAAAAAAGTTGGTGGTGCGGTCCGGCCAGTGCAGTTGGTACAGGTCCAGGTAATCGGTTTGCAGGCGCTTGAGGCTGGCATCCAGCGCGGCCACGATATTGTGCCGGTCGTGATGCGACAGGCCATCGCGAATATGGCTCTGAGCATTGGAGTCGCGGGCAGGGCCGGCGATCTTGCTGGCCAGGATCACCTGCTCACGCTTGCCGCTGGCGGCCAGCCAGTTGCCGATGTAGCGCTCGGTGGTGGTCCAGGTCTCGGCACGGGTTGGGGTCGGATACATCTCGGCCGTATCGATCAGATTGATCCCATGAGCCAGGGCGGCGTCCAGTTGGCGGTGGGCATCTTCTTCGCTGTTCTGGTGCCCCCAAGTCATGGTGCCCAGACTGAGAACGCTGACTTGCAGGTCGGTATGACCCAAACGACGGTATTGCATGCTTAGCTCCTTAATAACCGGACGCGGCTTGTGCGCGGGCGGTGGTGAACTGGTTTTCGGCCACCGGCAGGCCAAGGTGGTCACGCAGGGTGCGGCCCTGATACTCACGGCGGAACACGCCGCGCTGCTGAAGCAAAGGCACGACCTGTTCGACAAAAATCTCAACGCCGGAGGGGAACATGTCCGGCATGATGTTGAAGCCATCCCCGGCGCCCGCCAGAAACCATTGCTCCAGGGTGTCGGCGACCTGTTCGGGAGTGCCGACCAGCAGCCGGTGGCCGACCAGAATGCGCCGCGACAATTGGCGGATGCTCAGGTTCTCGCGGCGCGCCAGGTTGAGCTGGGCCTCAAGAAATCCTTGTGAGCCACGTTCAAACTCCGCCACCGCGCCAATCCGTGCCCACGGCAACGGGGCGTCGGGGTCAAGTTCTTCGGCGGCGATACCGATGCGGCCGGCCACCTGTTGCAGCAACCCGTGTTCGCCGTGCCAGGCATTGAGCCGGTCGAAGCGCGCATGGGCCTCGGCTTCGGTGCTGCCGATCACGGTCGACAGGCCCGGCATGATCTTCAGGTGCTCAGGGTTACGCCCCCACGCCCTGGCCCGGCCTTTCATCTCACGGTAAAAGGCCTGGCCATCGGGCAGCGTGGTCTGGGTAGTGAAAATCGCATCGGCGTAGCGCGAGCCCAGCGCCTTGCCGCCTTCAGAGGAGCCAGCCTGGACCAGCACCGGTCGCCCCTGGGGCGAGCGCGGCAGGTTGAGCGGACCTTTGACCGAAAAATGCCGGCCCTTGAAGTCCAGGGTATGCACCTTGGCCGGGTCGGCGAAGCGGCCGCTCTGGCGGTCACCGATCAGTGCGTCGTCTTCCCAGCTGTCCCAGAGCTTGAGGGTTACATCGAGAAACTCCTCGGCACGACCATACCGGTCGACATGCAACGGCGCGCCGGCCAGGCCGAAGTTCTGCGCGGCTGCATCGGCGGCATTGGTGACCACGTTCCAGGCTGCACGACCAGCGCTGATGTAGTCCAGTGAGGCAATGCGCCGGGCCAGGTTGAACGGTTCGTTGTAAGTGGACGAGGCCGTGGCAATCACTCCGATGCGTTCGGTGGCTGCCGCCACGGCGGTGAGCAGAATGGTCGGTTCCAGGCGTGCACCGGGCTGGGTCGCGACATCACCGCCCAGCGCCGGGCCGTCAGCGAGAAAGATGGCGTCCAGGCAACCGCGCTCGGAAATCCGCGCAATATTGCGGTAGTAATCGACGTCCAGATACGCGTCTACCGGCGCATCGCCTTCACGCCAGGCAGCGGCATGGGCGCCGAAACCGAGGATATTCATGCCCAGGCTCATCTGGGTTTGTGGCTTGTTCATAGATTCTCCTTACACCGCGCTGGCTTCATCGCCGCTGCCTTGTCCTTCGCTGGCCTGCGCATGCAAGGCGCGCCAGGCCGCGTTGGGGGTGATGCCGTTGAGGTAGTAGTTGCCCAGCGCCTGTTCGCGGTAGATGGCCGGGTTGTGCGAAGCCAGGGTCCGGGCGTTGCGCCAGTGCCGATCAAAACGCCGCTCGGTGCTGGTGGCCGAGGCGCCGCCGACTTCAAACAGTAAGGTGGTGGCCTCCAGCACCTGGGGCAAAACGATCTGCTGGGCCTGGAAGGTGTGGATTTCCACGTCGGTGTAATGCGCCTCGCTGGCCTGCCCGGCTTGCTCGGCCTCATACACTGCTTGCAGGCTGTGGCCCACCGTGCGCACTTGAGCATCGGCGGCAAATGCCAGGCTCGACAGGCGGCCAATGACCCGCTGCACCAGCGGGTCATTGGCTGGCGTGGAAGTGCCGGGAATACCAAAGCCGCGAGTCCGGCCCTGAACGAAGCTCACCGCGTCGTTGAGCACCGCCCGGGCGATACCGGCCAGGGTCGCCAGATGCACGGCCTGGTAGAAGGCACTGAGGTAAGACTCGGCGCGCAGCTCGCCTTTTTTGAAGCGCCGCAGAATGTGCTCGGCGGGCACCTTCACCGCCTCGAAACGGGTGGTGCCGCTGCCGGTCAGGCGCTGGCCGAAACCGTCCCAGTCATCCACCACCTCGACACCGGGTGCGGTCACCGGCACCGCCAGGCTGACAAAGTCGTCGCCGTCATTGGCCACCGCCGCCACCCAGTCGGCGTACAGGGTGCCGGTGCAGTAATACTTCTGGCCGTTGAGCAGGCCACCGCAGGCGTCCACCGAGGTCAACTGCACGGTGTTGCCCGTGCTGTCGGTGCGCTCGGCCATGGCCGCGCCCCACAGATCACCCTTGGCCACTTTGGCAAACCAGTAGTCCTGCGAAGCGCTGTCGCGCGACGACAAGCGCCCTTCGACGAAACCGAAATGGGCACGCAGAATTTGCGGCAGGTTCGAGTCGGCAGCGCCCAACTGGCTCAGCAAGCGCAGCAGTTGCGGCAGGCTGATGCCCAGGCCGCCCTGCTCGCGCGGCACGCGCAGGGCGCCAAAGCCGGCCTCGCGCAACCACTGCACCGGCTCATGGGCCAGCAAGCGCTGTTGTTCGCGCTCGACGGCACCGGCCGCAATACGCGCGAACACCTCGGCAAACCGCGCATCGAGCTCGGCATCCGGTTCGGCCTCGTAGCCCGGTGATTGAAGATTCTGGCTCATGACAGCTCCTTGCAATGAATGATTCAGGCCCTGCTGCTGCGCGGGTCGATGAACTGGTTCAACACGTCCACCAGCAGGTTCACCAGTACGTAAATGGCCGCCGCCAGCAGGGTCACGCCCAGCACCAGCGGCACGTCCTTGTTGGAGGTGGCATTGAGCATCAGGCGGCCGATGCCCTGGCGCCCGAACAGCAGTTCCACCACCACCGCGCCGCCCAACAGGCTGGCAAACACATAACCGGACAGCGTCACCAGTGGCACCAGCGCATGACGCAGGGCATGGCGCAAGCGCACCGCCGTGTCGCTCATGCCGCGGGCGCGGGCCTGGCTGATAAAGGGCTGCTCCAGCACGTCTTCCAGCGAATGGCGCAGCACCTGGGCCAGCACCGCCATAATCGGCAGGGCCAGCGCGACGGTCGGCAACACCAGCGACTGCCAGCCTTGCGAGCCGGACGGCGGCAACAGGCGCAGCTCGAAGGCAAACACCCACAGCAGCACCAGCCCGGAGACCAGCGACGGGGTCGACGACAGCACCAGCTCGGTGCCGGAAGCCAGCGCACGCAGACGCCGGCCGCGCCCGGCGGTCAGCAGCGCCGAGGCCAGCGCCAGCAGCACCGCCAGTAACCCGGCGCAGGCCGCCAGTTGCAGGGTGGCGCCCAACTGTTCGCTGATCGCCTGGCTGACCGGAATCTGCAGACGGTACGATTCGCCCAGATCACCCTGGGCCAGGCGTCCCAGGTAGTGGCCGTACTGCACCCATACCGGTTGGTCCAGGCCATATTCAGCACGCACCTGGGCCAGCAGTTCAGGCGTCGGCAAAGACTGCGTATCGCCAAGAATGGCCAGTGCGGTATCGCCGCCACTGAAGGTCACCGCCAGAAAAGTCAGGCTGGCCGCAGCCCACAGAACCAACAGCCCGTCACGCAGACGGCGCAGGGTAAACGGCAGCAGCTTCATGGCGACTCCGGTTCCAGCCATAAGCTGGTAAACAGTGGAACGTTATGTGAGCCGTCGAACAGCACGCCTTTCACTGACTTGCGATAAGCCACCAGCATCTGGCTTTCCACCGATGGCACCGCCGGCACGGTCTCGCCCAGGCGTTGCTGGGCCTGCCGGTACAGCTCGCGGCGTTGGGCCGGGTCGGTGCTGCGCCGGGCGTCGCCCAGCAGTTGGTCGAGCAGCGGGTCGCTGAAATGGCCAACGTTCTGGCCAATCAGCCGGGCACTGGGAATGGCTTGGCTGTGATAGAGGATGAACAACCCGTCGGGGGTGTTGGTGTGCCAGTAACCGCCACCAATGGCATCGAACTGCCCGGCGTAACGGCGCTCGGAGACGCGGGTCACCGGCAGCAGTTCGATTTGCAGGTCGAAGCCGACCTGCTTCAGATCGGCCTGCACCGCCACCGAGACATTGGCCGGAAACGCCGGGTTGTCATAGGTGAGCATTGTCGCGCTCAGGCGCTGGCCGGCGCGGGTGCGGTAGCCCTGGGCATCGCGCCCGGTCCAGCCGGCTTCATCCAGCAGCCGGTTGGCCAGGGCCACATCGTAGTCCAGCGCATGGCGGGCAACCGGGTCGTAGTCACGAGTGTTGACCGCCAGTAAATCGCCCTTGGCCAGGAACTCGCCGAAACCGCTGATCCACGCCAGACCGTCACGGTCGATAGCCCGCGCCACCGCCTGGCGTACACGCACATCGTCAAACGGGACGCGCTGCACATTGAAGGTCATGCTGCGGCTCGGGTTGCCCTTGCGAATGCGGCTGCGCAGCACCAGTTGCGGATTACTGCGGATCGCGGCCGCGTTCTGCGGCGGCGCATCCAACGCCAGGTCACTGCGCGCCGACTCCAGGGAGGTGTAGCGAATCATCGCTTCGGGCACATAACTCAGTTCAATGCGCTCCAGGTAGGCTTCGCCCTGATGCGCGATGGCCGGCGGCGCCCACTGGTAACCGGCACGCCGCACGAAGCTGGCACCCTGGTCGCGCACATAGCTGTCGAGCACAAACGGCCCGCTGCCGATGGGTCGGCTGGCGATGCTGCGCGGTGCTTCACGGATCTGCCGCGGCGAGATCATGCCCAGCCAGGCTTGCGACAGCACATCCAGAAACGGCGCATAGGGTTCGCGCAGGGTGGCCTCAAAGGTGTAGTCATCCACCACCCGGCCACTGAGGTAGGGCGCGATGTAAGCGGCCGCCAGCGGCGACCGGGTCGCCGGGTCGCGCATGTGTTCAAGGTTAAGCCGCACCGTTTCAGCGTTGAAGCGCTCGCCATCGCTGAAGGTCACGTCGTCACGCAGGTGGAAGGTGTAGGTCTTGCCGTCGGGGCTGATGTCCCAGCTTTTCGCCAGCCAGGGCGTGAGCGTGCCGTCACCGGTCTGGTACACCAGGCAATCGAACAGGATGCGTCCCATCCACTGCATATTGCCGTGCGACAGCCCGTGAATGTCGAAGCTGCCGGCATCGGTGGCCGCCGAGACTCGCAAGGTGCCGCCGCGCCGGCCTGGTTGCTGCTCGACAAAATCACTCGCCGGGTAACGCAGCACGCCGTCTTCACCCAGCCGTGTTTCGTCGGCCAGCGCCGAGCTGGCGGAAGCATTGCCTGATGAAGAGCCTGGCGGCGTGGCCGGCGAGCAACCGGGCAGCGCCAGCATCAGCAGCGGCAGGCACAGCGGGGCCAGGCAATGCCGGGCTTGCCGTAACAACATGCTCATCAGCGCAGGCGCCGGGGTATTGGTCTGTTCATGCCCTTGGTATTGCAGTGCTTGTGCCAGTCTCGGCCAATACCGCTTCAGGCCAGGATTCGCCGGGCCTGGAGCGGTTTTGCGGATCAGCACAGACCTGCGTGTAACCCGCTCTGGAAACGACAATGTGTCGGGGCACTGTTGCCAGGCCAACAGCGGCTGCGGCTTCAAAAGCGAAACGCCACACCGGTGGTCACCGAAAAGGCGTCACCGGGATAGAAGTTTGCCGAGTCACGGCCATTGGCGTTGTAAGCCGTGTTGGCGGCCGTGGCATAGCGCTCGTCGGTGATGTTGCGCAGGTCGGCAAACACCTCCCACTTTTTGCTCGGCGCCTGGTAACCGACCTTGGCGCCCCAGAGTACATAGGAAGGTGCCTGCCAGCTATTGGCGTAGTCGATGTAGTAACTCGACGCTGCCCGCAGGTTGAGCGAGGCATAAAAACCACTCTGTTGCCGATACGCCAATTCAGCCTGATACACCTGGCGCGGCAGGCTGGGCAGTTCGTTGTCGCCAAAGGTGCTGTCGTTGCGATAGTGGAAATCGTTGAGGGTGTAAGCCTGACGCAGGTCCAGCGTGTCGCCGTTGGCGCCGCTCCACAACAGGGTGTTAAGCCCGGCCTCGATGCCTTGGTGAATGGTCGAGCTGGCGTTGGAGGTGCCGGTCAGCTGGTCTTGAGTCGCAGTGGCCTGGCGAGTCACCACGGTCAGCAGTTCATCCTGCACCCAGGAGCGGTACAAGGTCAGGCTGCCGTCAAAGATGCCATGGCTGCCACGAATCCCCACCTCGAAGGTATTGGCTTTTTGTGGCCGCACATCCGACAGCCACGGGTTGCCGGTACTGCCCAGTTGCCAGGTTACCGGCGGGTCGATACTGCGGCTGACATTACTGAACAGCTGAAGGTCAGGGTTCAACTGGTAGCGCACGCCGATACGTGGCGCCAGGTAGTTCTCGCTGTATTCAACCGAACCGGGGAAAGCTGAGGTATTGACGCCAGTGGTGTATTCGATCTCGGCCTTGCGCTTGATGTTGATCGCCGACAGGCCGGTAGACAGCCAGAGCCTGTCGGCCAGTTGCAGCTCGTTACCGAAGGTCAGCACGGTGTCGCGCGAGCCGGTGTAGTTGGTTTCCTGCTGTTTGATGCCGGTGGCAGCGCTGTGGGATTTCACGTCGGCCAGGTAGGCCCGGGTGTTGCTGAAAATGATGCTGCTGTCGCTGGGCAGGCCGAAGAAACTGTCGCCGGTACGCAGATAGCGCAGGGTCAGGTTGATGTCTTTGGAGCGCCAGTCCTGGGGCGCTACCGCGTAGCGCCAGCCGTTGAGCAGCGGGTAGTTGTTGTAGGCCGCACCGACTTCGAGCCTGGCACCGTCATCGAAGGTCCAGGTGGTCTTGTTGCCGATAAAAGTGGTGCCGTCCTTGCGCCGCCCGGTGGGCAGCAGATTGCTGCGCGGGTCGTGCTTGAGCTGCTGGCGGGTCAGGGTGTTGCCGTTGACCAGTTCTTCTTCACGGTATTTGACGAAGAAGCGGGTTTGCAGCTTGGGGCTGAACACATGGCCAAAGTTGGCGGCCAGACTCTGGCCTTCATTGGCCGCATGATCCTGATAGCCGTCGCGCTCGTTGTGGGTCAGGTTGATGTAGTAGTCGCTGTCGCCCACCACCCCTCCGGTGCTCAACTGCTGTTTACGGTAGCCGTAGCTGCCGATTTCAAAACGCGCGTAGTGACCGGGGTCGGTACGCCCGGTCTTGCTGACGAAATTGATCGCCCCGCCGAGCGACAGCGCCGCGTACTCGGCAGCGTTGGCGCCGTACAGCACTTCGGTGTGGTCAACGGCCTGCAGATCGAGAAAGTCCTCTTGAGTGCCGCCGGGGCCGGTGATCGGCAAGCCGTCGAAGAGGAATTTGGTGCCCAGCACATAGCCTTGATAGAAGGTGTTCAGGCCCGAGCCGCGAATCGAAATCTTGTTGGCTCCGGTGCCGCTGGTGGCCTGGGCGAATACCCCAGGCTGCAGGGCCAGCACGTCTTCGGCATTGGAGGCCCTGCCCTGCTCGACCTGGCGGTTATCGACCACGGCGGTATTGCCGGCCACCTTCTGCAAGCGCTTGCGCTCTTTGTGCACGTCACTGACCGCAGCCCCGGTCACCGTGACCCTCTCCAGCGTGGTTTGCGAATCGCCCGCCGCCTGCGCAAAAGGCACCAGCAACGCCGTCAGGATCGGCAGGCTGGCAGCACTGGCCAGCACCGGCAAGTAACGCCCATAGTTGTGTTGCTTAAGCATATTAACGACGCCCCAAGTTAGAATTTCGCTGGCCCGGAAGCCGGGCACGATTAAAGGTTCTTAAAAGAGGCATTGCACTTGTCGTGCCAGCACCCAACAAGGTGTTATTCAGCACCCACAGACTTTTCTGAAGTAACAAGCCCGTACAATCTGTTTATTCACTGTTGGCAGGCAAACAATAAACCGCGCACAACAGTCAAATCCCGAAGGCAATAGCCGGGCTGTGCAAACCTCAACAAACACGAAGCCAACCGGCTAATAACCATCGGTTACTGGCTTATTACTCGCACTGACCGCCACCACACAGTCATTCCACAAAGTTTCCTGTTTTCGCTCAGCTCATTATTAAGCAGCGCTATAAAACCCGCTATTTGCCGTTCTTTTAATACTGGCATAGAACCTGCTCTGCACTCTTTCCAGTGGCCTGACTATGCGCATAGAACGCCGAAGACAATGACCCATGGACGTCAGGAAACATCGCAATGTATTTAACAAAGAAAGATCACTTACAGGGAGCCTCTAAAAACGTCGGCGAGGAAGCCAGCGCAAGGCAAAAACAGGCGAGGAAGCGGAGTTTACAGGATGTAAATGAGCATTCTGAGCCTGTTTTTAACGCAGCGATGGCGACGCAGGTAGTTTTTAGAGGTTCCCTACAGGCAGCTATTGGCCGGGCCACCTTATTGATAGGCGCGTTGGGTTGCAGCATCGCCATGGCTGACGACAGTCCGCGTCGGCTCGAAACGGTCACCGTGCAAGGCGAACGGCAGAGTGCCGCTGAACAGGCCAGGAGTCAGTTGGCCGAGGTGCCGGGCGGCACCAGTGTGGTGGACAGTGAAGAGTTGGGCAAAGGCCGTACCGCCAACCTGCAAGACACCCTGGGTTACCAGCCCGGCGTGTTCGTGCAATCAACCGGCGGTAACGATGCGGCCAAGATTTCAATTCGCGGCTCTGGCGCCAACACCTCGCCGGGTTACTTTCGCGAGGGCATCAAGTTTCTGTTCGACGGTTTGTCGCTGACCGGGCCGGGCGGCACCCCCTATGAGTTTCTGAACGCCTCCGGGGTCGACTACACCGAGATTCTGCGCGGCGCCAATGCCTTCCAGTACGGCGCGTTGACCCTGGGCGGGGCGGTAAATTTCGTCAACCACACAGGCTACAGTGCGCCTGGCCTGCGCTTGCGTGCCGAGGCCGGCAGCTATGGCTACCAGAAGCAGGCGGTCAGCATCGGCGGCGTCGAGGGGGCGCTGGATTACTACCTCAACGTCGACAATTATCGCAATGAGGGCTATCGCGACTACAGCCTGTCGAAAAGCTCAGGCGTGGTGGCCAACGCCGGTTATCGCTTCAGCCCGCAACTGGAAACCCGCGTATTGCTGCGCTACCGCGACGAATTCCACAACGACCCCAGCGCCACCACCCTTACAGCGATCAAAGACAACGCCCGCCGCGCCAGTGCCACCGCCCGCTCCAGCGGTGCCGGGGCCAGGCGCCCCGGGAGTATCTGGCTGGGCAGCAAGACCACCTACACCTTCGATGACGATTCACGGCTATCGCTGGGCCTGGCCTACCACGACTACCGGCACACCAATAACCCCAACAGCCCGAGCAACCCGAGCTATTGGGACTGGCACGACCTGAACCTGGCACTGGGTTACGAGCGCTTCGATCAGGTGTTCGGCCGTGAGAGCCGCAGCAGTATTGCCTTCACCTCGACCCAGCATTTGCGCGGCGGGGTCAACTCGGCAACCGCTGGCAAATCCACGCTCAAGCGGGTGAACTACGAGGACTCGTTCGACCGGGTGTTTTCCCTGGGCAATGACCTGAGCCTGACCGACCGGTTGTGGCTGACCAGTGGCGTGTCGTTCGTCAATGTCCGGCGCAAGACCGACATCGAGCAGGCGGTCAATGCCAACACCACCAGCTTTCCCACTTACGAGGATTACAACAACTGGAGCATCGCCCCGCGCATCGGCTTGCGTTACGAGTTCACCCCGCAGCTGCAGGCGTTCGTCAACTTCAGTCGCTCCATCGACCCGCCGGCCTCCTGGGAATACTCAGGTTCCGGCCCGACCACGCCTTACATCAGGCCGCTGGTCGAGCAGAAAGCCAACACCCTGGAGTTCGGCATCAAGGGCACAGCGGGGATCTTCGACGGCAGCCTGGCCCTGTACCGCTCGTGGATTCATGACGAACTGCTCAATGTGCAACTGATTGCCGCCACCGCGAACTCTGCGGCAGTCACCGGCGCTTTCAATGCTTCACCGACCATTCACCAGGGGGTGGAAGCCGGGTTGACCACCCGCCTTTGGGAAAATCCGCAAGGCGACCGGTTGAACTGGCGTCAGGTGTACACCTGGAACGACTTCTACTACCGCAACGATGACACCTTCGGCAGCAACCAGTTGCCGGGCCTGCCAGAACACGTCTATCAGTCAGAGTTGCAGTACCAGCATCACAGCGGCTTCTACACCGGCGTCAATGTGCAGTCGGCGGCGCGTACCGCAGTGGACTACGCCAATACCTTTTATGCGCCCTCTTACACCATCTGGGGTGCCAACGTTGGTTTCGCCGCGCCCAAGGGCGACTGGAAAGTCTCGCTGGACCTGAAGAACCTCGCCAACAAGGCCCACGTAACCGCAGTGACCCCGCAATACAACGTGGCAGGCAACGACACCGCAGCGCTGTGGCCCGGAGACGGCATCGGCGCTTATGTGGCGGTGGAACTGCGGTATTGAAAAAAGCCCTGGGCTGGGCTATTCAGGCAGTTCAATGCGTCCTGAGCCTGGAGTGATGGCCAATGAAGTGGCTGCGTTTGCTGTGTGTTGTAGCGCTGGGCGCGGGCCTGTCCGGTTGCCTGAATGGCGCCGCTATCGAGCTGCCATGGCAGCCGCTGGAGCCATACCGGGCGGGCTATCGCGACGGCTGCGCAGACAAGCTCAAGCAAGACTATGACCGCAACCGGCAAGTACCCGCCACCGACGAGGCTGAGTACCTGCGCGGGTTGTCTGACGGTTTTGCGCTGTGTGATGCAGAGCGGGCGCGCCGCATCCCCAGCGGCAGCTATGCGCCGCCGCCCGCTTTCCCGGACGACGACAAGGACGCAGCACTCAAGACCAAGGACTGCCGGGAAAAGCGCCGGTTGTGCTACCCCGAAGTGCGCAACAACTGACGCCGACCGTGCGGCTTACTCCTGGCCAAATACCGGATCGCCCAGGTTGAGCATCAACCGGTTGGCCCAGGCAAAGATCGCCACCGCCTGAATCAAGTCCAGAATCTCGCCATCCTCAAGCCCGGCTTCACGCAGCGGCAGGACCTGCTCCGGGCCGGTGGCGCCGGGGTCGAGGGTCAGGTCGATGGAGAAGCGGATGATCGCTTGCTCGCGCTCATTGCCGCCTGCGGTTTGCGGGTCGGCGAAGATTTCGGCGATCACTTCATTGCGTTTGGCCAGTTGTTCGAAACGCTGGGCATGCACCGAGGCGCAGTACACGCAGTGGTTGACCCGTGACACGACGGTGCTGGCCAGTTCGCGTTCGGCACGCGGCAGGCCGCCGGGGGCGTACATGATGGCGTTGAACACCAGCGAACGCTGGCGCAGCACTTCGGGTTGATGGATCAGGGTCAGGTAATACTCACTGGTCAGCGCCTTGGGATGGCTTTCCTTGAGCACTTCCAGTTGCTCGGGGTTGGCCTGCTCCGGGGTGACGATCGGCAACCAGGATTTCCAGCCCAGGGTTTCATTGGTGAAGCCGTTGTGACGAATGATCTGGCTCATTGCGCAGCTCCCAACGCTTGCAGGGCAGCGAGACCGGCGGTCAGGCGTACCTGGTAAGAGATAAAGGCGATCAGTTGCGCCAAGGTCACGACGTCGAGCGGGCTGAGGCCGGCTTCACGCAATGCTTCCAGGGCCGCGCGGTCGCCTTCTTTCGGCGCGACGATCAGGGTGCGGGTATAGCCCAGAACCTGGCGCAGTGGCGCGTCATTGATAGCGCTCAGGTCGTCTTGCTCGACGGCATTGATTACAGCCGTGGCGCTGTTGAGCTCGACCAAGCGTTCACGGTAGTAGGCAACCAGCGCGGTCTGGCGGCTCAATGCGCTGCCATAGAGCGCCACCAGCAGGCGGGTTTCGACACTCAGGCTGCCAGCCAGCTCGGCGGCGAACAGGGCGTCGTGGCTGGCCTGAGTGGCCAGGGTGACTTTGCTGCGCGCCTGGCGAATCTCGCGCAGCGGGCTGTGTTCGCTCAGCACCAGGCTGTCGATCAGATCTGTAGCAGTGGCACTCATGGGTGTTTCTCCAGACTCGCCTGGCGCGCGGCCACGGCGTCTTGCAGGAATTGACGCACGCCCTGCCACGATTGCTCGTTGGCCTCGGCGTTGGCGGCGGGATTGCCGTCATTGCTCCAGGTGGACGGAATGTACGGCAGCAGGATGCTGTGCCCGGCCTGCGGGAAATCCAGATGCTGCACCGGCCAGCCGTGGTGGTGCTGCTCCAGGCGTTCACTGACCATGCGCGAGAACAAATCCGACGGCCAGGCCGCGTCATCACCGGCCGAAAGCAGGATCACCGGACCTTTGATGTTCTCGACCTTGATACGCGCCCGCTCGACCGCCTCAGGGTCATCCAGGGCGGTGCGCATCGATACGGCGTTTCGCTGGCCGGCATCGCGGGCCTGCCAGTTGGCGGTGCGGTTGTCATTCCACAGGTGCACCAGCGGTTTGCCCTGATACAACCAGGCCGGGCCATCACGGCCCACGGCAGGGTCGGCGGCGGCCTGACCGCCATGCACCAGCGCGCTGGGCACGTAGCCGATCACTGCCGAGACCTTGTCCGGGAACAGGCTGCCGAGCAGCAGCACCAGTTCACCACCGCGCGACTGGCCGCTCAAGGCGACGAAGTCATGGGCCGGTTTGACCTCACGGCGCAGCCAGTCCAGGCCGCGCTCGAAGTACTCCAGCGGGGTGTTGGAGATGTAGCCCGACAGCCCCGGCGCCTTGAAGTAACCCAGGGCCAACGCGGCGTAGCCACGCGAGGCATACAGCGCCGCGCGGGGTTCGTTGATGCCGCCGCCTGAGCCGTTGAGCACGATCACCGCCGGGTGCGGCCCGGCACCGGCCGGCAGGAACAGGGTGCCGACCAGCCCCTCTTCACGCACCTCACGCCGGGTCACCCCGGCAGCCGCCAGATACTGGGTCAGGGTCGCGGATGCCTCGCTGCCCTCAATGCTGATGCGGGTCTGCAAGGGTTGCAGCAAGTCGTGCGGGAACACCGCGCCGGTGGCCGGCTGACTTTCGGGTTGCTGGCTCCAGAGCAGGCCCAGCGGGCTGATACCCTGATAATCGCCAGCCACCGGCGCATCACGTTGCAGGTCTACCGTGCCGTGGGCATCGGCGACAAAGCTGGCCTGGCTGACCCAGTCCACGCCCTTGCCACGCCGGGTGCGGGTCCTGAGGGTGACGGTCTGCCCCGCCGCCAGACCCGCGACACGAATGTGCCGCGGCTCGTCGAGCAGGCCGCTGGCCGGGCTGATGCTCAGGCCGGTCACGGCTTTCCCCCGCTGGTTTGTTCTTCAGTCACCATCAGTGCGGTGGTGCGGTCGCTGACCCACGGCACCACTTTCAGGCCGTCACGGGCCGCCCAGATGTTCTGGTAGTGGAACAGCGGCAGGATGCCGACGTCGTCGCTGACGCGCTTGACCGAGTCACGCAGGATCGCGGCGCGTTTGGCTTCGTCGAACTCGACAGTGGCCTTGTCCAGGTCCGCATCGACCTGCGGGTTGCTGTAGCGGCCCCAGTTGGACATGCCCAGGCCTTTGCTTGCATCGGCAGTGGCGAGGATGTTGGTCAGGCCGTAGCTGGCTTCGCCGGTGCCGTTGCCCCAGGCAATCACGCTGACGGCGAACTCGTTCTTGTTGGCGCGGCTGGCGTACACCGACCATGGCACCACCTGCAGATCAACCTTGACCCCGATGCGCGCCCAGAACTGCGCCACCGCCTGCATCGATTCCGGCGCCAGCGGGTAACGGTCGCCCGGCACGTGCACGGTCAGTTGAAAGCCTTCCGGGTAACCGGCCTCACTCAAAAGCTCCTTGGCTTTTTTGGCATCGAAGGGAATGTCCTTGACCTCGGGGTTATAGCCGAAGGTATTGGCCGGCATCCACTGGTTGGCCTCGGTGACGGTGTTTTGCAGGATGCGCTCGACGATGGCCTTGCGGTTGATCGCCAGCGACAGCGCCTGACGCACTTTCACGTCACGCAGCGGGTTGTGTGCCAGCGGCTTGCCGCTGTTGTCACGGATGAACTCGTTGGGGCCTTCGCGGAAGCTTGGCTGGATGATCAGCGCACGCAGCCCGGGGTAGGCGAACACCTTCACGCCGCTGGTCTTGTTGAGTTTCTGCACGTCGCTGGGCGAAACCTTGTCGATGACGTCCACGTCGCCGGCCAACAGTGCGGCGGTACGCCCGGCCGGGTTGGGGATGTAGCGATAATCGACCTTGGCCCAGGCCGGTTTCGGCCCCCAATAATTGTCGTTACGCTCGAACAGTGCACGGTCGCCTTGACTGTAGGACACCAGCTTGTACTGGCCAGTGCCGATGGCGGCCTTGCCGCTGCCGTAGTCTTCGCTGGTGGCGGTGGCGCCGACGTGGCGGCTGACCAGGTAGGTGGCGTCGACGTTAGCCACCAGAATCGGGTTCGGGACGTTGGTCTTGATCTCGACGGTATGGGCATCCAGAGCCTTGACCGAGGCCACCGTGCGCAGGCCCGCCGCGTAGGACGCCACGCTGCCCGGCACATTGCGCGCCCGCTCGATGGAGAACACCACGTCGTCAGCGGTGAACGGCTTGCCGTCCTGCCACTTGACGTCGTCACGCAGGTGGAACACCCAGGTCAGGTTGTCTTTGGCTTCCCAGCTTTTCGCCAGGCCCGGATGATTGCCGTCGTCGCGGCGTTCGAGCAGCGACTCGTAGGTGTGCAGGGCGATGGAGCGGTCGCCGGCATGGTTGTTCAGTTGCGGGTCAAGTGACGACACCGGGTCGGCGTAGGCGATGCGCAGGGTCTTGTCGGCGTCGGCGGCCAGCGCGTGGTTGGCGCTTAGCAGGGCCAGGGTCAGCGCGCTTGTCAGTAAGGGTTTCAAATGGCGTTCCTCGTTCATACGGGGTGATTGAGATGGCAAGCGCTGAAGTGCCCCGGCGCCACCTTTTGCAACGGTGGCGCCTGCTCGCGGCAGCGGGCGCTGGCATACGGACAACGGGGGTGAAAGTGACAGCCCGAAGGGGGTGCCAGCGGGCTGGGCATCTCACCTTCAATAGGCGCGTACTGGCTGCGGCGCAGTTCAAAGCGCGGAATCTGCGCCAGCAAGGCCTGGGTGTAGGGGTGGTTGGGCCGGGCGAACAGGTCGTCCACCGACGCCTGTTCCACTACACGACCGAGGTACATGACCACCACCCGGTCGCACAGGTGCTCGACCACGCCAAGATCGTGACTGATGAACAGGTAGGTCAGGCCCAGTTGCTCGCGCAGGTCCATGAACAGATTGAGAATCTGGGCCTGGATCGAGACGTCCAGCGCCGCCACCGATTCATCACAGACCAGCACATCAGGCTGCACTGCCAGGGCGCGGGCAATGCCGATGCGCTGGCGCTGACCGCCGCTGAACTGGTGCGGGTAGCGCAGCCGCAGAGCCGGGTCGAGGCCGGCGCGCTGCAACTGGGTGCTGACGTAATCATCAAAGCCGGCGCGGTCAGTCAGGCCTTGCAGGCGCGCGCCTTCACCGACAATGCGGTCGATGCGCAGGCGCGGGTTAAGGCTTGAGTACGGGTCCTGAAAAATCATCTGCACCTTGAGCCGCGCCGCCTGACGTTGCGCACTCGGCAGCTCGTCCAGCACCTGGCCATCCAGGCGCACCTGGCCACGGGTCGCAGAGTTGAGACCGGCGGCGATGCGGCCGAGGGTGGACTTGCCACAGCCGGACTCACCGACCAGGCCGACCACCTCGCCACGGCGGATGCTCAGGTCAACACTGTCCACCGCACGGGTCAGCGCCGCTGGCCGGACCAGCCCCAGGCGCTGCAAGGCACGCCCGGCGATACCGGGCTGGCCGGAGGAAAACTCCTTGCTGACCTGACGCAGCTCGATCAATGGAATATCACTGGGCATGCGCTTCTCCTGCTCCGGCGCCGGGATGAAAACAACGCACACTGCATCCCTCAAGCAACTGCAATGGCGGCTCGTCAGCACAGGCCTGACTGGCCCGCGAGCAACGCGGTGCGAAGGCGCAGCCGTTGGGCAGGTTGCCCAGTGACGGCGCCATGCCGGGGATCTGCCGCAGCCGTTCGCCGCGCTTGTTACGGCTCGGCAGGCTGTCGATCAAACCTTGCGTATAGGGGTGCTGCGGGTTATCCAGCAGCGCGTCCACCGGGCCTTGTTCGACGATGCGCCCGGCATACATCACCGCCAGTTCATCGGCGAGCCCGGCGACCACCGACAGGTCGTGGGTAATCCACAGCAGCGAGGTGCCTTGTTCACGCACCAGTTTCTGCACCTCGGCGAGGATCTGCGCCTGAATGGTCACGTCCAGTGCGGTGGTTGGCTCGTCGGCAATGATCAGGTCCGGGCGGTGCAGCAAGGCAATGGCGATCGCCACCCGCTGGCGCATGCCGCCAGACAACTGATGCGGGTAGGCGCGCAGACGTTCATCCGGGCTGGCAATGCCCATGCTCGCCAGGGTGTTGCTGGCCAGGGTCCGGGCTTGAGCCTGGCTAACCCGCCGATGCGCGCGCACCGCCTCGATCATCTGGGTGTCGACCCGCAACACCGGATTGAGGGTCATCATCGGGTCCTGGAAAATCATCGCCAGCCGGTCGCCCTGCAACTCGCGCAGCTCACGGGGCTTGAGCCGGCGCAGGTCGCGGCCCTGGAACAGGATCTCGCCGGCGGTGATACGTCCGGGTTTATCCAGCAGACCCAAAATGGAAAAGCCGGTCACCGATTTGCCCGAACCAGACTCACCGACCAGCCCCAGAATGCGCCCCGGTGCCAGTGTCAGCGACAGGTCGCGCACCGCCGGCAGCAGGCCGTCGCGGGTCTGAAAGGCGGCGCTCAGGCCACGCACTTCCAGGGTAGCCGGCCGTACTTCAAGAACGGCCGTCATGCTTGCAGCCTCGGGTTGAGCACATCGCGCAGGCGGTCGCCCACCAGATTGATGGCGACAATGGTCAGCAGCAGGGCCAGCCCCGGAAACACACTGATCCAGTATTCATCGCCGAGCATGTACTGAAAGCCGTTGGCGATCAGCAGACCCAGCGAGGGTTCGGTGATCGGCACGCCCAGGCCAAGGAACGACAGGGTCGCTTCCAGGGTGATAGCGCGGGCGATCTGCAATGCGCCGATGACGATCAGCGGCGGCAGGCAGTTGGGCAGGATATGACCGAGCAGAATGCGCCAGCGGGTAATACCCTGGCCGCGTGCGGCCTCAACGTATTCACGACGGCTCTCGACCAGCGCCTGACCGCGGGCGGTGCGCGCGTAGTAGGCCCACTCCAGCACCACCAGGGTCAGCATCACGTTGCCAACGCCCTTGCCCAGCCAGGCGAGGATCATCAGCGCCATGAGGATGCCGGGGAACGACAGCAGCATATCGACCAGACGCATCAGCAGCGCATCGACCCAGCCACCGGCGTATGCCGCAGCCAGGCCGATCACGGTGCCGACCACCGCTGCAATCAACGCCGAGCCCAGCCCCACGACCAGGCTGATGCGCAGGCCATAGGCGATCGCCGAGTACAGGTCGCGGCCCTGGCCGTCGGTGCCCAGCCAGTAAGTGAAACCGCCACTCATGCTCTCGCTGCCCGGTGCCAGCCGTGCGTCGAGCACATCCAGTTGCAGCAGGTCATAGGGATTTTGCGGGGTGACCCACGGCGCCAGCACCGCCAGCAGGACGATGCCCAGCAACAGCACTAGCCCCAGCAAGGCCGAAGGCGAGCGCAAGAAATCGCCCAGGGCGCGCTGCCAGGGCGAAACGACAGACACGGCAGACACAGCACCACTCATCGCGCAGCCTCCAGACGAACCCGCGGGTCAAGCACGCGGTACAAGATATCGACGATCAGGTTGAGGGTGACGAAGATCACCACCACGACCATCAGGTAGGCGACCACCACCGGGCGGTCCAGGCTGTTGATGCTGTCGAGGATCAGCTTGCCGGAACCGGGCCAGGCAAAGATGTTCTCGGTGACCACCGCGTAGGCGATGGTCGAGCCCAGCTCCAGGCCCAGCACGGTGACCAGCGGAATCAGGGTGTTGCGCAGCACGTGCATCAGCACCACGCGCAGCGGCGACAGGCCCTTGGCACGGGCAAACCGGACGAAGTCCTGGGGCAGAATCTCGCGCACCCCGGCGCGGGTCAGGCGCAGGATCAGCGAGACCTTGAACAGTGCCAGGTTCAGCGCTGGCAACAACAGGTGCTGCCAGCCGTCGAGGGTGAACCAGGACCACTGGATACCGAACAGCTCACGGGTTTCGCCCCGGCCACTGGCCGGCAGCCAGCCCAGATGCACCGAGAAAAACAGCACCAGCATCAGCGCCACCCAGAACGACGGCAGCGAGAAACCGATGATGCTGGTGGCCATCATCAGCTTTGACAACGGGTGGTCAGGATACAGCCCGGCAAACAGCCCCAGCGGCACGCCGACCAGAATCGCCAGCAGCAGCGCCGTGACCGCCAGTTCAACGGTGGCCGGCAGGCGGTTGAGGACCAGTTGCAAGGCATCTTCGTGATGCACATAGCTCTTGCCCAGATGCCCGTCCAGCGCCCCGCCGATGAAGTGCAGGTACTGTTGCCACAGCGGCTGATCCAGACCCAGTCGGGCAATTGCCGCCGCCCGTTCAGCCTGATTGAGGTCTTCGCCGATCAGGATATCCAGCGGGTTACCGATGGCATTGAGGCCGACGAACACGATCAGCGACATCAGCACCAGCACGATGAACGCCTGGCCGATACGGCGCAGCAGCCAGCCGGTCACGTGCGCAGCTCCCCGGCCCGCAACCGGCCGGCCTGCCACTCATCACCGAGCAGCTCTGGGTCGGCATAGTCCTGCATCGCCCGGAAGTGATACTCGATGTCTTCATTGAACAACTGGCCGGCCAGGCCTTGGGCGATGCGCTTGGCGCCGTCGCTGATCGCCGGGATATCTCCCGACACGCCGCCGTAGGTCAGCGCAGCGGGATAGTTGAAGCAGTGGATACGCTCCAGCCCCGGACAGATACCCGGCTCACGCGGCAGAAATTCAAACAGCGGCCCCAGGTCGGGCAGTTGCGCGGCTTCGCTGTCGAGTTGGTCGGCCGGCAACGGAAAACGCTCGGACCAGCGCCGGATGTACGGCGCGAACGGGGCGAATTCCGGGCGTTTGTCCAGGTCGGTGCGAAAGCCGGTGGCGAAGACAATGAAGTCATAAACCAGATTGGCTTGCGAGGTGCGCACCTGCAACTGGCCCTGGCTGTCGAGTTCGACCGCTTCCAAGGCGTTGTCCAGCAGCAAACGGGCATTGGCGTGACGCGCCACACGCAAGGTACTGCCGCGTGGCGGCGGGGTCTGCTGGGCATTGAGGTATTCGCGGATCTGCCATTTCCAGGCATCGGGCAGGCGCCAGTAACCGTGGGTCATGCCGGGGCTGCCGGCCCCCTTGCCCTTGTTGATACGTGGCAGTTCACGGCGGCGCGCCAGCATGTCGACCGAGGCCGCGCCGGCTTCCAGCGCCGTGGCCGCCGCATCCATGGCCGAAGCCCCGGCACCGATCACCGCCACCCGCTTGCCCGTGAACCAGGCGTCCTGCAGGCCATCGGCCGAATGCGCCCAGTACTGGCGCGGCAAGGCCAGCGCCAGATCCGGCACCCAAGGGCCGCCCATGCCGTCGCGGCCGGTGGCGAGTACCACGTGCCGGGCGAGCACTTCCTGAAGGCCGTCAGGCGCATCGATCAGCAAGCGCACGAAGCCTTCGGCGGTCGGTTGCACACTGGCGATGCGGTGCTGGTTGCGTACATCGAGGTTCAGTACCTGGCGATACCAGCGCAGGTACTCGGCCCATTGCAGGCGCGGGATCTTGTCCAGCGCCTGCCATTGCGCAAGACCGAAACGGGCTTGATACCAGGCCCGAAACGTCAGGGCCGGCAAGCCCAGCGCGGGACCTGCCAGTTGTTTGGGCGAGCGCAGGGTTTGCATCCGTGCCGTGGTCGCCCACGGCCCTTCGAAACCCGCCTCGGACTGATCGAACAGCACGCTGCGCACGCCCAGGTGATGCAACTCGGCAGCGGCGGCCATCCCGGCCATGCCGGCGCCGACGATGGCGACATCGAGCAGTTCGGTGTCGCCATGCTGCTGAGTCTTGACCCAGGGTTGTGCGGGCAGGCCGAGCCATTCCAGGTCTTCGCGCAAGCGTGCTTCGAGGGCAGGCAGGCCGATGGGGGTATGGGTGTCAGGCATGGGTGTGCGGTCTCGGTAAAGGAAGTCGTGTGGTCTTGCTCGGCCTGTAGGAGCGGCTTCAGCCGCGAAGGCAAATACCGTGATTCGCGGCTGAAGCCGCTCCTACGACGAAACAGTTATCAAAAATCGATATTCAGCCGCCCATAGTAAAAAGCCCCGTATGAGCCAAACGGCGAGATCGACGAGTAATAGGAAGCGCCCGATACGTCGGTGACGGTGTGTTTGTCCGGGTAGACGTTGAACACGTTGTCCGCGCCCAGCGAGACTTTGACGTTGTCGGTGATCTGGTAGCCGACGTCGATGTCGGTGATCCATTTGGCGCCAAAGCGTTCGTCCACCCCGCCGTTGGTGTCACCCAGGCGTTTGACTTCGCCATAACGGGTGGTGCGCAGCCCCACGTCCCAGTCGCCACGCTGCCAGTTCACGCCCAGCAGAAACTTGGTTTTCGGCGTCAGGTCGGTGATGCCGCCCAGACCGCTGCGCTCAAAGCGCGACAGGCCAAGGCTCTGCAACTGGGCTGGGTTGTCTTTCTGATCGGTGATGGTTGCCTTGTTCCAGTTGGCGCCAAGGTTGTAACGCAGGCGGCCGAACTCGCCCAGGTGCTGGGTGTAGTCCACCACCAGATCCACACCGCGAGTACGGGTGTCGAAGGCGTTGGCGTAATACTGCACTTGTTGCACATGGGAAAAGCCGTAGGTCGCCAGGATGCCGTCCACCGCCGCGCCTTGCAGCGGGCTGACCAGGGCGATGCGGTCTTGCAGGTCGATCAGGTAGGCATCCAGCGAGACGTTAAGGTTTTTCAGCGGGTTCCAGGTCAGGCCGGCCGACAGACTCTGCGAGCGCACCGGTTCCAGGTCTTCGGCGCCCAGTGCCCGGCCGATGGCCGAGTCCGGCTGGACGCGCTTGATCATGATGTCGCGGGTTTCATTGCCAATGGTGCGACGGCCCAGGCCAGTCTTGGCGTAGCCCTGCTGGATCATCGACGGCGCCACGAAGCCGCTGCTCAATGCACCGCGAGCCGCCAGTTCCGGGGTGAAGGCATAACGGGTGGAAAGTTTGCCGGTCCAGGTATTGCCCGAGCTGTCGGTGTAATGCTCGAAACGCCCGGCCGCACCGACAAACCATTTGTCAGTAACGTCCAGACCGAAGTCCACATAGGCTGCGGTGTTGCTGCGGCGCAGATTGACTTCGTCTTCAGGCAGCAACAGGTAGTTGCCCAGCGCGCCGATAGCCGCCTGCTGGCCGGCACGCGGGTGGCCGGCCGGGTAACGGTAGCCGCCGCTGGCGTAGGAGTCCGGGTCGCCGGATTCGGTACGGTAATGCTCGAAGCGATGCTCCAGACCAGTGGCGAAGGTCAGCGGGTTGCTCAGGCCGATGTCCAGGGTCCGGTTCAGGTCCAGGTTGGTGGTCCACTGATCGAAGGTGTTGGTCTGCAACCAGAAGTCGGTGGGGCTGCTGGTGCCCAGCGACGGGTTGAGGTTGTTATCGGTCAGTTGCTTCTGGCGGTTGCGGCCATACGAGGTGCTCAGATCCCAGTCCCAACCGGCCACGTCCTTGCCACGGGCGCCAAACACGGCCTGGTAATCAAGGCTTTCAAAGGTGAAATTCGGCGCAATGCCATCGGGATACAGCTCATTGATGATGGTGTTGGAGTTGGGCCGGCGAAAGCCGATGGACACCAGCGCGTCCTGCTTACCCAGGGTGCTGAACGAATACAGGGTGGTGTCGTCGGTGATCGGCAGCTCGGCGTTGTAGGCCAGGTTGTATTGCTCGATCTCCGGCAGGCCGCCGCCGTAGTTGCGCCGCTCGACGGTGGTTTCGCGTGGGTCAGGCTGGCCGTTGACCGGGTAATAGAAACTGCCGGTGGCCTCGGCGGAGCGCTTGGTACTGTCCTGGTTCTTGGCGTCCAGGGTGAAGTTGAAGAAGCCGCCATTGGGCAGCTCAAAGCCTTTGTTGATGCTTTGCTGATAAGTCTCGCCGTTGGAGCCGACCCCGTGATAGCCGGAACGACGGCCGACCAGCGTCGTGGCGCTGCCGCCGCTGCTGTCCTTTTTCAGGATGATATTGATCACCCCGGCGATCGCGTCAGAGCCGTATTGGGCAGCAGCGCCGTCGCGCAATACTTCGACGCGGTCCACCGCCGCCACCGGAATCAGCTCAAGGTCAGCCGGGTTCCAGCCTTCGACCAGCACCGAGTTTTCCGAGGCCACCGAGCCGCCATGGCGACGCTTGCCGTTGACCAGCACCAGCACATAACCGCCCCCCAGACCCCGCAGGCCAGCAGCACGGGCGACGTTGCTGTAGGCGCCGCCGGTGACCTTGGCCACGTTGAACGACGGCAACAGATTGGCCAGCGCATCGCGCAGGCTGACACTGGCGCCCTGTTTCTCCAGGTCCTGGCCGCCAATCACATCAATTGGCACGGCGCTTTCGGCCACGGTGCGCTCGACACCACGGTTACCCACGGACACCACGGTCTGCAGCTGGACCGCCTGTTCTTGCTCGTCTGCCGCCTGGGCACCGCTTGCGCAGCACAGACCGGCCAAGGTCAAGAGCGCGGGCGCTGAAACCGTTGAAAACTTCGCTTGCATGAAACATCCCTCCGACAAGTCGCCGTGAAAAGTGATGCGGCGATTTGCCGAGGTCGGCTGGATTTCCGCTAAGCAGGATTGTGGTCTGAGCCATATAATCCATTTTTCGTATATTCAAAGCCGTTTCATTTGGTAATCGAATACTAAGAGACGCGACTTATCACCACAACAACTTAAAAATGCTATGGATATTCAGTATTGGAATATGAGCGATGCAGGAGCGAGCGCTGCTCGCGAAAGGGCCAACCCAGGCGCAACATCTGTAGCGTGTGAAAAATGGCCTTCGCGAGCAGAGCTCGCTCCCACAAGAACCTGCGATCAGCTGGCGTAAATCGCCTGCATCAACACATCGTGACGGTTGGCCGGGTGCAGGGTCATGCCGGGCAGCAGTGACTGCGAGGTGGTTTTCAGGGCCTCGACCAGCGCCCTGGCGACATCCGACAGCGGGCTGGCGTGGGCTGAGACCAGGCCGAAATAGAACGGAATCGCCGACTCGATGGGCCTGACCACCACGCCTTGCAACGGCACACCGAAGGCGGTGAACGGATCGACCAGCGCGACGCCCAACCCGACCCGCGCCATCTGCATGGCGATCAGCGAGGTGTTGGTATCCAGAATGTGTGCCGGTTCAAGACCTGCGCGCTCGAAGGCCTTGTTGATCCGGCGGCGAAAGCGGAACGGGTTGGAAATGCTCACCAGCGTCTGCCCCGCCAGTTGCGCCATGCTCAACACCGGCTCGCCCGCCAGCTCGCTGTCTGCGGCCAGCACCGCCACGCAAGGTGCCTCACCAATCCAGTGCAGTTCCAGGCCGCGATGCTCCAGTGGCAGGCTGATCATGCCCAGGTCGAAGGTTTTCGACAGCACTGCCTGCACCGCCGCCTCCGGCGACAGGCTCTGGATTTGCAGCTGTTGGGCGCGCAGGTCTTCAGGCAGCAGCGCCAGCGCCGGCGGTAACAGGCCGGCGGCCAGCGCCGGGGTGGCGACCAGACGCAGGCTGCGGTTTTCGTCGCGGGTCAGGTTCAGCGCGCGTTGATGCACATGCCGCACCCCTTGCAGGGCGCTCTCGACCTCGGCGGTCATCATGAAAGCTTTTTGGGTCGGGGTGACCTTGGGGCCGCTGCGTTCGAACAGAGCAAAGCCCAGTTCCTGCTCAAGTTCCTGGATCTGCCGGGTAATGGTCGGTTGCGAACGCCCGAGCATCTGCCCGGCACCGGTCACGCTACCGGCCGACATCACGGCGGCAAAGGCTTCGAGTTGACGCAGATCCACAAAAGCTCCTGATCGATGGGGAATCGAGAGACGAGGAGCCTACAGGTTTGTCGCGGATCTGGCACGTATCGATGTTTCGCGGCTGAAGCCGCTCCTACGGTTGTCGCAAACCCCGTAGGAGCGGCTTTAGCCGCGAAGACCGAATTACACCGCCAGGCTGCGCTCGCGCAGTTCGGTGTTGAGGATGCGGTCGTTCTCGCTGTAATCGACCGGGCAGTCGATCACGTGCACGCCTGGGGTGCTGATGCATTTCTCCAGCAGCGGCAGGAACTCGGCAGCGCTTTCGACGCGGTGGCCAAAGGCACCGTAGGCTTCGGCGTATTTGACGAAGTCAGGGTTGCCGTAGTCCAGGCCGAAATCGGTGAAGCCCATGTTGGCCTGCTTCCAGCGGATCATGCCGTAGCCGTCGTCACGCAGAATGACCACGGTCAGGTTCATGTTCAGGCGCACGGCTGTTTCCAGCTCCTGGCTGTTCATCATGAAACCGCCGTCACCGCACACCGAGATCACCGGACGCTGCGGATACACCAGGTGCGAGGCCATTGCCGATGGCAGGCCGGCACCCATGGTCGCCAGGGCGTTGTCGAGCAGCACGGTGTTGGGCTTGTGCGCCTTGTAGTTGCGGGCGAACCAGATTTTGTAGATGCCGTTGTCCAGCGCCACGATGCCTTCGGAAGGCAGCGCGCGACGGATGTCGGCCACCAGACGCTGTGGATACACCGGGAAGCGGTCGTCATCGGCGCCTTCGGCAATTTGCGCTTCGTTGGCTTCACGGATCGCCATCAGGCGGGTGAAGTCCCACTGCGCGCTGCCGTCGAATGCCGCAGCATCCAGCGCTTCGCCGATCTGCCAGATGGCGTTGGCGATGTCGCCGATCACTTCGATCTGCGGGAAGTACACCGCATCGACTTCGGCACTGCGGAAGCTGATGTGGATCACTTCAGTGCCGCCACGGACCATGAAGAACGGCGGCTTTTCGATCACATCGTGGCCGATGTTGATGATCAGGTCGGCTGCCTCTACCGCGCGGTGCACGAAGTCACCGGACGACAGTGCGGCGTTGCCGAGGAAGCGCGGGTGGCGCTCGTCGACCACACCTTTACCCATTTGCGTGGTGACAAACGGGATGCCGGTCTTGTCGATCAGTTGCTTGAGGACCTTGGCGGTCATCTTGCGGTTGGCACCGGCACCGATCACCAGAATCGGGCTGCGCGCGGCCTTGAGTTTGGCCACGGCGGCTTCGATGGACTTGTGCTCGGCCAGCGGACGACGGTGCACGCTGCGCGGAATCGGCATCACGTCGGTCTGTTCGGCGGCGATGTCTTCAGGCAGTTCCAGGTGCACGGCGCCGGGCTTTTCTTCTTCGGCCAGGCGGAAAGCTTCACGCACCCGCGACGGGATGTTGTCCGCGCTCGCCAGCTGGTGGGTGTACTTGGTCAGCGGCTGCATCATGCCGACCACATCCAGAATCTGGAAACGACCTTGCTTGGATTTCTTGATCGGCTTTTGGCCGGTAATCATCAGCATTGGCATACCGCCCAGGTATGCATAGGCGCCCGCGGTGACCAGGTTGGTGGCACCGGGGCCCAGGGTCGACAGGCTCACGCCGGTCTTGCCGGTCAGGCGACCATAGGTAGCGGCCATGAAGCCGGCGGACTGCTCGTGGCGAGTCAGCACCAGCTTGATCTGCGACTTGCGCAGGGACTCGAGCAGGTCGAGGTTCTCTTCACCCGGAATACCGAATACGTACTCGACGCCTTCGTTTTCCAGACATTGCACTACCACATCGGCGGCCTTGGCCATGATGCTCCTCGTCATTTAATAGGTTAAGAACAGCAGACGGTTTGAAAACGTCGCGAGCGAAGGTCAGGCAAGGCGAAAGCAGGCGAGGAAGCGGAGTTGACTGGTTGTCAATGAGCATTCCGAGCCTGCTTTCAACGCAGCATCACCGAGCGCAGCAGTTTTCATGCGGTCTGAGCGTAGACGCGCTTGCATGTCAAAAGGTAACAGTGCTCAGGCCAACTGATAAGTGGTTTTGACCCGGGTAAAGAAATGCCGGGCATGGGTGCCCTGCTCCCGCGAGCCAAGGCTGGAGGCGCCGTTGCCGCCAAACGGCACGTGGTAATCGACGCCGGCGGTGGGCAGGTTGACCATCACCATGCCGGCCGAACTGTGGCGTTTGAAGTGCTCGGCGTACTTGAGCGAGGTGGTGACGATGCCGGCCGACAGCCCGAACGGCGTGTCTTCGGCGGCAGCGAAGGCCTGTTCATAGTTGTGCACCTTGAGCACGCTGAGCACCGGGCCGAAGATTTCTTCGCGGTAGATGCGCATCTCGGGACGCACCTCGGTGAACAGCGCCGGGGTGAAGTAGAACGCACCGGCCTGGTTGTCGATGCGCTCGCCGCCACACACCAGCCTGGCGCCTTCTTGCTGACCAATGGTCACGTACGACAGGTTCTGCTCCAGTTGCTTGCCATCCACCACCGGGCCGATGTCGGTGTCGGCGGCCAGCGCTTCGCCGACTTTCAGGGCACGGGTGCGCTCGGCCAGACGCGCGACAAACGCATCATGAATACCGGCGGTGACAATCACCCTGGAGCTGGCTGTGCAGCGCTGGCCGGTACTGAAGAACGAGCCGTTGAGCACCACATCGACCGCCTGCTCCAGATCGGCGTCGTCGAGGACGATCAGCGGGTTCTTGCCGCCCATTTCCAGTTGCACGCGGGTCATGTTCTCGGCGGCCAGCCTGGCAATCTGCTTGCCAGTGCCTTCGGAGCCGGTAAAGCTGATGGCGTCGATATCGGGTGAGCGAATAATGGTGTCACCCACGCTGCGACCGGGGCCGATCAGCATGTTGAACACACCCGCTGGCAGGCCGGCACGCGAGATGATCTCGGCCAGCGCCCAGGCCGAGGACGGCACCAGTTCGGCCGGCTTGAACACCACGCAGTTGCCGAAGCACAGCGCCGGGGCGATCTTCCACGCCGGGATGGCAATCGGGAAGTTCCACGGGGCAATGATGCCCACCACGCCCACCGGCTGGGTGAACACATCAATACCCACCTCAGCACGCACCGACTGGTACTTCTCGCCTTCAGCACGCAGCACTTCCTGGGCGTAGAACTTGAACGAGCGACCGGCGCGGTCCACCTCGCCCAAGGCCTCACGAACGATCTTGCCTTCTTCGCGAGACAGCAAACGCGCCAACTCTTCGCGGCGGGCGAGAATCTCGGTGCCGATAAAGTCCAGTGCATCGGCGCGCACTTGCGGGTTGCTGCGTGCCCAGCCGGGTGCTGCACGGCGGGCGGCGGCGATGGCCTGTTCGGTGAGGTCTTTGTCGGCACGCACGAAGCGCTCGATCACTTCACCGGGGTTGGACGGGTTACGGTTTTCCAGCAGATCGCTGCTGCTGTCGAGCGCGACAAAGGCGCCGTCCACATAGCTGCTTTTGGTGACGATGGTCATGCGCTGAGGGTCCTTTTGACTGGCAGTTCAGCCTGGCCGTTGATGAAGTGGGTGATGTTGTCCACGGCGCTGTCCATCAACTGCTGCATGGCATCTTCACTGCTCCAGGCAATGTGCGGGTTGAGGATGAAGTCATCGCGGTCGAGCAACTGGAACAGCGGGTTGCTCGGGTGCAGCGGCTCGTGCTCGACCACGTCCAGGGCCACGCCACCAAGGCGGTTGCCCTGCAGCGCGTCGATCAGTGCGGCTTCGTTGACCACCCCGCCACGCCCGGTGTTGATCAGCAACGCATCAGGCTTCATCAGCGCCAACTGGTCGGCGTCGATCAGGTTGTAGGTCTGCGGGGTCAGCGGGCAGTTGATCGACAGCACGTCGCAGCTTTTCAGCAGCTCATTGAGCGGCCGCACATCAGCGCCCTGGCGCTTGCCGCCACGGTCTTCGAACAGCACCTGCATGCCCAGATGCCGGGCCAGTTCAGCCAGGCGGATGGCAATCGGACCGCTGCCGATGATCGCCAGTTGCCGACCGCGCACGTCACGAATGCGGTGGTCGAAGTAGATGTTCTTGAACGGCGCCTGGCCGTCGCGCACCTGGCGCATCAGCCGGGTGAAGGCGGCCGGGCGGCGGAACAGTTCGAGGATCATCGCCAGGCTGTGCTCGGCCACGGTGTTGGCGGCATAACCGGGGACGCTCGACACCTGAATGCCATGCGCCTCGCAATAATCGACATCGACGATATCGCGGCCAGTCAGCGCCAGCGAGATCATCTTCAGCTTCGGCAACTGGCGCAGGTGCTCTTCACGCAATGGCACGCTGCAGGTCAGCGCCACCGTGGCGTCCTTGAGGTGCTCCAGCACCTGGTCAGGCTGGGTATAGGCGTACTGTTGCCACTGATGCTCAAAACCTGGGCGTTTGAGCTGCGTCGAGGCGGCCAGGCCGTCGTCGTCGAGGAATACGACTTTCTCGGTCATCGTCATCGTCCTTATTTTTTCTGCGCCGGCACGTAACCGGCCGGGGCCATGGCCACCAGCTGTTTGGTGATGAACCCGGCGTCCTGATCGACGTCTTCCAGGCTCTCTTTGCGCACCAGCGCGTCACGCACCATGTGTGCCCCGAAGAAGCGGAACGGCTCTGGCGGCAGCAGTTTCATTTTCTGGTTGACCAGGCCGCAGTTGGACCACTCGTCATTGGCATGGGTGGCCAGCGACTTGATGATGCGGCTGGCAAATACGGTGGTCGCCACGCCGTTACCGGAGAAGCCGATGCCATAGCTGATGGTGCCGTGGTGGTCTAGGTAACCGAAGTTCGGCAGGCCTTTCATGGCCCGGTCAATCGGCCCGGTCCAACTGCTGACCACCGGCACGTCGGCCAGTTGCGGGTACAGCCGGCGCAGTTCGGCGGCGACGCGATCGGCAGCCGGCGAGGGTTTTTCGTACAGGTTGCCGATGCGCCCGGCATAGGCGAACTGGCCCAGCGGCTTGCCGAACACCACACGGCCATCCGGGGTGTTGCGCCAGTAGTTGAGCACGGTGCGCGAGTCGGTCATGCATTCGCCGCCGCTAAAACCGATGGCATCGAGTTTGGCTTTGACCGGCGCGGTGGCGACCATGTCGCTGGACATGATCGCGATCATGCGGCGCAGCTCAGGAAATTGTGCGCCCCAGGCGTTGAGTGCCAGCACCACATGATCGGCCTTCACATGGCCTTTGGCGGTATGCACCACCGGGTTCTTGCCGCGCTCAAGGTGAGTGAACGGCGATTTTTCGAAAATCTGCACACCGAGCTTGAGCGCGACACGGCGCAGGCCACGGGCGAGCATGGCCGGTTGTACGGTGGCGGCGTTGGGGTCAAAGATACCGCCGAGCACCAGTGGCGAGCCCATGCGGCCGGCGATGGTCTGCCGGTCCAGCTCCTTGAACGGGTTGACGCCCAGATTCTGCAGGCCGTCGGTCAGGACCTTCCAGGAGTTCATCTGCCGCTGGTTGGTTGCGCTCCACAGCCAGCCATCCTTGCGGTACTGGGCGTCGATGCCATGTTCCTGGCAGAAGCTGCCGATCTCGTCGATGGCCGACTCGGCGGCCTCGCAGATACGCCGCGCTTCCACGTCGCCGCAGATGGTGCGTACCGACAGGTACTTGCCCCACCAGTTGGTCGCCACGCCGCCGTTACGGCCGCTGGCACCAGAGCCGCAACGGTCGCGCTCGACGATGACGATGTTCTTTTCCGGGTGTGCCTGCTTGAGACGGATGGCCGACCAGAGGCCGAGAAAGCCGCCGCCGACAATGCAGACGTCAGCCTGGATGGATTGTTCGAGGGCGGGAGCGAGATCGCTGTCCAGATCGAGGGCCTGCGCATACCAGAATCCACGGTACATAGGAGTGCTGCCTTGGTGAGTGGTTTTTTCAGCATGATGCGCAGCCACCCGGCAGAGCGGCTATTACAGCAATGACAATTGATCGTAGGTTGCGACCGATCGTCCTTCACGTCCTGTTTATGGGGCTAAATATGATATTCAGGACAACCCGGCAGGCCTAGAATCGACACCACGGCATCGATGCCGGACGCTTGGAGATTGCCGATCATGGCCCTTGTCGATGCCCCGGATGCCGTTGCGGATGCGCCCTTGCCGACTCCGGTCAAACCGGACCTGCGGGTCGGTTTCATCCTGCTCAATCACTTCACTCTGGTGCCGGTGGCAGGCCTGGTGGACTCCTTGCGCTTTGCGGCCGACAAGTCGTTTCGCAGCCAGCAGGTGCATTGCCAGTGGGACTGGATGACCTGCCATGACCTGCCGGTGACCGCCAGTTGCGGCATGCCGATTTCGCCGACCAAGCCGCTCAATGTCTGGGCGCAATACGATTACATCGTGGTCGCCGGCGGGCTGATGGGCGAGACCCGCAACCCGCCGCAGTGGCTGCTCGATGCACTGTGCGACCTGCATGCCGCCAAGGTGCCGATCATCGCCCTGTGCTCGGCGTCGTTTGTGCTCGGTAAAGCCGGGTTGCTCAACGGCAAGCGCTGCGCGGTGCACTTCACCATTCTTGATGAGTTCAAGCAGTTGTACCCCGAAGCCGTTGCGGTGCTGGACAAAAGCTACGTGGACGACGGCGGGATCATCACCTGCCCCGGCGGCACCGCCATCGACCTGGCGGCCAGCCTGATCAGCCGCCACTGCGGGGCGATCCGGGCGCAGAAGGGCCTGGAATATCTGCTGGTGGAAAAACAGGCCGACACCCATACCCAGGCCGAGCCGGCTGCCCAGTCAGCCATTTACGAGAACGATCGGGTCAGCCGCGCGATCAAGTTCATGCGCGAGAACCTCGACACGCCGCTGTCGCTCAAGGAGGTTGCGCTGGCGGTCGGCACCCAGCCGCGCCAGTTACACCGTGAATTTGTCGCCAACACCCAAGAGCCACCGGCCAACTACTGGCGCAAACTGCGCCTGGACCACGCCCGGCGGCTGTTGGTCAACACCAGCCAGAACATCACCACCATCGCCCTGGCCTGCGGCTTCTCGGACGCTTCGCACTTCATTCTGTGGTTTCGCAAACAGTATGGTGAAACGCCGTATTCGTACCGCAAGCGCCGCCATGAGGTGGAGCGGTTCAAGACCGACTGGCAGGATGGACCGGTGGGGCTGGATCCGGAGTTGTAGGCGATCAGGCTCGGCGTCGCGCTGCAAACACGGAACATTGTAGGAGCCGCTTCAGCGGCGAAGCTTTAGCTGCAAAAGCTTCGCCGCTGAAGCGGCTCCTACGAGATCGTGTAGCATTTCGGCCCGTCTGCGGCCTGCAATTGCAAGATGCCTCTCTTTCTCTTGAAGGAAATTTCCGAGAAAATCCCGACCGCTTGCGCCCGTGAGTTTCGGTATCTACCCTCTGGCCGTCGCTGTAAATCCAGCGACCAGGTTTGGTAGGCCTGAGGGTTAACGGCGCAGGGCGCCACCTTTTGCGAGGCGCTTTTATTCGGCCTGCAGTTATGGTGGCCGTGCGCAGGGCGTCTTCGGACGCGCCGGGTTCCGTTAACCGGTCCTACCAACTTGTGCACGGTCGCCACCCGGCGTTTGGTAGGCAATGGGTGACGGCTCCATCAGCATTAACGGAGTTGTACTCATGAAAAAGATCGTTCCCGACCCACCCTCGCTCGAATCGTCCCTTACCCTTGTTGAAGGCCGCCTGGCCCATGCCGTGGAGTTGCTGCGCTGCGCCACCGCCACGGTTTATGAAAGCGCCGATGCGCTGCAAGGCCCGCCGCGTCACTTGGCGATGGCCGGTATGCACCTGATTACCCAGGCGCATCTGGTGCTGGACCAGGTGCTCGATCAGTGGCCGGTCATACACCGTGAAAGCCAGGAGCAAGCGCAACTGCCGGCCTGACAGCTTCCGGGGCGAAGCATGATTACAGCAGCCCGCGCTGTACCAGCAGATTGCGAATGGTACTGGCCGCGATGGCCTGGTTAGAGCCGTCGAGCGGCCCCCCGAGGAAATGCAGGCCGACAACCTCGCCGCTGTTGAGGTCGAGCAGCGGCGAGCCGGAGTTGCCGCGCAGGGTGCTGCAATCATGCAATACCGTGCCGGTGAAGCCGCTTACCATGCCAGGTGACAAGCACTTGTAGGTGTAGAGCTCCTGAAAAATCTGCTCCATCAGTTGCTGATCTTCAACTTCGGCGTCACGCACCGGGTAGCCAGCCGCTACGACGTGGGTGTTGGTCTGGGGAGGCTCTTTGGCAAGCAGCAGCGGTTCAATCCCGCTGTCCTGCGCCAGACGCAGAAACGCGATATCCGGTTTCCAGTCGCGGGCGATCCAGAGCACTTCGCTGATCGCTACCTTGCGGGTGAGCGCATTGCCGGCCTCTGCGAGAAAGTTGATGGCCGCGCTCTGCCGCCCGCTGCCCGATGTCGCTGAGCGAAAGCGGAAGCCATTGCCGTAGGGCATGGCGAACTTGTCGGCGACATGGGCGTTGGTCACCACGATGTCCTTGCTCACCAGCCAGCCCGTGCCGGCCAGCTCGTCGTCAGCATTACCCTGCAGCTCGATCCGGCCAATGGCAGGCAGGCATTGCTCAAGACGTGTACGCGCCTGCTCAAGCCGTTGCACGAGTGCACTGGCCGAACCGTCGTTGAGTGCATGGATATCGAAACTGCCTTGGCGTACCGCGAGGGCCGGCCGACCTTGGCGCAGGATGATAGACATAAATGTGAAATCCGTACTTGCGCGGTTTAATACCGGATCACGGCGCGCAGCCGGATCGACACGTGCCCCCCCCCTTGGGCATGCGTGCGCCACGTTCAATTATGAAACCGTGGCGCAGCATGTCAGCCTCCTTTAGCCTCTATCGACGCAAGCCTCAGTGGGAATGGGCTGAGCCTGCGGCCTCCCGGTTGCGCTTTTCGATGCCGTCCAGCCCGCCCGGAATGCCGGGATCGAAAATCTCGACCAGGCGCATCATGCCGGCGTCTTCATGGGGCAGGATGTGGCAATGCAAGACGAAGCGTCCGACGTAGCGCTCGTAGTGCGAGCGCACGACGACTTCGACGTCCGACTCCACCATGATGGTGTCCTTGTAGACGTCCTTCATGCCGAAATACTGCGAGCTGGGGTCCTGGGTCAGATCCTTGCCATCCTTGCCCGTTACGCGCACCACCTGGAACGGGTTGATATGAATATGGAAGGGGTGAGCAAAATCGGCGGTCCGCAGGCGCCACTCATCAGTGTCGCCAAGCTGCAGGGCGATCAGTTCGTCCGGTCTGGTGCTGAAGCGCACATCCTCGACCTTGCCCCAGGGGGCTTGCGGGTCGGGATCAGACGCCACTTCGAAATCGCCACGGGAAAAGCGTGTATGCCCGATTCCCGGTCCGGGGGACGGCGGCGACACATCTTTCTGCACCGACTTGAAGTCGAAGCGCAGCAAGCGGACATTGTCCACATGCAACCAGGCATCCTCCTGCTCACGCGTGGTCTGCCCTGTCAGCCTCTCGTGCGGCGAGAAATTCTCAAGCTTCAGGCCTGCGTCGAGATCGGCCAGGATCGCTGGCAGTTTCGAGACGTCAAGCCCCTGCCTTTGACGGTCTGCGGCCAGTCGCTTGGCGGCGCTGGAGAGGGTTTCATGAATCACGACTTTGGCCTCGGGAATCTGCGGCCGGGCATCGTTGCGCTCGACCCTGACAGAGAAGAGCAGGCGCCGGCTGTCCACCGAGCCTTCCACGCTGGCCTCGCCCTTGAGGGGTGAATCAATGACGCAGTAATCCTGATGGCGCAGGTTGCCGGCAGGCTGCGGGAAAGACACCAGCACGTCACTGCGGTAGCCCGGCTGCAGAACCCGCGCATCAGTTTCCAGGGCCTGGTATCGGGTCAGCCCATCGGCAGCGATCTCGAACACCTTCAGTGGCGGGCCATCGACGTCGCAGACGCGTGCGATTGTACGGTCATTGTCAGTGGCGGAGGTTTTGCTGAACAGCGCCTTGAGCGAGCTTGCCTCGCCTTTTTCCGGGTTTGGTTTGGCAGGATAGATCTGCACCTTGATGCTGTCATTGAAGCCGGCATGGATAAACCGCCAGCGCTCAGGCTGGCCGGCGATGACTTTCTCCTGACCAGGCTCACTGCCAATGCCCAGCATGTCAGCGACTCGGCCGTTGACCGTGGTGAAGCGCCCCGAATTTGTCCAGTTTTTCGGTCCGCCCAGATTGTTGTAGTTCACGATGGCGCCGATATCGCCCTCGGCGCAATTCCATTTGTCATCTTTGGGCGTGCCGTCGGGCTTGAAGCATTCGTACTGGATCTGCTGGAGCATGAAGACCCGGTCGGGAATCGGTTTGCCGTCGGGTTTGCTCAACAACACATCAATGTCGCCGCTGCGAAAACCTTGACCGTTCGCTCCCGGAACCGGCCACCGATCGCCGTTGACGATCAATGCGCCAGACAGGCCACTGGCGACCTGCAGAGCGGTGGAGCCGTGAATGTGCGGGTGATACCAGAAGGTGCCGGCAGGATGATCAGCCGGAATGTTGTATTCGTATTCGTGTGCAACACCTGCGCCGGGATACAGGCTGCGCAGTACGTTGTCACTGTTGCCGGCCGGATTCACCCAACTGCCATGAAAGTGGTTGTTGGTGACATTGAAGCAACCGGGGCGGCTGTTAGGCGTGTTCATTGAACCGGCATCATGCGCCGGATCGCACTCCTGCGGCGGGATCAGCTTTTCGTAAACGTCCTTGCCAAGCCCGGCCCGGGTGTAGTCCTGGCGCAGGTTGTCTGGCAGATCGTCCCAGGGCAGCAAATGATTGTAGATATCGAAGCGTACCGTCTGGCCGGGAAGTGCCTTGATCAGCGGGGCCGCGACCAGATTGCCAGGGGCATTGCTGTTATTGGGATCCGCATAACCGCGTAGCCAGACCGTGTCCTTGGTGCCCTTCTGCGGGTCCTGGATCTGGGCCTGCTTCAGACGCAGTTCCAGTTGTGCACCAGGGTCGTTCTGGCGAACGGCTGTGCGTGAGGTAACACCGGGAGCCTCACGCACACCGGTTACCGCTGCCGGCGCGTTGCGGTCAATCCCCATCCTCAGTGTCGGTGGGTTGCTGATGCCCTCCTCCTGAGCAGACAGGGCGGTAGCGACCCAGAAAAGCGATGCCAGCGACACGCCGCATCGAACCAATCCTTTGGACTGCATAGTAAGGTTCCTTCCCGAGAGATCGCCGCAAGCTGGCAATATGATATTCAGGCAGGAAATTAGCCTTTCCTTGGAAAAACGCAAGCGAATTTGAAATGTCCATCACAAGACGCCCCCGCCCAGCACCCGATCGAGTCAGGCGCTGGGCCGCTGCAGGCAATGTGAGAAAGCTGAGAAGTGCACCTGCAACGCGCAAAGGCATTGAATAGATGCCTGCTTCAGAGCCTTCTCAAACGGAGAACAGCTGAAACTTACTTTCCGGGGAAGTATTTGGCGACCAGCGCATAAACAATGGCTGCAGTTTCAAGATCAACTACACCGTTATAGTTCTCAGGTCTGAAGTGCAACTGAAAGGCTCTGACCAACCCACGATAACCACTGTCACCGGCGGCAGTAGAGGTGTCGTAGCCGTAGGTTTTTAGTTTGGCTGTTATATCAGCACGCGATGGCAGACCAGCGCTGAACTGTTGCTTGAAGGCTTGTACCGTGGCCGCGTCGTACCAGGCGCCCACGCCTGCGTCATAAAGCACTTTCCATGGAAAAACCGCGCCGGGGTCGCTCTTGCGGCCGGGTGAAATATCCGAATGCCCGACCACATTGACCGGGCTGATGTCCGGGTAACGTTGCAGGATATCGCGGGCCAGTTGTTTGACGGCTTCGATTTGCTCAGGATGGTACGGCGGGAACTTGAATACGCCGCCTTCGTCGGTGGCCAGATTGACGATCTCGATGCCAATCGAGGTGTCGTTGAGGCTATTGCGGTTGCCCCATGTGCTGACCCCCGCATGCCAGGCCCGCTCGCTTTCATCGACCAGGTTGAAGATGCGCAAGGTATTGAAACCTGCCTCCTGATAGTCCTTTTCCGACGGGTCGGGGATCAGATAATGGGCACTCACGGCCGGCCCGGTCAGGGCATTGACCGAGCCTCGAAAACCGATGGCCGTATAGTGCATGACAAGAAAACGAACGCGACGATTGAAACCTTTTACAGAGCGATAAGTAGTGCGATCAACTTCGTACACAAGCGCCTCCAATGACGGGCTAATACATTTAAAAAGCCCGACCAAACTAGCACCGTACAAAGCCCGTCAACGTATCGACTCCGTTACGTGGCACGACTAACGCACGCAGCATGTTTCATGATTAAGCGTTGCACCGCCTGGGTCTGGTTTGATGCGGTGACTTAAACCGGCCTCTTCGTCGCAATGCCGCCCAGACCAAGCGCCCACAGGGGGGTGTGATGCTTAATCGAACAGTATCGGCTTTAACCCGCACTGGGCATTCTTGGTGGACCGACTACCAATGACTTGCATACCCCGGTCTTGAACTAGCCACAGCGCGGTTTGGTTGTAGCGGTTTTACCGACTCTGTTACAGATACCCGCTGGCCTGAATCTCGATCAGGTACTGCGGCGTCACCAGTTGCGCCCCCACACATGCGCGAGTCGGCGGTGCTTCGGCGGCCCAGGCGTCGTAGATCAGGTTCATGGCGTCGAAATCGGCCATGTCACTGAGCCAGATCTGCACCCGAGTCACACGTTCCTTGCCGACGCCGATCCGCGCCAGCATCGCCTCCAGCTGCCTCAGTACACACTGGGTCTGGGCGGTGATATCGGTATCGGACTCAGGCTTGAGCGCCACCATGCCGGAGGTTTCGAAGCGGTCACCGGCAATGATGATCTGGCTGGCACGGGTGCCTGCGTTGATGCGTTCGATAGGTGTCATCGCCCGCTCCTAGAACAGTACGTAAGTTTTGCGGAAGTTCTCGCGGATGTCCCACACGCCTTCGCAGTTCTCCGGAAACAGTACAGCATCACCAGCGCTGAGTTTGACCGGTTCGCCACCGTCGGGAGTGAAGATGCACCAGCCGCTGATGATGTGGCTGAATTCACGGTTCTTCAGGTGCCGACGGAACACACCGGGGCTGCTTTCCCAAACGCCGATACTGGCGCCGACGGCTTCGTTGGTCTGATCCTGGGCGGTACGTGCCTGGGCGATAATGTCGCCGATCGGCAGCTTGGCCGGAGCCGGCTCGCCCAGCTCGGCGTGGTCAGCGTTGCGTACAACGGTCAGTACATTACTCATGGGTATCGGGGCCTCGTTGGCAGGGTTGAATCAGGCCCGCTCCTGCTGGCCTGCCAGCAAGGAGTCGAAGCCCGGTGCAGGTAAGACGGGTGGCTCAGTGGCCGGCAGAACGGCTCAGCAGGGCATCGAGCACCACTTCACAAGCTGCTTTCCATTGCGCGCCGGCCTGCGAGTGGTTGAGCAGCGCCAGCCCGTCGGCGGTGTAGGTGCCCGGAGTGGCGATGCGCTCGCCGAGGGCCTTGAGGCTCTCGTGCTGTTGTTCTTCAGAACAGGCCAGGCAGTCCTTGAGGCTGCTGAGCACCAGTTGCCGGGCCTGTTGCTCCGGCAAGCCTTTATCGGCCAGCCACTCTTGCAAGTCGTGCAGCAGGAAATAGAACCAGCCGTTCATGCAGGCGGCCACGGTGCCCAGCTCGAACTGCGTGTCATCGGCCAGCACCACCAGACGCCCCAGCAACCCCAACAGCGGTTCCAGCTCAGGGGTCGGTGGGGTCAGGGCAACCGTCGACTGGCCGAACTCGGCAGCGTACGACAGCATGACGCGCACGCAACGAGCGCCCGGAAACAACTCGGCAAGCCGGCTCAGACTTTCGCCGGCCACCACCGACACCAGCCATTGACCGGGCCTGACCTGAACCTCAGCGGCCAGGCTGGCCAGGTCGGCCGGGCGCACGCCAACGACTAACAGCTGCGCCTGTTCGGCCACTGCCGCGTTGCTTTGCAGCGTGCTACAGCCGTAGTCGGCGACCAGTGCCGCAGCCCGTTCGCGATTGCGCGGCGAGAGCAGGATCGGCCCGTCAAAACCGCCGTTACGCAGCCCGCGAACGAGTTTTTCGGTCAGTTCGCCAACGCCCAGAATGCCGATGCTGTGCATATGTTGCTCTCCTTGGCGGCTCAGCTTTCCTGACCCGCACGGTGTTGGCCCAGGCGCAGGTTGAAGTTCACTCCCAGGCTCAGGAACGGCTCTGGCGGGTTGGCATTCGGCCCTTTGGAGGAGAGCAGAAAATCAATCAGTTCATCGCGCTCACCGGCCAGCCAGTCGGCCAGCAGCGTGCCGGTGATGGTGCCGCGGGTGATGCCCAGACCGTTGCAGCACAATGCACCGTGAATGCGCGGCGCCAGTGTGCCGAAAAACGATTCATGGTTGCGCGACAGGCACATCGAGCCACCCCAGGTGTAATCGAATGGCGTGCCGGCGAGCATCGGAAAACGTCGTTCGAACGACTCGCGCTGCTGGCGTTCGGCACGCTCCAGGTATTTCTTGTGGCTGCGCCCGTCGGGGTTGAAACTGAAGCTGTTGCGCACCAGCAGGCGCTGGTCCGGGGTACGGCGCAAGGTGCTGCCGAACGGGTCCGCCGGGATAATGCCCCAAGTGCTCTTGCCACCCAGACGCGCCTGTTCTTGTTCGGTCAGGGGCCGGGTCATGCTGGCGTAGGTGAACACCGGCAGCAGGCGGCCCTTGAGGAAGCCGAAGTGCGAGGCGAAAGCGTTGTTGGTCAGCAGCAACTGGTCGGCGATCAACCGGCCGTTGTCGTGGATCAGGGTGACTTTGTCGGCGCCCTGCTCGATGCTGTGAATGCGGGTGTTCTCGAACAGCGTGACGTTGGCCGGCAGGCTCTCGGCCAGCCCTTTGACCAGTGCCGCAGGCTGCAGCAGGTAAGTGCCGGGGGTGTACAGCCCGCGCTTGTAGAAGTGCGTGCCGACATGCTCTGGCATGTCTTTGCCATCGATCATCTGGTAGGCCTGGCCGAGTTTTTCAAGACCGCTGCGATAGGCTTCCAGCACCGCAATGCCCTTGGGCTCGATGGCCGCCTGGTACTTGCCGGCGGCCTGCAACTGGCAATCGATGCCGTGCTCGGCAATCAGTTTTTTCAGCAACTCCTGGGCGCGCAGGTTGAGCTTGAGGCTCATGCGCGCGGTGGCCAGGTCGCCGATGTAGTCCGGGGCGCCGATGTCATGGGGCAAATCGATGGCGAAGCCGGAGTTGCGGCCTGAAGCACCGAAACCGACCTGTTGGGCTTCGACCAGCACAATCTGGTCATTGGGGTAATGCAGGGCCAGTTGCCGGGCAGCGGCCACACCGGTAAAGCCTGCGCCCAGCACGACCCAGCGCGCCGAGGTGCTACCCGAATGCGCCGGACGCACTTTGCGCCCCAGGCTGAGGTGGAACCAGCCACAACCGTTGTCGTCTGCCGGGGTTACAGTGCGCTCGAACATGCTCGAATCCTTTTATTTTGGCCACTATCGCATCGGCTGCGGGGTGAGCCATATAACAAACGGGACGAGTCATAGAAGATGTGGGTGGCGCCCAGCCTCACAGTTCTGCCAGTCGCCGGATTGCCTGTTCGCAGTGAAACTTCAGCCTGAGCATGATTGGCCGAGGCTTTCACATATGCCTGCGCACAACTGGCTTTGCCGCTATCAATACGACGCCCTGGATCGCCTGGCAGGTCGGCTACCCGGTGAAACAAGCAACGAGCGGTGTTTCTATCAAGAGAAGCGACTGACGACCATTGTTCAGCAACAGCGCAGCACCTCCTGGCTGAATACGGCGCACTCGATCCTGTCGCAACAGCAGCGAGAACAGCGCAAGACGCTATGTGCACTGGTCGGTAGCGATCCGTCAGGTTCGGTGATCCATAGCGTTGCGACGTCAGGACTAAGCGTCTGTACCTATGCACCCTACGGCCACCGGCATCCTGTCGCTGCCTTTGAGCAGTTACCGGGTTTCAATCGCGAGCGAGCGGATCCAGTCACAGGTCATTATTTATTAGGCAGCGGTTTCCGGTCGTTCAATCCGGTGCTGATGAGGTTCAACAGCCCGGATGATATGAGTCCGTTTACCGAAGGCGCACTGAACGCCTACGCCTACTGCGTGGGCGACCCGATTAACCGTTTTGACCCGACCGGGCACCTGCCGACGTTTCTGAAAAAGATTCTTCGCCCTGCCGGTTTGATCAGAACCCGTAGTCAGGTTCGGATGCAGAGCTACTTGAGAGACATAAGCCCGAGAGCTTCGGTTGCATCGACCGATACGCTAACGACTGTGGTTTCAGACTCGCAGGACTTCGACCTCATCCAACTGACCAGGCAATCATCCCAACCCGCCATTGAAAGCAGATCTGTCGTTGAGTTGAAGCCTGCCATTGAGCCAACCGCCAAGGCCGGTGTGCAGCCCACCACCAGTTCGAGTCTGGGTATGGATTATTGGGGAAAAAGAGCGGCGTCCCGACAAGCGCAGATATCTTTCGGAGAACCCGTTCAGAGCAGGCAGGCATCGGTCAGGGGTAGCAGGAGCGTTCAGAAACGCCCCTGAAACACTGCCTACTTAACCGGTCACACAGGCTTGCGGCTTCTTGCCAGCAAAGGTATCCACCAGGCTGGCAATCACCATCTCGCCCATACGGGTACGGGTCTGCACTGTGGCGCTGGCGCGGTGGGGTTGCAACACCACGTGCTCGTTGTCGAACAGCGCATCAGGCACGCGGGGCTCATCGACGAACACATCCAGTGCCGCACCGGCGATGCTGCCGGCCTTGAGTGCGGCGACCAGCGCGTCTTCGTCGACCAGCTTGCCGCGTGCGACGTTGACCAGGTAGCCGTCCGGGCCCAGCGCTTCGAGCACGTTGGCATCGATGATCGCTTTGCCGCCGTCGGCGGCGGCGGCGAGGATCAGGGCGTCGCTGTTGCGGGCCAGTTCGCTCAGGTCGGCGACGTAGCTGTAGTTGACGTCGCTGATCGGTTGCAGGTCGGTGTAGCTGATCGGGCAGCCGAAGGCGGCGGCGCGGGTGGCCACGGCGCGCCCTACCCGGCCCAGGCCGACGATACCAACGCGCATGCCGCTGAACTGACGGGCCAGCGGTAGCGGCGCCAGCGGGGTCGGGCTGTGCTGCCACTGACCGCTGCGCACATAGCGGTCGCTGGTGCACAGGCCACGGCAGGCCGCGATCAACAGACCGATGGCCAGATCGGCAACATCGTCGGTCAGCGCGCCGATGGTGGCGGTGACATGGATGCCCAGGTCGCGGCAGTAAGCCAGGTCTACCGCATCGGTGCCGACCCCGTTGACCGCGACCACTTCGACGCGGGGCAGTTTCGACAGGACTTCACGGGTGATACCGGTGTGGCCGCCGGTGATCACGCCCCGGATGTTCGGGCCGTGTTCGGCCAGGTAGGCAGCTTTGTCGGTTTGCTGGAAGTACGGGCGAATGGTGAAGAGCTCGGCGAGGCGTTCGCGGATTTCAGGGATGAGGATCGGGCTCAGTTGCAGGACTTCTGGTTTCATGGGGTACCTCGTTTGATTCGGATAATGGGGGCGAGCGCTGCGCGCTCGGTCGCGAGCAGAGCTCCCTCCCACAAATGTGGTGTGTCAAGCGTCAGCCACGGCCTACGAACGGCATCTTGGTGGCCATGACGGTCATGTTCAGGACGTTGGCCGACAGCGGCAGCGCGGCGATGTAGCGCACTGCGTCGGCGACGTGCTGGACGTCGACCATGGGTTCTACGGCGATTTCGCCGTTGGCCTGGCGCACGCCACGGGTCATGCGTTCGGAGAGTTCGGTCAGGGCGTTGCCGATGTCGATCTGGCTACAGGCGATGTCAAATTCACGGCCGTCCAGGGCCAGGGCTTTGGTCAGGCCGAGTACCGCGTGTTTGCTGGCGGTGTAGGGCGCGGTAAAGGGGCGCGGGGTATGCGCGGAGATCGAACCGTTGTTGATGATCCGCCCGCCTTGCGGTTGCTGGCGGCGCATCAGGCCGAAGGCTTCGCGACAGCACAGGAACACGCCGTTGACGTTGGTGGCGATGACGTTGTCCCAGGTGTCGAGCGGCAGTTCGTCCATGGGCACGGCCGGGGCGTTGACGCCGGCGTTGTTGAAGATCACATCCAGGCGGCCGTAGCGTTCTTCGACGGTGGCAAACAGTGCTTTGACACTGGCCGGGTCACGTACGTCGGTCACCACCGGCGTGGCTTCCCAACCTTGCGCTGCGGCCTGTTCGGCCACGTTCAGCAGCGGCTCCAGACGCCGCCCGGCGAGGACCACGCGGTAGCCGTCTTGCAGCAGGCCCAGCGCCACGGCTTTGCCGATGCCGCTGCCAGCCCCGGTGACCAGGGCGATTTTCGAGGAGGATTTATTGGACATTGTGACGCTCCTGTTGATGTTCGCTGAATTCAGGCGGCGCGCTGGCCGACCCGGACGTCGATCTGCCCGACCCCTTCTACGCCGGCGCTGATCCGGTCGCCGGGTTCTAGCGCTGCGACGCCTTCCGGGGTGCCGGTCATGATCAGGTCGCCGGGCAACAAGGTGATGCTGCGCGACAGGTGGCTGATGATCTCCGCCACCGACCAGAGCTGGCTCTCCAGGCGCGAGCGCTGGCGTTCGGTGTCGTTGACCATCAACCAGACTGCACCCTGTTGGGCATGGCCCTGACGGCTCACTGGCTGGATCGCGGTGATCGGTGCCGAACCATCAAAGGCCTTGGCGCCCTCCCATGGCATGCCGGCCTGTTTGGCGCTGCGTTGCTGGTCACGGCGGGTCAGGTCCAGACCGGCGGCGTAGCCCCAGACATGCTCCAACGCCTGGCTTTCCGGGATGTCTGCCCCGCCGCTGCCGATGGCCACGACCAGTTCGATTTCATGGCAGAACTCTTCGGTCTGCGGCGGGTAGGCGATCTCGCTGCGGGCTTCGATCACCGCCGAGGCGGGCTTCATGAAAAACAGCGGCACACTACGACCCTGGCCGTCGCTCCAGGGGTAGTTGCGGCCGACGCAGAACACCCGGCTGACCGGAAAGCGCTGGTCGCTGCCGACCACTGGCAGGCTGGGTTGCGGAACGGGGCTGAAGACAAAATCGCTCATGGTGGTTTGACTCGGTAGGTACGGTCGACAGGTCCAGCCTAAAGCGGCTTTGCCCGGCAAAGTTGGACGAAAGCCGCTTCGTTTTGGAGTTAACAGCCTTATTGAGTCTTCAACTCGATGCGGTACAGGCGACCCAGCAGCAGCGAGTACGACAACGTACCCATCAGCGCTACGCCGCCGATGAACCAGAACGCCAGGGCGAACGAGCCGGTGGCCTGGACGATGGCGCCGATCACAATCGGGCAGACAATCCCGCCGATATTGGCCGCCAGGCTGGTGACCCCGCCGGTCAGGCCGATCAGCTCTTTGGGCGCAACTTCCGAGACCGCCGCCCACGACGACGAAGCAATGCCCTGAGCGAAGAAGGCGATGGTCAGGATCGCAATGCAGACCAGGTTCGAGTCAGTGAAATTGACCAGCACGATGGACATGCCGAGCATTGAACCGACCACCAGCGGCAGTTTGCGGGCAAACGACATGCTGTAGCCGCGGCGGATCAACAGGTCCGAGACGATCCCGGCGAGCAGAATGCCGATGGTGGCGCCGATGAACGGCAGTACGGCGAAGATGCCCACCTTGATGGTGGTCAACTGACGTTCTTCGATCAGGTAGGTCGGGAACCAGGTGAGGAAGAAGTACAGCGCCGAGGTGCTGGCGAACTTGCCGATGCAGATCGCCCAGATCTGCCGGTAACGGAACAGCTCGGCAATCTGCCGCCAATTGAATTTGGTACGTTCCTGGCTGCTTTTGACCAGGCCACCACCGTCTTCGATGTACTTGAGTTCTTCCTTGCTGACCTTCTTGCAGCTCAGCGGGTCGCGATACAGAAACAGCCAGACCACGCCGAACAGGATGCCGACCAGGCCGGTGCTGTAGAACACATGGCGCCAGTCATAGGTGGTGGCCAGCCAGAGCAACGCGCCGGTGAACAGCGCGGTGCCCAGGTACTGGCCGCACACATACACGCTGCTGGCCATGCCGCGCTCGCGGGCCGGGAACCAGACGGTCACCGCCCGGCTATTGGCCGGGAATGCCGGCGCTTCCATGGCCCCGACCGCCAGACGCAGGCCGAACAGTGCCGCAAAGCCGCTGGCCAGGCCCTGGCATACGGTCACCGCCGACCAACTGATCAGCGACACGCCGTAGGTCACCCGTGAGCCGAATCGGTCAGCGATGAACCCGGCTGGCACCAGGGCCAGGGCGTAGGTCCAGGCGAAGGCGGAAAAGATCAGGCCCATCTGGATCTTGTCCAGCCCCAGGTCTTTGGCCATGAACGGCGCGGCGATGGAGATATTCACCCGGTCGACGTAGTTGATGATGGTCGCGATCAGCAGCAGGCTGAGCATGAACCAGCGTCGGCGAGTGGGCAGCCGGGTGGTGCCGGCGGCTTCAAGGGAGGCGGCGCTGGTGGCGACAGACGCAGCCTGGGAATTGGGAAGGCTCGACATGGGTTGACCTCATTGTTGTTGGGATATCGAGGTTTTCAGGCAAGACAGCGCCGTCCCTGCGTGGCGCGCAAGGCATGGACTGTGTGTGTGGGCGATGTGGGTCAGGCGCGGCGCAGCGGCCTGTCATTCAGATGCGGCGGCGGTGGCCACCAGCGAAGCGTGGTTTTCATTGGGCGAGCACCTTGTGATTATTGTTGATAGATGTCTGCGGCAACGCTTATCAAGGTGGTCGTACGACCAAAAAAAATCAACGCAAGGGTTAGATCGTTTTTTCACCAGAGGCCGGTGTAATTCCCGAATGTCCAAAAACTCCCGCCACTGCCGGGATCCTGAACGAAAACTTAATTCTTGCTGAAAACACCGTAATAGAGCCTTTCAACAGCGAGCCGTAGCGACTATGGTGATTCACCAGTGCCTCGCGATTGTCCAAACGGAACCCGCGAGATGAGCACTACGGTCATCGTACAATTGCTTGTCAGCTTGACCCGCGCCTGTACAAAATCAGCTCTGCAACCCTGGCTGCGACATCGGGCAGCCGTCGAACAAGAAGGGAGATGAACATGCAGTCAGTCAGCCGGGTACCGACCTACGGCATGCAGCAACGCAGTGAGCGAGCGGACTTTTACATCCGCGATGAGCAGGCGCGGATCGCCGAAACCGCCCTGCACCGCCACGAATATTTCCAGATTCAGGTCAATCTCGGTGGCGATACGGTGCAGCATATCGGCTCTGTGCAGCGGCCATTCCCGCGTAACGCCCTGGCGTTTATCCTGCCGCATCGTATGCACATGATCCCGCACCCGGCCGACAGCCATTTCGTGGTGATCAATTTTTCCCAGACCTTTCTGCTGCCGCACCTGGAGTGCGACCCGATGGATCTTGAAGAGGTGTCGATCCTGCTGGCACCGGAGTTGTCGCCGTTTCGCTTTCAGGAGCATCTGGACTTTATCCTCGACCCGGATGACTTCGAGGTGATCTGCACGCTGGTACAGCAGATGCGCGACCTCGACCCGCAGCGCCAGTTCGGCAGCCGGGAAATCATCAAGGGCCTGTTACTGCAACTGATCGGCAAGGTGTGCATGAGGTTTGCCGAGCCGCTCAAGCAACTGGCCCAGGACAACGCCGCCCAGACCAGCCGCCGCGATGCGCTGACGCGCATGTCGGAGTATGTGCGCAAGAACCTCGCCGACCCGGACCTGAACCTGACCAAGGCCGCCGCCGCGACCTACCTGTCGCCCACCTACCTGACCCACTGGTTGCGCAAGGAGATCGGCAAGACCTTCAGTGAACTGGTCCTGGAGCGGCGCATGCATGCTGCGCGCAGTTATCTGCTGGGTGGCTCCAAGCCGGTGGGCGAAGTGGCGCGGCTATGTGGCTTTGCCGATGAAGCCTATTTCTCGCGGCGCTTCCGGCAGATTCATGGGTTACCGCCGGGCCAGTTCCGCCGCCAGCAGCTGGATATGGCGGTGATGCCGTAGCAGCGTAGGACCTGCTTTAGCAGGGAACTCCCCCCATTCGCGACTCAAGCCGCTCCTACCGGGTTAATGCCGATCAAAGGGGAGCGGCGGTTTGCTGTTCGCTGAAATGCCCACGGGCCATGTTGATGAAGCGTGGCAGCGCCGGGTTGTCGTTGTCGTCACGGTAGACCATGTACATGTCGGCCGACAGTTGCGCATCGGCCAAGGGGCGAAACTGCAGGTGGCCGATATACAGCTCCCGCGCCGAGGCCGGGACGATACCGATGCCCAGCCCGGCGCGCACCAGACCCAGAATCGAGTGGGTCTGTTTGAGGTAGTACAGGTAGCGCGGCAGCACCCCGGCGCTGGCGAACAGGCCGACGATGCAGTCGTAGAAATAGCGGCCCTCTTTGGGCGAATACATCACGAACGGCTGGTGCGCCAGGTCTGTGATAGCAAGCGTTTGCCGCCCGGCCAGCGGATGACCGTCAGGCATCACCACCACCAGCGGCTCGCGGCTGGCCAGTTGGTAGCTCCAGCCCGGCCGCGGCTCGGCGTGGCGCACAAAACCGATGTCGATCATGTTGGCGGCCAGCGCTTCGGTCTGGTCGCTGGAGACCATTTCATGCAGCTCAAAGCCGATATCCGGCAGTGACTGGCCCGCCGCCCGGAGCAGTTCGGGAACCATGTTGTAACCACTGACCGCCGTGAAACCGATCACCAATTGCCCCGCCTCGCCGCTGGCCAGCCGCCGGGCACTGTCGCTGGCCTGTTCGGTGTAGGCCAGCAGATGCTGGGCATCACGCAAGAACTGCCGACCGGCCACCGTCAGGCGTACCTGACGGTTACTGCGGTCAAGCAATTGCACACCCAGCGAGCGCTCCAGCAACTGGATCTGGCGGCTCAGCGGTGGCTGGGTCATGAACAAACGCTGGGCCGCGCGACCGAAGTGCAGCTCTTCGGCGACCATCACAAAACAACGAAGTTGGTGGAGTTCCACGATTCAATTCTTGTATCGAAACATTCAGGATGAATGTTAGACGTGAATCGATGCTTTTCCTAGGCTGTCGTCCAGTCCTCTACAACGACAACTCACAGGAAGACGATGATGACCCACGACATCCTGCTTACCCAGCCGGTCCCGGCACCGATCGATGCGCAGTTGCTACAGAGCTACAACGTGCATCGCCTGTATCAGGCCGATGATCAGGACGCGCTGCTCAATGCCGTCGGCGCGCGCATTCGCGGCGTGGTGACCGGCGGCGCCAAGGGCCTGTCCAACGCGCTGATGGACCGCTTGCCTAACCTGCAGATCATCGCCATCAGCGGTATCGGCACTGATGCGGTGGATCTCGATCACGCCGCCCAACGCGGGGTAAGGGTCACCACGACCCCCGGCGTACTCACCGATGATGTAGCCGACATGGCCATGGGGCTATTGATCATGAGCCTGCGTGAGCTGGGCGTGGGTGAACGTATCGTGCGCAGCGGCCAGTGGGGCACGGTCAACCAGCCGCTGGCGCGCAAGGTCAGCGGCACCCGGCTGGGTATTGTCGGCCTGGGCCAGGTCGGCCATGCCATCGCCCGCCGTGCCCAGGCGTTCGGCATGAGCATTCAGTACAACGACCTGCGCGAACAGCCGCAGACCGGTTATCGGTTCTTTGCCGACCTGCTGGACCTGGCCCGTAACAGCGATGTGCTGGTGCTGGCGGCTTCCGCTGATCTGGGCAGGGCGATCATCACCGCAGCGGTGCTCGAGGCGCTCGGGCCGCAGGGTTATTTCATCAACGTGGCGCGCGGCAAGCTGGTCGATGAACAGGCGCTGATCACCGCCCTGCAGACCCGCACTATCGCCGGGGCCGGGCTGGATGTGTTTGTCGATGAGCCCAACGTACCGCAAGCCCTGCGCGAGCTGGACAACGTCGTGCTGCAACCGCACCGCGCCAGTGCCACCGAACAGACCCGCCTGGCCATGGGTGAAATCGTGCTGTCGCACTTGCAGGCCTGCTTCGCCGAACCGCAACTGCGGGCAGCCATTCCGGCCTGATGCCCGCTTCTCCAGCCAATAACAACACAGCCCCTTGAGGGCATCGGAGAACACCATGAATAGCAAGACTGCGCCCATTGAGGCTGCGGTGACAGAGACTCGCGTCGGCCGCCAGCGCTTTGTGATTCTCGCGCTGATTTTTGTCGTCACCGTACTCAACTACGCCGACCGCGCGACCATGTCGATTGCCGGCACTGAAGTAGTCAAGGAACTGGGGCTGGACCCGATCATGCTCGGCATGATCTTTTCGGCCTTCGCCTGGGCCTACGCGCTGGGGCAGATCCCCGGTGGCTGGCTGCTGGACCGCTTCGGCGCACGCCGGGTGTACGGCTGGAGCCTGTTTCTGTGGTCGCTGTTTACCATGCTGCAAGGCACGGTGGGCTGGATCGGCCTGGTCGGTTCGACAGCGGCTATTACCTTGTTCGGCATGCGTTTCATGCTGGGTCTGGTCGAGTCGCCGGCCTTCCCGGCCAATAACCGCATCGTCGCCAGCTGGTTCCCGACCCGCGAACGCGGCACGGCTTCGGCGCTGTTCAACTCGGCGCAGTACATGGCCGTGGTGGTGTTTGCGCCGTTGATGGCCTGGCTGACCCACAGCATGGGCTGGGAGCATGTGTTCCTGTGGATGGGCGGCCTGGGTATTGTCGCGACCTTCTTCTGGTTCGCCCTGTACCACGACCCGGCCAGCCACCCGCGCCTGCAAAAGGCCGAACTGGATTACATGCGTGAAGGCGGCGCACTGGTCAGCCTGGAAACCACGCGCAAAACCGAAAAACCCAAACTGAAATGGGCCGAGGTCAAACAGCTGTTCACCAGCCGTACCCTGTGGGGCATCTATCTGGGCCAGTACTGCATTACTGCCCTGACCTACTTCTTCATCACCTGGTTTCCGATCTACCTGATCAAGGGTCGCGGCATGACCATCATGGAGGCCGGCTGGGTTGCGGCACTGCCCGCGATCTGCGGTTTTTCCGGCGGGGTGTTGGGCGGCGTGGTCTCTGACTGGCTGATCCGCCGCGGCGTCCACCCTTCGCGCGCGCGCAAGACGCCGTTCGTGATCGGCATGGCGTTGTCGGCCACGCTGGTGTCGGCCAATTATGTAGACGCCAACTGGATGGTCATCGCCCTGATGGCAATGGCGTTTTTCGGCAAGGGGCTGGCCGCCGTCGGGTGGGCAGTGCTCTCCGATACCGCACCGAAAAACATGGTGGGCCTCAGTGGCGGCGTGTTCAACGGCATCGGCAACACGGCGGGGATCATCACCCCGGTGGTGATCGGCTATTTCGTCGCGACCACCGGTTCGTTCAACGCCGCACTGTGGTTCGTCGCCGCCCACGGGCTGGTCGCAATCCTGGCCTATACCGTGATTGCCGGGCGCTTCGAGCGGGTGGAGATAGCCAAATAACCCGCACTGCCGGGGTCAGGCATCCGACGCAGCCTCGCCAATATGGATGGCCAGCCATACGGTGGGCTGCGCCGGGTCGGTAAAGGTGACGCGGTGTTGCATGCCTGCCGGAATGAACAGATGATCGCCAGGCGCCAGGGCGGTTTCGACATCGTCCATAAGCACCCTGGCCGAACCGCTCAACACCACGACCCATTCATCATGGGCCTGCTGATACGGACGCTCAGGCGACGTGACCTGCCCTTGGGAGACGATCCGCTCGACCCGACAGCCTGGCCTGACCAGCAGATCGGTGAAAACCTCTGCCTGACGGGCATCGGGAAGCGGGGTGAACAGGTTGGTGGGGGTCGGCATGGGGGCTGGCTCGTGCGTGAAAGGCTGGCGCCCAACCTTACCGCAGGAGCAGCCGGGCGGCGATTCGCTTTAGCTGCGATGATGCCTTCGCGGCTAAAGCGGATCGCCGCCCGGCCGCTCCTACGGGTACCGGTCCAAGCACCATCAGCTCAGATGAAAGCGCGCCGTGTTGTCGTTCAGTGCCCGGCTGCCTTTGCTCAGGGTATCGGCGGCCTGGTTGACTGCCCGGGCGCCGTCGAGCAATCGCCCGGCAGCCTGGTCGACCTGCTGGATACTGCCACTGACCTGGTCAGCCGTGGAGGCTTGCTCTTCCACCGCCGTGAGGATTTGCGCCAGGGTGTCGGTCACGCTCTGTACTGCGCTGGCGATTTCGCCCAGCCGCACGCCCAGGCCGGTCACTGACTGCGCGTCGTCCACGGCCTGGCCACACGCGGCTTCCATCAACTGGACAGCCTGGGTCACGGTACTGCGCAGGCTGTCGACGGTGTTGGCAATCTGTGCAGTAGAGGCCTGGGTTCGCTGCGACAGGCTGCGTACTTCATCGGCCACCACGGCAAAGCCGCGCCCCTGTTCGCCCGCCCGCGCCGCCTCGATGGCCGCATTGAGCGCCAGCAGGTTGGTCTGTTCGGCGATGCCGCGAATGGCATCGACCACCGACTGGATCTGCTGACCTTGCTCGCTGACCCGCCCCAATGCCGCCGCAGTGTCGGTCAAACGGCGATTGAGTTGCTGGATACTGTCGGTGGTGCGCTGGCTGTCGCGGCTGCTCTCTTCGGCAATCTTGCGGGTCTGCCGGGCACTGTCGGAAGCCTGCTCGCAGCTCTTGGCCACGCCCTGGGAAGTGGCGGCCAGCTGTGTGGCGGCTGCCGCGATCTGGCTGATCTGTTGCTGCTGGTCCTCAACCTCGCCCAGAGTGTCGTTGGACTGCGCATTGAGGGTCTGCACGGCCGAGCCCAGTTGCAGGGTCTCGTGATTGACGCCCAGCAGGCTGGTCCGCAATTGCACCACCGCGACGTTCAGCGCCTGGCTGATGACGGCCAGTTCGTCGCGGCCCTGCACCGAAACCTCGACGCACAGATCGCCGTCACGCAGCGACTCGGCCAGGGTGGTGATACCGCTGGCACTGCGGCGGATCGACGCTTGCAGGCAGGCAAACAGATAGAGCGCAGCGATCAGCAACACGCCGAAGATCACCCCGACCGGGATAAATTCCCGATTGGACTTGTTATGGTAGTAGCCCAGGCGCTCGTTGAGCGACACCAGAGACTGATTTCGCAGCCCGGCCATCTCGTCCAGCAGGCGATCGACACTGCGCTCGAACTCCACCGGCTTGAGCTTGATCGTGCCGCCAAACACACCGTCATCGAGCACCTTCAGTTCTTCCGCGAGCACCTGCATGCTCGCGGCGTAGCGGTTGGCCCAGGGTTGCAGCTCTGGCGGCAGCCGGGTTTGCAGAATGTTTGCAGTCTTGACCATCTGGTCGCGGGCATCGTCAATGCGGCTGCGCAGGTCACGCATCTGCAGCCGGCTTTGCAGGCTGAACTGGCCGCTGACCACGGACGTCTGGCCAACACTGGCCATGCGCCCGATGCGCTCGATCAGGTCGGGGGTCTGCTGGGTGGAGAGCTGCATCAGCAGGTAGGTTTCCAGCCACGGATCCAGGATCAGGCCGGTGTCGATCGCGACCTGTTCGCGCACACCTTGCAAATGACTGATCGCGGCGGTGAAGCGCTCATAGCCATCCGGCCACCAGCCCACACTGCGCAGCGATTGCGTATCCATACCGGTAACAGAAGCCTCCAGGACTTTGTAACGGGCAAAGGTGTCGGCACTGGCCTGTTCCGCCTTCAGCGCAGCGCCGAGGCGTTCCAGCGCCTGCTTGATGCGCGGCACCGCAGCGTCGATCTGCTCCATGATCTGCCGCGCTTCGGGGGTCGGCTCACGCAGGATGTCCACAGCCTTCCAGCGCGCCGCACGGTCGCGCTGGGCGACCAGTTCACGATCCAGATCTTCGAGCACCAGCAACTGGCGCACGCCCGATTGCTCACCGGCGATCACTGCCAGCTTGGCGCGATATTCACTGCCAATCATCCACAGGCTGCCCACCAGAGGCAGCATGAACAAGAGGAATAACAGCTGAAACTTGCGAGCAAACCCAAAGCGCCCCAGCAGACGCATACCCGGCGACAACAAGCTGTCCATGGACTTCCCCCAACGCGTGGATACCTTTGCGGCACAGCCTGCTCAGGTATCTTTCTTATAAATTAGAAGCAAAATGCCATGCTTATGTTTCCGATCCAGGTCGGCATCTGTCCAATGCTACGGACACGACACCGACCCGCCTGAAAACGTCATGGCAATTCGATAGCAAGATCCGGACCGAAGCGCATCAGGTAATGATCAGTGGCACCCGCCTGACGCCCACGACCAAAAACGCACCATTTGTGTGCGCAGTTACACAGCAGACGTCACTGGAAGAAACAACCGGTGGGAAGGCAACGACAGGGACCACAGCGCAAATCGCTAAGCGATTGATCGCATGGAAATATTTTTAAGATATTCGCTTGACACCTATCTGATATCGGCGAATAATGCGCGCCACTTGGCTACATAGCTCAGTTGGTTAGAGCATAGCATTCATAATGCTGGGGTCCGGGGTTCAAGTCCCTGTGTAGCCACCAAGTTCACAGTAAAGCCCGCCTAGTGCGGGCTTTGTTGTTTCTGGGGATCTGCAATCGCTCTTCCCCGCGCCCGCCCTGCCGTTTACGCTCATTCAAATAACGCCCTGCTCCATCGCTCAGGTAAAGGAATCCCTATGCGCTGTGCTCTAGCTCTGACCTTGTTCTGCCTGCCCGCTGTCGCTTCTGCCGATTGCACCGCACAGCTGGCCGGTTGGGCGAAAAAGCTGCATCCCGATCTGACCTTCTCTGCCCAACACTCGGTGTGCAAGGCCTCTCCTGTCGATGCCAAGCGAACCCTGGCAGCCTTGGCGTTTGTTGAAAGCGGCGATGAGGAGGACGGCGCGACCTACGGGCTGGAGGTTCTCACCGCTGTAGGTGGCCAGATCGAGCAGCATGTCTATGAAAGTGCGGCGATCAGTTCCGATGCAGTGCGCTTCGAAAGTCTGAGCCTGGACACCGCACGCTATCACCTGACACCTGAGCTGCGCGCATTTGGGGTGCGTGCCAGCTATGTCGGCTCATCACGCGTGAACCCGTTCTCCTCCACCGACCTGAGCCTGTATGTGCTCGACGGCGCCAAGCCGCGCATGGTTCTGGACAAGCTGGAAGTACAACGTTCAGGCGGAGAGTGGGATGGCAACTGCCAGGGCGAGTTCTATGACATCACCAGCAGCCTGGCGATCGACAAGACGCTTAGCCATGGTTATGCGGGCCTGGCGGTGACGGAAAAGACGGTAGAGTCGCGCTCGTTCGCGAAGCACGACGATTGCAGTAACAGCGAGAGCAAGCCGGTGACCAAGAGGTACCTGGTGACCTACGATGGCACCCACTATGTAGTGCCAGGCCAGGGCAAGCATCAGTGATGCCGAATGGGCCTGGGTGAAATCGGCAGCGCATCACATTTCTGACGTGTTGCCCGCAAACAGCCAGGGATGCGGGACGACATATCGACAGACTTGGACTAGATTAGTGAACGCTCTCCTATTTCCAAGCGCCCGGCACCCGCAGTGCCAAGGATGCCCAGATGCTGCTTTCCCATGCCGATCTGCGCCACATCATGGAAACCGCGTTCGTCCCGTCACTGTGCAAGTGCACCATCACTGCCGACGGGCTGATGAGTCTCGAACTGAGTCATCCCAGAACCCAGGCTGAGGAATTCAGCCTGAGCGGCATTCCGGTCGCTCAGCTGGACACCGGACGCGCCATTGCATCGCTGGTGCTGGGTATCCGCGAAGAGGTCAGGTTGCGTCAGGTGGCCCGGCCGCTGCGAGCCATGCATCAGGCCTGAGTTCGTTCAACCGACGCTGCCTTTCAATCAAGCAACGGGCGCATAAAACTGCGCTCGTAACTGATGATGAATTTTTTCTCGGTTGCCAGTTGCACGGCCTCGATGCATTCAGGGTCAGTGGCGGCCTGTTCGCGATAACGTTCGTAGTCGGCCAGGCTGGGGAAGCTGAACAGGCAGTAGGCGACGTTATTGGCGCCTTCTGACGGCAGGAAGTAGCCGTGGTGCTGCCCTCCCATGCGCCCGACCAGATGAATCCAGCGACGGCAATAGGCTTCGAAATCGACCAGTTGATAAGGGTCAATGATGTAGCGGACGTGGCAGGTGATCACTGGATCATTCCTTTGAAAAAACCGGGACGCCATTCTAACCCGGCGTTCAGCCTACTCTTCTTGAGTTACTCAGAAGACAAACTGATTGAGCGCTACAAGCCCACCGACTACCCAGACCGCCGCGCCCAACGCGGTGACCCATTCCGAGCTCGGCTTGCCTGATAACCATGACTCACGAGGTGACCATTGACCCAGCGTTATCAGTTTGAGCAACAGCCAGCCAACGGGATAGAAAAGACAACGCAGGACAAACTCAACAATGAGTTCCAGCAATGCGTCCAGCATCAAAACTACTCCCTGATAGAGGCCATCGAAGATGGCCGCATGATCTTATCAGGTCACAGACCGTCATAAATCACCTGCAATTACCCTAGTGGCCAGTATCGCCTTGCAAGGTGCGCGGCTGGCAAAGTGAAGGCCTTTTTTCAGGCACCAAGGAACACACCCAATGCTGACCCTGAACATCGGCCCTCTGGCACTGGCCATGCAGCATGTCCTGATCATTGGCAGCCTGTTGCTGGCGAGCCTGACCGGCTGGCGCGTGGGCCGCCGTCAAGGGCTTAATCCGGAGAAGCAACTGTTTGGCCTGCTGATTACGGCATTGCTGGCGGCTCGTGTTGCCTTCGTGGCGGTGTATTTCCAGCATTACCGAGACCAGCTCTGGGGAATTGTCGATATCCGTGACGGCGGCTTTATCGCTGAGGCGGGGCTGTTGGCTGCGCTGCTTATGGGCGCCTGGAAGCTGTATAAAAACCCGCCGCTGCGCAAGCCGTTGGGCATAGCGATGATGGTCGGTTTATTCGCCTGGGGTGCGGGTAATCTTGTCTTGCACTGGCAGGAACGAGAATCACGCCTGCCTGATCTGGCGTTGGTCGAGCTGGACGGCAAGCCGGTCAACCTGCAGGCGTATCGTGGCACGCCGCTGGTCATCAATTTGTGGGCAACCTGGTGCCCGCCGTGCAGGCGCGAGATGCCGGTGCTGATGAAAGCCCAGGCCGAACATCCGCAGATGACCTTCCTGTTCGTCAATCAGGGTGAAACAACGGATGAGATCCAGCGCTTCATGCAGTCCCAAGGGCTGGAGTTGAGCAATGTACTGCTCGACCGACACAACCAACTCGGCAAGCTGGCCGGCTCCATGGCCTTGCCAACCACCTTGTACTTCGACAGTGAGGGTCGGCAGGTCGGCAATCACCTGGGTGAGCTGTCGCAGGCCAGCCTGGCGCGGGCCTTGAAAAGCCTGAAAAACAGTGAGGAGTCAGGCCAGTGAAGCGGTTGCCATCCTCTTACGGATTGACTAGTCTCGCCCCCATGATCATTTTCGCGCTGACCTCGACCACCACTACCACGACCGCCCATGGCGGGTCGCGTGCGGTGTCGTGAGTAACTGAAGCACGATCCCCCAAGGCCCCGCCAGCGATGGACGGGGCCTTTTTATTGCCCGTGTCGCTGGCTTTTCAAGCAAGGAGAAGCGACATGCACGCACTATTGGTTCTGGATATGCAGGTCGGGCTGTTCCATGGCCCGGACACGCCTTGGCAAGCCGAGCGGCTGCTCAATACGGTCAATCAACTGCTGGGCAAGGCCCAGGCAGCGGGAGCACCGGTGTTCCTGGCCCGTCACGTCGGCCCGTCTGGCTCGCCCATCGAACCGGGCAGCAACCTGACCCGCCTGATCGATGAACTGCATCTGAGCGGCAACGAGCATATTTTCGAGAAAACCCGCCCCAGCGCGTTTGCCGGCACTGATCTGGTTGAACGCCTGCACGCGGCAGGCACAAAAAGCCTGGTGATCGTCGGCCTGAAGACTCAGTACTGCGTGGACAGCACCTGCCGCGCCGCACGCGAGCTGGGCTTCGATGCGGTGCTTATCGAAGACGGCCATAGCTGCTCTGACACGCCAGCTCTCAAGGCCGAACATATTGTTGCCCACCATAATGCGACCCTCGCCGGGCCGTTTTGCCGAGTGGTGCATTCACAGGACTGGCAGTTCGATTGAGCTACGATTGTCTCCTTCAGAGTGACAGTAAAACGCTTTTCAGCCGATTTATCCCATCCCGGTAAATCCTTAATCTGTGTCCAAGTTGAACGCAACGCCACTTACCCCACAACTTCTCAGATAAAGGATCTA
>NZ_JANJFL010000024.1:0-3746 GCF_024584215.1 Pseudomonas sp. LJDD11
ACTCCCAACCAGGACGCCTGCGGCGTCCGCGCTCTCGACCTCGGGCTAAACCCCGAGGCTTCTCGCGCATAGGGTGAAATGGCGGGCGCTCAGACAGCCCGCCCGGCCCTCACTGGTGCTGCACTTGCGTCTGCGCAGCGGCAATCGGTGCTGCAGGCGACACCAGCACTCGGGCATGCATCTGCTCGAAGCCGCCGCCCCGGCGCATACCGCGCACCGGGCACGCATCCAGGTAATCAAGCCCAACCGCCACCTTCAGATGCCGCTCAGGAATGGCCAGTTGATTGGTCACGTCAAAACTGTACCAGCCGTCATCAATCCAGGCCTCGGCCCAGGCATGGCTGGACAGGTGGTCGCTGTCTGCAGTGCACAGGTAACCCGACACATAGCGCGCCGGCACGCCCAGGCTGCGCGCGCATGCCAGAAACGCATGGGTGTGGTCCTGACAGACCCCGCTGCGGCCGGCGAAGGCTTGCGCCGCACTGGTTTCGACTTCGGTACTGCCCGGCGTATAGACCATGTGCTGGTTCAAGGCATGCATCAAGCCGATCAGGGCAGTACGGTCAGTGCCACGCTGACACTGGCTGGCGGCAAACGAGCGCAGTGCTTCGTCAGCCTCGGTCAGCCGGGTCGAGCGCAGAAACGGCAACGGCGACTGGCTGTCAGGCTCGGCCTCGCAGCGCGGGTCGATTTCTACCTGACCACGAGCACCGATCACAATGGCCTGATGCGGCTCGTCGAGGGTCAGCACGTGCAGGATATTGCCGTATGGGTCGACCTGAGGGCGCACCGGGCGCGGCAGGTTCAGTTGCCAACTGAGAATCTTCTGGCGCTCGCTGTCGTGTGGGGTCAGGCGCAGGTACTGGATGCTGGCTCGTACCTGAGCCTCATAGTGATAACTGGTCTCATGACTGATGGAGAGTCTCATGCAGCCTCCAGATAGGAAGTGTGGATCGCATCGCCCAGATCGGCGACCAGAGGGATGAAGTCGTTCAACCACGCATGCAGCCCTGCTTCCAGAACCTCATCAATGCCGGTGAAACGCAACCGCGCATGCAGCTCGGCGGCCATGCGCTGGGCGGGCCGCCCGTTGATGCCGGGCAGGCTGCTAAGCACTTCATCGAGTTCTTCCAGGCACGCCAGCAATGAACGTGGCGTATCGGCGCGCAACAACAGCAACTCGGCCACATGCCGGGCTCCAGGCGCCTCGCGATAGAGCTCGGTGTAGGCCTCGAAGCACGACAAGGCACGCAGCAACGCACTCCATTGGTAATAGCCGGCAGCAGAGCTGTCAGCCGCCGCTTTCACATGCGAACCACGCAGCTCGAGCATCTCGTAGCGCGCATCGAGCATGCGCAGAGTGTTGTCGGCACGCTCGATGAATGTCCCCAGGCGAATGAAGCTGAAGGCATCGTTGCGCATGATGGTGCCGTAGGTTGCACCGCGAAACAGATGGGCACGCTCCCTGACCCACTCGCAAAAGCGGCTCATGCCATAGCGGTTCAGGCCCTGCTGGGCGATGTCGCGGATTTCCAGCCAGGTGGAGTTGATGTTCTCCCACATATCAGCGGTAATTCGCCCGCGTACCGCGTGGGCACAGGCCCGTGCGGCACCCAGGCAACTGTAGATACTGGCCGGGTTGCTGGCATCCAGAGCAAAGAAGTGCAGCATGCGTTCGGCATGCCGTTCGCCATGACGCTCTCGATAGGCATCCAGGGTGCCGGTGATCAACAGCGGCATGGCGATTTCATCCAGGCCGTCACCACGCCCGTCCTGGGGCATCAATGACAACGAGTAACTGACATCAAGCATCCGTGCGAGGTTTTCAACCCGCTCCAGGTAACGTGACATCCAGAACAGATCAGAGGCAGTTCTACTCAACATAGGCAGGCATCCTTAATCCTCGACCACCCAGGTGTCCTTGGTTCCGCCGCCCTGAGACGAGTTCACCACCAGCGAGCCTTCACGCAGGGCCACACGGGTGAGCCCGCCGGGCACTACGCGAGTTTCGCGGCCAGACAAGACAAAGGGGCGCAGATCAATGTGTCGCGGGGCGATGCCGTTCTCGACGAAAGTCGGACAGGTCGACAGGGACAGGGTGGGTTGGGCGATATACGCATGTGGCCGGGCAATCAGGCGGGCCCGGAAGGCTTCGATCTCGGCTGCCGTTGCCGCCGGGCCGACCAGCATGCCGTAGCCGCCGGAGCCTTGGGTTTCCTTGACCACCAGATCTTTCAGATTGGCAAGCACGTGAGACAACTCGTCAGGCTTGCGGCACTGCCAGGTTGGCACGTTCATCAGGATCGGCTCTTCATCAAGATAGAAGCGGATCATGTCGGTCACATACGGGTAAACCGACTTGTCATCGGCAACGCCGGTACCCACCGCGTTCGCCAGCACCACGTTGCCGCTGCGGTAGGCTGCCAGCAGGCCCGGAACACCCAGCACCGAATCAGGCCTGAACGCCAGCGGGTCGAGAAATGCATCGTCCAGACGTCGGTAGATCACGTCGACCGGCCGCGGACCGGACGTGGTGCGCATATAGACCCGGTCATCACGCACGAACAGGTCAGCCCCCTCTACCAGCTCGACGCCCATTTCCCGCGCCAGGAACGCATGCTCGAAAAATGCGCTGTTGAAGCGCCCCGGCGTCAGCACGACGACTCTGGGGTTATCCAGCGGGCTGGCACTTTTCAGGGTATCGAGCAACAGGTTCGGGTAATGATCGATCGGCGCGATGCGCTGCGCCGCAAACAGCTCGGGAAACAGGCGCATCATCATCTTGCGGTCTTCGAGCATGTAGCTCACACCGCTGGGGGTGCGCAGGTTGTCTTCGAGCACGTAATAAGTGCCGTCACTGTCGCGCACCAGGTCCACGCCGGAAATATGCGAATACAGATCGCGGTGCAGGTTCAGCCCCTGCATTGCCAACTGGTACTGCTCATTGGCAAGTACCTGTTCGGCAGGCACGATCCCGGCCTTGATGATCCGTTGCTCGTGATACAGGTCGGCCAGAAACATGTTCAGCGCTTTGACTCGCTGAATACAGCCGCGCTCGACAATCCGCCACTCAGTGGCCGGAATGCTGCGCGGGATGGTATCGAAAGGAATCAACCTCTCGGTGCCCTGCTCGTCGCCATAGAGCGTGAAGGTAATTCCGGCACGATGAAACAGCAGATCGGCCTCGCGACGCCGCTGAGCCAACAGCTCAGGCGGCGTATTTCCCAACCACCGGGCAAACTCCCGGTAATGCGGGCGAACCTGCCCGCCAGCATCGTACATCTCATCGTAAAAGTTGCGGATCATGCCGAACTCCTTGTCACCCAGGACGCCAAGGCCTTCGCAAGCCTCGTGCCACCGGCATAAATCTTTATTTTTCAATAAGTTATTTTTACGCAACGCCCACCGCGCACCCTCCTTGTGCAAAATTGCGCCCACTTTTATCGCCCACGCCTCATAACCATGCATCAAAACTATAGGCGCTATAGAACGAGTTGATTTCCAGCCTTGCCATTAGTTCGCCACAATCGCTCACATCAACGGAAGCCACCACCTGCAAGGCGTCACTCATCAAGCGCCTTCTACCACTCATCCGTCAACCCGATTCCCGTTATGGCCACTGTTTTCAGTGGCTTTTTTTTGCCTGCCTGTTGCACATCAATCCCGCTCTTTACAACGCAAACGGGCCTCGGGGGGGGGAGGTTCCCCCCGCGCGGGCGGGGGGGGATCGGTGTTTTGGGTGTGAG
>NZ_JANJFL010000024.1:3756-104595 GCF_024584215.1 Pseudomonas sp. LJDD11
CGGCCCGGCGGGAGCAATGTTCCCGCCGGGCCGTCAAGGGTGAATCTGCTGTTCAGTTCAAGCGTCTGAGTTCATGTTTGACTCCCCAGCCTTCAACCTCCCCGTCAAGCGGGGAAATCGCAGACTGCAGGTCTTGCTCAAAGTCCCCGATCCCGTGGTAAGTGGCGTACATCATTTTGCTGACCTGTAAATGCCAGGCACCGTCATCGCGCTCGTTGACCTGAGCGTTCAGCGATTCGCCGCGAAATTTTTGCGCGGCCTGGCGAGCGCGTTTTTCGTCGGGAAAGATGGCGTAGAACTCAATGGGATGAATCCGGGCAAAATCAAAACCGCCCTCTTTCATGCAACGCAGCACGTGAGTGCTGATGTCTTCAGGGTGGGCTGTGCTCATGAAACATCCTCCTATGCAACGATAGATAGAGTTTCAACGCTGGCTGTGCGGCCGTGCCGCCAGCCTGGCGATCAAGCATGGAGCTGGGTGAAGTCGGCCTGCAAAGGGCCGGACACCCGCCGGGAAGAGTCCGTCAGACGATGCACTCAAGTGGCTGTTCAGCGACTTTACGTACGCCCTCTGGCGGCCCCGTTTGCAGAGTAGCCTTAGCCTGAGCACCTGCCAAGCGGTTGGCAGAGCATGGTCGCTCAGGAAAGCTCTGTAATCGAAAGGATCTGCACGCTGTTCTGCTCTCTGAGCGTCTTCACCGTCGGCTCTGACGCTCGCCCCTCCAGATCATTGAGATCGAGTTCACCGGCCACCGGGAACAGTTTCGGGCGCAGCAGACGGGCAGCCTCCTCATGTGTAGGGCACTGCTGCGAATCAATCTCCAGGCGTTGTTGCACGCCATCCTTATCCAGATACGAAACGGCCCACAGTTTCATCAGTACCTCCGCAACAGCCGGACAATCGGCTTACGTGATCTTGACCGGTCCGTGAGGCGGTTTGTTCAGCCTGATACAGGGTGTTTTTTTACCAGACGGCGGCAAGGTCGGGCAGACACTTGGGTGACGCCCAAGCAAACGGGAATCTGCATGTCGGCGGTTTTTACACCGGCAGAAAAAAGGCCCCGGAGGGGGCCTTTTCATGCTGCTCAGTTCTTGCTGGCCTCTACGCCTGCGGTGTTGTCCAGCAGGCTCTTGGTCGCGGTTTGCAGGAAGCTTTCAAGTTTTTGCTTGAGTTCTTCAGTCTGCGCCGCATTTTCGATCACTTCGGCCGACGGTGTAGTGCCCAAGGTGTACTTGAGAACCTTCGCAGGCATGTCTACCGGCTCGATCAGGATGTGATTGCCACTGAGAATGGCCACCACCTGCTCACTGCCAGACGGCTTGATCACGCCAAAGCCCTGATCACCCTCGGGCAGGTTCAGCAGGTCACGCCCCCAGCATTGATGACGGGTCTTGCCACCCAGACGGCCCATGATGGTCGGCACCACGTCCACTTGAGTGCCGACGATGCTGCTGCGCTTGCCGAACTTGTCCTGAATACCCGGTGCGATCAACAACAACGGCACGTTGAAGCGGCCCAGGTCCATTTCGGTCAGTTGGCGGTTGTTGCCAAAGCCATGGTCGCCCAGCACCACGAACAGGGTCTCGTTGTAGTAAGGCTCTTTCTTGGCCTTCTCGAAGAACTGCCCCAGCGCCCAGTCAGAGTAACGCATCGCCGTCAGATGCTCGTCCATCGAGCCGTAGCCGGTAACCCGCTCGACCGGCAAATCCTTGGGCAAGGCATACGGCGTATGGTTGGACAGACTCTGCAGCAAGGCATAGAACGGCTTGCCCTGGCCCTGACGGGCTTTGAGCTCTTCAGCACCACGGTCGAACATGTCCTGGTCGGACACACCCCAGGTCGGGTCGGAGAACACCGGGTTGACGAAGTCATTGCGACCGACAAAGTTGGTCATGCCCTGGTTGCTGAAAAAGCCCGACTGGTTGTCCCAGGCGAAGTCGCCGTTATAGACGTAGACGTCGTCGTAATCGCGACCGGTACTGAGCAACTGCGGCAGGCCGGACAACTTGTGGCTGCCTTCAGGTTCTTGCATCAGGTATTCGAAGCCAGGCAGGTTCGGGAAACAGGCCATGGTCGCGAACATGCCCTGATGGGTATGCGTGCCGTTGGAGAAGAAGTGATCGAACAGCAGACCCTCTTCGGCCAGCTTGTCGAAGTACGGCGTAATGTTCGCCTGGCTGCCCAAGGCACCCACCGAGTGACCGGCGAAGCTCTCCAGCAGGATGACCACCACGTTGCGAATTGGCAGCGTGTTCTGCGCCGGCGGGTTGAAGTCACGGCGCACGACAGCGATATCCGGCTCGACCAACTGGTCGTTGGCAGTCAACAGCATGTCACGCACGGTCTGTTGGGCCTGATCCTGTGGCAGGGTGGCTTTCCAGATATTGTCACGGTCCTCCGAGAACCGGCTCTTGCCTGCTGCAATCAGGGTCAGGGTGCCATTAAGGCCCAACTGGTTGGCGAAGTTCGAATCGGTTGTGTAGGCATCGCCCCAGCGCAGTGGCGGGCCTTGACGCAAGGTGCCACGGGCGGCGACCACAGCCACCAGCAGGATGACCACGAACACGCTGGCGCGCATGTACCAAGGGGCGACGGCACCAGAAAAACCGCGGCTGGCAGTCACGCCCTGCGCAGGCCGGGCCAGACGATCGAAACCTTTGAATACCAGGCTCAACAGCCAGGTGACCAGCGCCCAGGCCAACAGGTAGCGAACCACAGGGAAGCCGTACCAGAGCATGCTCAGTACAGTTTTCGGATCTTCTTTGACGTACTGGAACACCAGACCATTGAGGCGCTGGTGGAATTCGCGATAGAAGTCCATTTCCATCAGGCCCAGGAACAGCGTGATACTGCCGACCAGGGTCAGCCAGAAACGGAAAAAGCCCCGGGCACGCATCGCCCGCACGCTGAACACCGAGAAGAACAGCGGAATCAGCAAGTAGATGGTCAGACGCAAGTCAAAGCGCATGCCATTGATCAACGCCTCGACGAAGGTCGAGATCGGCGTATCGCCGATCATCTCGCGGTTATACACCAGCAGTGCAATGCGCAGCAGCGTGTACATGACCATCAGGGTCAGCCCGCTAAGCAGTGTATAAAGCAGATGATGTTTCAGCGTTGGGTCAGGCAGCCGGGACAAGGCATGCCGACTCTGGGCGTCCGATTTGGCCATAAAGGGAGATCCGAAGGATTCAGGGTTGGAATTGTTACAGACCACAGAGGGGTGCAATGCCGATCAGGCTGAAGTGCGCACCGCCCCATCCATGGTGTGCTGCCGACGCACTGCGACGGCGGTCAATGATCGCCGCGCATCATGAGCCACGCAATGTGAAAATTGTGTGGGCTTACAGTCAGTTACGAACAATGTGAAGATAAACAGGCGGTCTGCCGGATCAGACCGCCCACACCCAGCCGCGCCAGGCCTGATAATCGCTCAGACACGCAGGTCGCCGCGCGGCCCGGCAAGGGCCCAGATGATCAACCCCAGCACTGGCAGCAGTGCGATGAGCAGGATCCACAACACCTTGATACCCGCCTCGCTGCCACTTTTAAGTACTTGCAGAATGGCCCAGATATCCAGGGCCAGAATAATCAAGCCGATCAGGCTGTTGAAAGTCGATCCCACCGATATTGCTCCAAAGCATTTATTGGTACAGGTTGTACGCCAGCAGACCGCTGCGCGAGAAAAAGTTTGCATTGAACCAACCTGCCACCTGCAGGCTCGGACATCCAGATAGCCGCCATTGCTTCCCTATTAAGGTGCCGTTTTCATGCCTACATCTGCGCCATTGCGCTCGCTACGCTCTACCTGGACCGCTCAGTTCCAGTCTTCGCCGCTGCTGAGCCTGGGGTTTTTCCTGGCCCTGCTGATGATCCTGGGCCTGGGCATCGCCAGTCTTTACAACGCCTTTCAGGGCGCCAACAAGATTAACCTTGAGCACGCCCTGCTCGGCGGCAGCGCCGGCTTCGCAGCCACGGCATTGGGCGCTATCGCGGCGGTGTTACTGCGCGACATCAGCCAGCGCACCCAAGACATCATGCTCGGCTTTGCCGCCGGGATGATGCTGGCGGCCAGCTCTTTTTCGCTGATCCTGCCAGGCCTTGCAGCGGCCCGGGAAATCACCGGTAGCGGGCCTCTGGCAGCGACCACGGTCGTCTGCGGGCTGGGGCTCGGGGTGCTGCTTATGCTGGGCCTGGACAAGTTTACCCCGCACGAGCACGAGAGCGTGGGCCGGCAAGGCCCGGCTGCAGAACGCATCAACCGGGTCTGGCTGTTCGTTCTGGCAATTACCCTGCACAACCTGCCCGAAGGCATGGCCATTGGCGTGAGCTTTGCCGGCGGCGACATGAATGTCGGCTTGCCGCTGACCAGCGCCATTGCCATTCAGGACATTCCGGAAGGGCTGGCCGTGGCCCTGGCGCTGCGCTCAACCGGGCTTTCTGCGCTGAAGGCGATGTTGGTGGCGATCGGCTCCGGTCTGATGGAACCACTGGGGTCAGTGGTGGGCCTGGGCATCTCCAGCGGCTTCGCCATCGCCTACCCGCTGAGCCTGGGTCTGGCCGCTGGCGCGATGCTGTTCGTGGTGTCCCATGAAGTGATTCCGGAAACCCATCGCAACGGCCACCAGACCTCTGCCACACTGGGCCTGATGGGCGGCTTTGCGGTAATGATGTTCCTCGATACCGCACTGGGCTGAATCAGGCCTCGCCGCGCAGCGCCTTCAGAGCGGGCGCGGCATGAATACCCAGCTCGGCGGCCAGTTCCAGCACCCGCTGCTCGTCACAGCCATACACCAGCACCGCCTGCAATTCATCGTCCAGTGGCTGGCTGAAGTCCATCAGTACATAGCCACCCGCCTCTTTGTTCATGCTGCTCAACTGCACCTGAATACGGTTGAGTGCCGTCAGTGGCTCGGTTTTGGCCAGTTGTTTAGGCTTGATATTGAAAGCGACGCCCGGACCAAAGGATGCAGTGATCTGGCTGAACAGGTCCATGTAGTTATCGGCCTGGAACAGCACGGTATCGGGCAGGCTGCCCACCACCACCCACTCTCCCAGCGCAATTGGAAAGGTATCGTCATAATTGATGTCGGGATTGGCGGCCAGAAAGCCATCGGCATCGGCGTAAGCCTGGGCCGCTTCATCGGCGATGCGCTGGATGTCCTGCTCGCCCATGCAGCCGGAGCTGATTTTACTGATGAGTTCGACGAGTGCAGCGTTCATTGGCGCAGATCCTTGGGCAAGCGTAAGAGGCGCGCAGGATAGCGGGAAATCCGGCACGCCTCTATCAAATGCGCTCAGATACGAGCCAATTGCTCGGCAGTGTCTGTCGCCCCCATGGCCTGGGCCGCCCCCAGCGGGGTGACACCGCGAGCGTCGCGGGCCTGCGGGTCAGCGCCGTTGGCGATCAGGTAATCAACCATCGCGGTGCGGTTGAACATCGCTGCCATCATCAACGCGGTACGCCCGTCGGCCGAGGCACCTTCAACTTGCGCCCCCGCCTCGACCAGCGCCTGAACAACCGCCAGATCGCCCTTGAAGGCGGCCCCGGCAATCGGGCTCTGGCCGTTGTCATTACGAATTTCCGGATCGGCCTTGAACCTGAGCAGCACCTGCACGGCAGCCAGGTGGCCGTGGTAACAGGCCAACATCAGCAAAGTGTCGCCTTTGTGATTACGCAGATTGACCGGCAGGCCTTTTTCCAGCAGACGCTCAAGCATGTAGGCATTGCCTTGGCGAGCAACATCGAACACCTGCTCGGCAAACTCGGCAGCCTCATCGTCGGTCATCAACTGCGGCGGGTTGCGGTGGGCATTGGTCATGAATCACTCCTTGGCAGAATCAGGCTTTACACACTGTGCAAACAATGACCGCCAGTCTGTCCGGGGGTTCGCCTGGGGTCAAAGCAGTGTCTTCTATGGCGCTGATAGAAAATACGTTTTGCAGGGAACCATTCGCGCTTGCAAAGGTACTACGACTGGCAAAATGCAGTGCCCAGGATGGCCATTCATGCAATTTGCACGAAGAGTGAAAAACCAGAAAAATATAAACCCTTGATTTATAAGCATTTTATTTAAATTCAATACTGGCACAGACACTGCAATCCATTGATCAAGTTTGTTAATACTGATCAACGGAGCCGCCAGACATGACTTTCATCCAGGAAAAATTCGCCTCTGTATTCTCCGACTACAACGTCAGCACCCAGGCTCGTCCTGATGGCGGTGTACTGCTGACCCTGCGCGATCAAGAAGGCAAAGTGACCCGCCGTTGCGTGTCCTATGCCCAGCTTCACACCCCGGTCCAGCTGGAATGGGTAATCAGCGCCATCCGTCGTGACCTGGCCGCCCAGGCCAGTGAGCTGCCAGCCATCTCCATGCTGCAAAGCCAGCATCGTTTCGACCTGCCGACCTACCACAGCCGTTGATTGGACCCTGCTGCCTGAGTGCAGCGCTGTTCGCTTTGCGTTTCCACACCCTCGCTTGTACCGCGGCCTCAACGCCGCGGTTTTTTTTGCATGGCAAAAACTAGATCAGGCCGCGGCACAGCGCCTCGCCGACCGCTTGCGCTCTGTTGGCGACTCCCAGCTTGCCGTAGATGGTCTTGAGGTGATATTTCACCGTCGACTCGGAGACCTCGCGGATCAGGGCGATTTCTGCGGTCGTGCGGCCTTCTCGTGCCCAGCGCAGAATTTCCAGCTCACGCTCGGTCAGACTATGGCCACGCATCCGGGTTCCGCGCCCAACCATGTGCAGCACCGGCACCAGGCTGCTCAGCAGGTACTTGTCGTCACTGTTAAGGCTGCGTTGCATAGCGCCCAGGGTACAGACCGAAATCACCCCGGAGGTCGCGCTGCACTGGCTGGTATACCCGTAAGACTGCGCCGGCAGCAGCCCCGAACGCTGGAGCATCTGCAGGTACTCGGCAGACGCCGGGTACTGGCGCAGCGCATCGCGCCAGTCGAGAAAACCCAACTGGTTGCGATAGCAACGAATGACCGGATCTTCTGCAAGCTGGCGTTCGCCACGGAAAAAGTCGGCTTCGGCCGGCGCCAGATTGGACGCCGCGAACGTCAGCAGCAGCGAGCCCTTGAACTGGTAGAACATGGCCCGCTCGCAACGGCACTCTTGCCTGAGCCACTGCAGTGCGTTTTCGATGGCCAACAAACCATCGCGTTCGGAAATGCTGCTGACCATCTGTCGTATCAGTAAGTCCATTGTCGTCTTGATTGTCCTGGCCCTTGCCGGTCGCAGCCATGGCGAAACTCGCCGCAGCCCGCGTGGTGATGAGTGATCCAGAACCAACTTACACGAATAAATCCGTTTAAAACCCTAAGGCAAAACAAACAGGATTTACTGACTTTTATACGAAAAACGTCCTACTTTCCGAACGGATATACCTGACACTCAACACAGATAATGAGCATCAACAGCGCGCCAGTGAGGCCGCTGTGTAATCAATCATCCAGGCGTGGAAAGCGACTGGCCAGCCCGTCACCGCTGGCAACTGCGCGCAGCCCATCTGCGCTGGCCGACAGACGAATGGCCACCAGATAAGGATGCTCACCAACATCGAACCACTGCGCCGTCCCGGCGGGCAGGCTGATCAGGTCGTGCTTTTCACACAGCACGGCGTAGACATACTCTTCCTTGCGCAGATAAAGCAGTCCGCGACCGGCCACGAACCAGCGCACTTCATCGCCCGCATGATGATGCTCCTCACTCAGCAGTCCAACGCCCGCCTCTGCAGGCCGGTCAAGGCTGATGACCTGCTGCACGCTGACCTGGCGCTGCCGGGCAAGTTGCTCAAGCGACGCCTGGCAACTGGCAAGCACCTGTTCGCTGGAACTGCCCGCCGCCACCGCAGTCGAGACCGGCCAGCGCTCGAAGGTGATGCCCTGTTCGGCCAGCGTCGGTGCAATGTCCTCCAGGTGGTTGAGCACTTTCAAAGGGACTTCGGGGCTGGAAACGTGATAGACGAACAGACTGCTCATCAGGCAACTCCTGAACGGAAAATGCAGCGCCACAACGACGCCTGCGAAAAACAACGGCAGAACCGATCGGCAAGGCTCATACCGCCCGCCCTCGCCTGCCAGACAGTATCAATGCGCTTGCCAGCAGCGCCGCCAGACTGGCGATCGCGAACGTCCAGGCCGGCCCCAGGCTGTTCCAGCTATAGCCGGCATACAGCGCGCCCAGCGCCCCGCCGGTTCCGGACAGCGCGGCGTACAGCGCCTGACCCTGGCCTTGCTGGCGTCCGGCAAAACTGCGGCGTACGAAATCAATGGCAGCGGCATGAAAACTACCAAAAGTGGCGGCATGCAGCAGTTGGGCAAACAGCAGCACGACAGGCAATTCAGCCCATTGACCGAGGATCATCCAGCGTAGTGCAGCAAGCAGGAAACTGACCACCAATACCTGACGCACGGAAAAACGCTGCAGGATGCGGCTCATGACCATGAAAATCAGCACTTCAGCCACCACCCCCAGCGACCACAGCAAACCGATTGCACCGCGTCCATAGCCCAGGTACTCAAGGTGCAGGGTCAAAAAGGTGTAGTACGGACCATGGCTGAACTGCATCAAGGCGACACTGAGGTAAAACGCAATGACGCCCGGGCGGGTCAACTGACGAAAAAAACCGTCGCCATCGACCTTGCTCTGTTCATCGACAGGCCGGGCGTTGGGAACCTGCCAACTGGCCAGGACAATACCGGCCAGGATCACCAGCAACAGGTACGGATACAGGTCAAGGCTGAAGTGTTCGAGTAAAAAGCCCACCGCCACCACTGCCAGCAGGAAGCCGACCGAGCCCCAGACCCGCACCTGACTGTAGCGGCCGGGCTGGTCGTGCAAATGCGCCAGGGTAATGACTTCGAACTGGGGCAATACCGCGTGCCAGAAAAAGGCATGCACAGCCATGACCATCGCCAGCCACGCATAGCTTTTATCAAACACAATCAAGGCGAACGCCAGCAGCGTGCAGACCGCGCCGAAGCGCACGATCGCCAGCCGCTGGCCACTGTAATCACCCAACCAACCCCACAGGTTCGGCGCGATGCAACGCATCAGCATCGGAATGGCGACCAGTTCACCGATACGCGCACTGGAGAAGCCTAAATGATGGAAATACAGGGCCAGAAACGGCGCCGAAGAGCCCAGCAGGGCGAAATAGAACAGGTAAAAGCCGGACAGCCGCCAATAAGGCAACTGCCCGCCATGCTCCGTCACAGCTGGCCCAGCACCGGTGTAGTCACTTGCACATCGGCGTTCTGCCCGCGATGGCGCAGCAGGTGGTCAAGCAGCACGATGGCCATCATGGCTTCAGCAATCGGCGTGGCACGGATGCCGACGCAGGGGTCATGACGGCCCTTGGTGATCATCTCCAGCGAATTGCCATCGACGTCAATGGAACGGCCCGGCGTGGTGATACTGGAGGTCGGTTTGAGCGCCAGATGAGCCACGATGGGCTGGCCCGAAGAGATACCGCCGAGAATGCCGCCCGCCTGGTTGGACAGGAATCCGTCCGGTGTCAGTTCGTCGCGGTGCTCGCTGCCACGCTGAGCCACACAGGCGAACCCGGCGCCGATTTCGACGCCCTTGACGGCGTTGATGCTCATCAGCGCGTGGGCCAGTTCGGCGTCCAGGCGGTCGAAAATCGGCTCGCCAAGCCCCGGCATCACACCTTCGGCCACCACGGTGATCTTCGCCCCGACCGAGTCCTGGTCACGGCGCAACTGGTCCATATAGGCTTCCAGCTCAGCAACCTTGTCCGGGTCAGGTGAGAAGAAGGCGTTCTGCTCGACGCTGTCCCAGGTTTTGAACTCGATCGGGATCGGCCCCAACTGGCTCATGTAGCCGCGTACGGTAATACCCTGGCTGGCCAGGTACTTCTTGGCGATCGCACCGGCCGCTACGCGCATAGCGGTTTCCCGCGCAGAGCTGCGGCCACCGCCACGGTAATCGCGGACCCCGTACTTGTGGTGATAGGTGTAGTCAGCATGCGCCGGGCGGAACAGGTCCTTGATTGCCGAGTAGTCCTTGGACTTCTGGTCGGTGTTGCGAATCAGCAGACCGATCGAGGTACCGGTGGTCTTGCCCTCGAAGACGCCGGAGAGAATCTCGACCTGGTCGTCTTCCTGGCGCTGGGTGGTGTGCCGACTGGTGCCGGGCTTGCGCCGGTCCAGGTCGCGCTGTAGATCATCGAGCGACAACTCAACGCCAGGCGGGCAGCCATCGACGATAGCGACCAGCGCCGGGCCATGGCTTTCGCCGGCAGTGGTTACAGTGAAAAGCTTGCCGAAAGTGTTGCCGGACATGCGGGGGCTCCGAGAAAAACCAGTTCGATTTAAGCAGGTGCGCAGTATACACACTAGAACCTTCGCCGAACGCATGCGTCCAAGCGTTACCTTCCTGATGATGGCTTTGTGATGCACCCGAAACGAACCACGATTCAAGCCCTGTCAGCATGGCTATTGCTGGCTGTGGCGCTGCTCAGCACCGCAGCCCAAGCCGCGACACCCAGTGTTATGCAGCGCCCGATCAGTGTGCAGACCGGCAACGGCACGCTGTATGGCACCCTGCTGCTGCCGCGCGCCAGCCGCCCGGTGCCAGTGGTGCTATTGATTGCCGGCTCCGGCCCCACCGATCGTAACGGCAACAACCCCGAAGGCGGACGCAACGACAGCCTCAAGCAACTGGCAATCACCCTGGCCAGACACAACATTGCCAGTGTCCGTTACGATAAACGCGGTGTGGCCGCCAGCAAGCCTGCCACCCCTGATGAGCGCAATCTGAGCGTTGAGCGTTACGTCGCCGATGTGGTGGCCTGGAGTCGACTGCTCAAGGCCGATTCGCGGCTCGGCCCGCTGATACTGCTCGGCCATAGCGAGGGCGCACTCATGGCTTCGCTGGCCGCGGGACCGGCCGGCGCCAGCGCGGTGATTACCATCGGCGGCACGGGCCGGCCGGTGGATCAGGTCCTGCGCGAGCAACTCAATGATCGACTGCCACCGGAGCTGGCGCAGCGCAGCCAACAGTTACTCGACAGCCTCAAGGCCGGCCGCACCGACGCGCAAGTGCCGGCCGAACTGATGGTGGTGTTTAGGCCCAGCGTCCAGCCGTATCTGATCTCGCTGTTACGCCAAGACCCGGCTGCGGCCTTCGCCCGGATCAAGGTCCCGGCGCTGATCGTGCAGGGACGCAACGATATTCAGGTCGGGGTCGAAGACGCGCAACGCCTGCAGCAAGCCAAGCCGGATGCGCAACTGGTGTTGATCGACGGCATGAACCATGTGCTGCGCATCGTACCTGACGATCTGCAGCAACAACTGCAGTCGTATCGCAACCCCGATTTGCCGCTGGCCAGCGAGTTGACCAGGCAGATCCTGCAGTTCATCGAAAATCTGCAGCCTTGAAGGCTGTGCGCTTAAGTGTTGCTGCTGCCAGCCGATAGCGAGGCACTGGCAGAGTGTGTGCCGCAACAGGCCATGGACAGGATCGCCACGAATGACCGATACCATTGACGCTGTAGAAAAGACCGCTGAAAGCGAAAACGCCGCACCGCCAAAGCCATGGGACGATGTCGTCCCGGAACATTTCCAGATGCTGCGCTTGGCGCCCTTGCCCACCGATCGCGCGACCGGCGGCCGCCCGCTGCGCTTCGTCCAGATGGGTCAGGCTGAGCGGCACAGCAAAGAATTGAGCCTGTTGCGCCTGAATATCCAGTTGCCGGGGCAACGGGTGCGGCGCGAACAAAACCACCTGGATATCTGGGTCGACCACCTTGAGCATGTGGTGCGCTTCGGGCCGGACTCGGGCCTGCAGATCGAACCCTGGAACCGCGGCCTGGGTCGTTTTCTGATCGCAACCGGCATCCATTGGGCGCAAAAGCGCTGGGCAACCTACAAGGTCGAGAGTTTTGACCTGGCCAGCAAAGACGGCTTGAATGAAGACACCCGGATGCGCCGCGACCACTTCCTGCGCACCCAGGGTTTCGAGGTCGGCTACGCTGACGCGCAACACATGAAGGGCAGCGTCAAGCAAGTCCAGGTCGGCAACCTGCACAGCACCTGGAACAACGAAAAAGTCCAGATCGTTGAAATACTCGATGCGGCGCAGATGCTTGAAAAAGCCGAGCAGCGGCTACAAGAGCAGGACGTGACCATCCGCAAACATGAAGAGCGGGTCAACAAGTACCGCCGCGATGATGCCGGTTTGCGCTTTACCATCGCCTGCCTGGTGACCTTTGCGGTGTTTCAGGCCGGGCTGTTGATCTGGATCGCCACGCATCGCTAAGCCGATAAGGCCGGGAATTGGCCCGGCCTTGGCGGTAGCGTCTTACAGACGCGACTCGAACAGCGCGCGATGCTCGCGGCACTGCTCGGCCGAGAGCATGAACACCCCGTGACCACCGCGCTTGAAGTCCAGCCAGGCGAAATCGACCTCTGGATACAGCGCCTGGACATGCACCTGGCTGTTGCCTACCTCAACGATCAGCAAGCCTTTCTCGGTCAAGTGGTCAGCCGCCTCGGCGAGCATGCGGCGCACCAGGTTCAAGCCATCGCTGCCGCAGGCCAGGGCCAGTTCAGGCTCATGCTGGAACTCATCCGGCATGTCAGCGAAATCTTCGGCATCGACATACGGCGGATTGGACACGATCAGGTCGAAGCGCTGCCCTGGCAGGCCATCGAAGCCATCGCCCTGCACGGTGTAGACCCGCGAATCCACACCATGGCGCTCGATATTCTGATTAGCCACTTCCAGTGCGGCATAGGACAGGTCGGCCAGCACCACCTCTGCATCCTGGAACACGTCGGCACAGGCAATACCGATACAGCCCGAGCCGGTGCACAGGTCCAGAATCCGCGCTGGCTCCTGGGCCAGCCAGGGTTGAAAACCGTCCTCAATGAGTTCGGCAATCGGAGAACGCGGGATCAACACACGGTCATCGACAATGAACGACATGCCGCAGAACCACGCCTCCCCCAACAGATAAGGGGTTGGCACACGCTCATCGATACGGCGGCGAATAAGCCGCTGCAGTTCGGAAATCTCGTCGATTTCCAGGCGGCAATCCAGATAGCTGTCGGCAATCTCCCAAGGCAGGCTCAGGGCGCCAAGCACCAGTTGCCGTGCTTCGTCCCAGGCATTGTCGGTGCCGTGCCCGAAAAATACGTCTTCCTCGTGAAAGCGGCTGACGGCCCAGCGGATATGATCGCGTATGGTGCGCAAACGGGAAGTGATCATGGGCAAGCTCCTTGGAGGAAAACGGCGGGCGATTCTAGCAGGACTCGCAAACCCGCGAGTGACGTAAAGCAACGGAGTGTCTACCATTGCGCAACATCCAGCAAGGCAAACAGCCATCACCTTTTGCTCCATCTTCTGCCCTGCAGCCCGCTAAAACCGCGGTTCTCAATTGTCAAGATTCACAGAATGACTCGGGGAGAGGACAATGCGCCAAAAAGGGCACCTCTAAACGTGTTGGCAAGGCCGGCAACGCGGGCAGTTTTTAGAGGCGTCCCCAAGCCCCACTTGAAGGAGCCCCCATGTCTTCTCCCAAGACCATGTTTCAACTCAGCGGCCGGGTTCACGCCCAGGCCAGCCTGAGCAATGCCACGCTGATTATCATCGATGCCCAGAAAGAGTACCTCAGCGGTCCGCTGGCGCTGAGCGGCGTCCATGAGGCACTGACCAACATCGGCCTGCTGGTAGAAAAGGCACGTGCCGCCAAATGCCCGATCGTGCACATCCGCCATCTGGGTACTGTGGGCGGTCTGTTCGACCCGCAAGGCGAGCGTGGCCAACTGGTCCCGGAACTGCTGCCGCTGCCCGGTGAACACGTCGTCGAAAAACGCCTGCCCAATGCCTTCAATGGCACCGGCCTGCATGATCTGCTGCAAAGCCTGGGCCGCCTGGACCTGATCGTGTGCGGTTTCATGAGCCATTCGAGCATCAGTACAACCGTACGTGCCACCAAGGACTACGGCTATCGCTGCACGCTGGTCGACGATGCCTGTGCCACCCGCGACCTGCCGACCCCAGACGGCGTGGTCAGCGCGCACGTCGTGCACCGTACCGAAATGGCGATCATGGCGGACAACTTCGCCACCCTCGCACTGACCAAAGACCTGATTTGACGCTTCCCGGGCTGTTTGCCATGAAACAGCCCGCATCATGGCCCGTTGAACTGGATGGCTTAGGGGAGGCCCTGCATGCAAGACGATGATTTTTCCCTGTTCAAGAACGAGATGCGTGGCGTCAAGCGTATCGAGCAGGCTTATGCCGACACCGGCAAGGCAAAGGCTGACCGCCGCCAGCTCAGTCGTTTGCGCGAGTCGGCCACCGCCAGCCACGAGTCGATCAAGGTCGATGGCCTGTCCGATCAGTTCGTTATTGATGTAGGCCCGGAGGACGTTCTGCACTGGGCCCGTGACGGGGTTCAGGAAGGGCAGATGCGCAAGCTGAAACTGGGCCAGATCAGTTTCGAAGGCAGCCTGGACCTGCATGGCATGAACGTGGAAGTCGCTCGCGAAACCCTCTGGGCGTTTCTTGCCGAAGCCACCAGGCTTGAAATCCGCTGCGTGCGTGTCACCCACGGCAAGGCGGTGCGCCTCGATGGCAAGCGGCCGATGATCAAAAGCCACGTCAACACCTGGCTGCGTCAGCACCCGCAGGTGCTGGGCTTTTGCTCATGCCAGGCACGGCATGGCGGAGCGGGCGCGGTCTATGTGATGTTGCGGCGGACCATGCTTGAAGGGCGCGACGAGTAACGTCGCGCCGCAGCCCCCCACATGGCAGACTCAGCGCGGGCCAAAACCTGGCCCACCGCCGCCCGGCCCGCCATGGCCGCCCGGCCCACCCTGATGATGGCCACCACCGCCACCCCCGTGCCCACCCGGCCCCGGCCCCCAGAACGGCCAGCAGCCGGTTACGACCGACAAGACGGCAACGACCATCGCAATTTTCACTACTCGACTCAACATGCGTTTCATACTCTCGAATCAGGGTCAGGAATGACCTGCCGCATGAGACTGCATGGCGGGGTAAAAGTAGGTAGCGAGCGAGTCGCACGATGGTAAGCAAACGGATACACGGACGTAAGACGAGGACATTGTGCCTGACCGATTTGCACAGCGGCCATACACCTGACCGTCCGGCTCGGGTAATATGTGCGCCCTGATCGCTATCCATACGGAAACACAGCCCCGTGACACTGGAACAGAATTACACCGACATCTTGGGTCAACTGGGTGAAGACGTCACCCGCGAAGGCCTGCTCGATACGCCAAAACGCGCTGCCAAGGCCATGCAGTACCTGTGCCGCGGCTATCAGCAGACCCTCGAAGAAGTCACCAACGATGCGCTGTTCAGCTCCGATGCCAGCGAGATGGTGATGGTCAAGGACATCGAGCTGTATTCGCTGTGCGAACATCACCTGCTGCCGTTCATTGGCAAGGCTCACGTGGCCTATATCCCCAACGGCAAGGTACTGGGCCTGTCCAAGGTCGCACGCATTGTCGACATGTATGCCCGCCGCCTGCAGATCCAGGAAAACCTCAGCCGCCAGATTGCCGAAGCCATCCAGCAGGTCACCGGCGCCCTGGGCGTTGCGGTGGTCATCGAAGCCAAGCACATGTGCATGATGATGCGCGGCGTCGAGAAGCAGAACTCGGCGATGATCACCTCGGTGATGCTCGGTGAATTCCGCGACAACGCCGCCACGCGCAGCGAGTTTCTCAGCCTGATCAAGTAAGCCCCAACCCTGCAGGGCACCTGGTGCCCTGCCCGCTCCGCCACACTCAGAGGTATGCCTGTGATCATCAAAGCCCTGCGGGTTGGTCTTGGCCAACTTATCGTCTTCGGCGACTTCATCACCCGCCCGGCCCGCAAGAAGCGCAGCCCGCAGGCCCAGGCCAGTGTCGAGCAGGCCGCCCGAGAGCTGAGCCTGTATCAGTTCCATGCCTGCCCGTTCTGCGTAAAAACCCGCCGCACCCTGCACCGTCTCAATGTGCCAGTGGCACTGCATGACGCAAAGAACGACCAGACCGCTCGCCAGGCTTTGCTCAACGAAGGTGGCCGGATCAAAGTGCCCTGCCTGCGCATTCAGGAAGGCGAAAAAGTGACCTGGATGTACGAATCCAAAGTCATCATCGACTATCTCAATCAGCGCTTCGGCGCAGTCTGAAGCGCTCAATCCTCCTGCCTTGAATACAGCCCCCTGGCCGTCCTGAACGGCACGGGGGCGGTTGTATTCATTTTGATACAAATGTTAACGGTACGGATACAAATCCGCCGGATAAGCTGCCTGCCTCGATAAATCAGCGGGTCGCGGCGTGTTCATCTAATGCCCAAGCCAAAGCGACCGCTCCGGCAGAAGATCGATTGCGATGTCAGATGATGGCTTGAGGTACAACTGCACGGCCTGTGGCAAATGCTGCCGTGGCAAATACGTGCCACTGACGGTCGATGAGGCGCAGGCCTGGGCAGCGCGCGGCGACAATGTGGTACTCATGACCGAAACCATCAGCGACTCGCTGTGGTCAGGAAGGCCAGGAGAGTACCAGCACCAGACCTTGCGCGCGTTTGCGGCCAGCTTTGGAGATCAGGACGCAGAGGTCATCACCCTGCTGGTAGCCGATATCGTTGCCGGCTGCCCCAATCTGGGCGCCGACAACCTGTGTACCATTTATGAACAGCGCCCATTGGTGTGCCGCATCTATCCGCTGGAGATCAACCCGACCATTCTGCCCTCGCCTGTCGGCAAGGACTGCCCGCCCGAAGCATGGGGCACCGGTGAAATCATCTGGCGCGAGGGCAAGTACACCGACCCTCAAGCGGTCGAGCTGATCGAGCGCTCCCGCCAGCAGGATCGACAGGACGCTGAGCGCAAAAAGCGTCTATGCGAAGCGCTGGGCATTCATAAGGCAGGATGGAAAAACGACGGCATACTGGCCTGGCACATTACCCCAGAACAACTGCTAGAGGCCCTGAGCAGCCTGGACGAGCCAAACCTGCCAAGCGAGCAACCCTGGGCAGTGGTCAGTAACTCAGCCAACCTCAAAGCGCATTTGCTGGCTGCCGGGCTCAATGTCACCGAGCACATCAACTCGGACGCGGTGTTTCATTCGATGCACTGAATCAACGCGGGCACCCCTGCTGGCGACAGGCCGTATAGGCCTGCAACTGCCTGACTCTTGCCTCGGTATGCGCGGCCAGACAACGGGCTTGCAGCATCGGCCCAAGGGTTCCGGCATCCGCCAGCTTACCCACCTGATACAGACAGTCAGCATCACGAAAGGCGATCCACTGCCGCTGTGCACTGCGCAATTCGAGTTTTTTTCGGGCGTCCTGTAACCAGGCCAGCTGGTTCTTGAACGTCTCGTTCAGTTGCCGGTCAAGCCTTGCCAGCTCAACCGCCGCACAGCGATTCATCGCCGCCTGGTTGTCGTCGCAGTCGTCGGCCCGTGCCTGAACAGCAAACGTCAGCAAAACAATGACCGCCGCGGTCCGGATTACGTCGAGCATGAGCCCTTACTCCCCTGCTGGAAAAAGCCATTGTGTTGTCGACCTTTGCCAGCAGTGGGCCATGAAAAATCATTGCGATTGATTCCGGAGCGAGAGCGGGTATTGCAGAAACTGCGCCACTGCAAGCCCTACTGAAAAGCCCCTCATCAGTAGGTAAAAAATCTTACGCAAAGAGACGCAGTTTCTATTCGTGCGCGTCTAGGTTTCACTCGCTCGGGCAAGGCGATCCAGCGTCGGATCAGTCCAGCATTCCGACATAACCAGGTTGCGCCCGGACCCGCTCGAGCCAGCTCGAAATGGCCGGATACCGCGCCAGATCAAAACCACCCTGGTGCGCGACATGGGTATAAGCGTAGAGGGTGATATCGGCAATAGAAAACTGCTCAGCCACCAGAAACGGCGTACGTTGCAGTTGCTGCTCCATCACGGCGAGCGCACGGTAGCCTTCCTTGAGCTTGCGCCGATGCTCTTCAGCCCGCTCGGCAGGCAGGCCAAGATAAAACTGGATAAACCGCGCCACCGCGACACTGGGCTCGTGACTGTATTGCTCGAAAAACTGCCATTGCAGCACCTGGGTGCGCAAACGCGCATCGCTTGGCAGGTAGGCGCTGCCATCGGCCAGGAAATTGAGAATCGCATTGGACTCCCACAGGCAGGTGCCGTCTTCGAACTCCAGTACCGGAATCTTGCCGTTGGGGTTCTTGTGCAGGAACTCCGGAGTCTGTGTTTCACCCTTGAGGATATCCACCGGCACCCACTGATAAGGCTGGCCCAGCAAGCTGAGCATCAGCTTGAGTTTGTAGCAATTGCCGGAGTTGTAATCGCCATGAATCTTGTACATCAGCCGTTCCCCCATGAAATCAATGCACTTTTGAAGACGATCGACACTTACTTGACCAGCCCCTTGGCCAGAGCTTGACGCACCACGTCAGCCAGACGCCGTAGCCCCTCGTCCAGACGTGACGGGTCAATATGGCTGAAATTCAATCGCAGGTATCCAGGGTTCGCCTGCGGGTCGGCAAAAAACGGCTCACCCGGCATGAAAGCTACATCCTGGGCCAACGCCGCATCCAGCAAGGTGCGAGTGTCCAGCGGTTGCTTCAGGGTGAGCCAGAAGAACAGCCCGCCTTGCGGTGTGTTCCACTCAGCCAGATCAGTGAAATGGGTCTGCAGGGCGGCGTCAAAGGCATCACGGCGCTCGCGGTAAAAATCGCGCAAAACACCCAGATGATCGCGATATTGCTGGGTGCCGATCCATTGCAGCGCCTGCCACTGACCAATGCGGTTGGTGTGCAGATCGGCCGCCTGCTTCAAGCGCAGCAGGTGCGGGAACAGATCAGGACTGGCAATCAGGTAGCCGACCCGCAGGCCGGGCAACAGAGTCTTGGACACAGTACCGGTGTAGATCCAGCTCGACTTGCGCAAGCGCGCCACGATGGGCCGGGCACGGCCATCATCGAAGGTCAGTTCACGATAGGGTTCATCCTCGATCAGGGTCACACCGAACTCATCGAGTAACGCCGCTACCGCCTCGCGACGTTGTTCGCTGTAACGCACGCCGGACGGATTCTGAAACGTCGGAATCAGGTAGGCGAACGCGGGTGCATGCTGTTCGAGCTTCTGGCGCAACGCTGCCAGGTCGGGCCCTTCGGCTTCTACCGGTACGCTAAGGCAGGCAGCACCGAACAACTGAAAGATCTGCAAGGCGGCCAGATAGGTGGGGCCCTCAACGACAATCTCGGTGCCTCGATCGATGTACAGCTTGGCGGCCAGATCCAGAGTCTGCTGCGAGCCGCTGACAACCAGTACCTGGCTGGCCTGACAGTCAAGCCCCAACGCCCGCGCTTCGGCCGCCAGCGCTTCGCGCAACGCCGGCTCGCCCTCACTCATGCCGTATTGACCCAGACCTACCGGCATCTCGGCCCACTGTACGGCCGGCAGCATCGACTCGGCAGGCAGACCACCGGCAAACGACATGACCTCGGGACGCTGGGCAGCGGCAAGGATCTCGCGAATCAAGGAACCTTTGAGGCGTGAAACTCTTTCAGAAAAAGCCATCACTTTCACCTGTAGCCGGGTAGAAGGGAATACGTCAAAATTGTTGACCAAAACTTACGATGCTATTGGCAGATACGTCAACATGCTTGACCTTAAAAACTGCACCAATCAACAAATGGCCATGGAAGCTTTTTTCTTCGGCTATCAGGCGTTCACCGCAAAACCGGATGAAATGCTGGCCAAACGCGGGTTCAGTCGCGTTCACCAGCGCATCCTGTTCTTCATCGCTCGCTACCCGGAACTCAGCGTCAAGGAGCTGCTGACCGTGCTCGGGGTCAGCAAACAGGCACTGAATGTGCCCTTGCGTCAGTTGATTGCCATGAACATGGTGCACACCACCACGCCCGAAACGGACAAACGCAAGCGTCTGCTGGGGCTCAGTGCCGAGGGGCAGAAGTTCGAGGCCGCCCTGCGTCGCGAGCAGGTCAGGCTCTTGCAGAGAGTATTTGCCGAGGTGGGCCTGGAGGCTGTCGAAGGCTGGCTGACCGTCAACCAGGCGCTGGGCAAGACCCAGCATCCAGGTGACGGGCCGCTGGGCTGACGACAGGCGGCCAACTGTACGGGCCAATACGCCTGTCGCTGTATCGCAATACGCTGCCGGGCTTGGGTTTAGGCTGTGCGCCCTGTTACCTGCGCGCTTTAAGGAAATTCCCGCATGTCCGAGACCGCCCTGCAGACTCCTCTGCGTCCATTGGCTGACTCTTCGCTATCTTCGGTAGTCGCCGGCTTCATCGCGATGATGACCGGCTGCACCAGCTCACTGGTGCTGATGTTTCAGGCCGGCCAGGCGGCGGGCCTGACCGGCGGGCAGATTTCTTCATGGCTATGGGCGCTGTTCATGGGCATGGCGGTGTGCAGCATCGGCCTGTCGTTGCGCTATCGAACACCGATTACCGTCGCCTGGTCGACACCGGGTGCGGCGTTATTGGTGACCAGCCTGGGCGGTGTAAGTTACCCGGAAGCTATAGGCGCCTTTATCACCTGCGCGGTGATGGTGACCCTGTGCGGCCTGACCGGCAGTTTCGAGCGGCTGGTCAAGCGCTTGCCCGCCTCGCTGGCCGCTGCGCTGCTGGCCGGCATTCTGTTCAAGATCGGCAGTGATATTTTTGTCGCCGCGCAACACCGCACCGGCCTGGTGCTGGGCATGTTCTTTACCTATCTGCTGGTCAAACGCGTTTCGCCGCGCTACAGCGTACTGGCAGCGTTGCTGGTGGGGATTGCGCTGGCCGCCGCGCTGGGGCTATTGAATTTCAGCGGCTTCGTTCTGGAGCTGGCCGTACCCGTGTGGACCACACCCAGCTTCTCGCTGGCCGCTACCATCAGCATCGGCATTCCGCTATTCGTGGTCGCCATGGCCTCGCAGAATATGCCAGGGATTGCGGTACTGCGCGCCGATGGCTATCACACCCCCGCCTCGCCACTGATCACCACCACAGGCCTGGCCTCGTTGCTGACGGCACCGTTTGGCTGCCACGGCATCAACCTGGCGGCCATCAGCGCAGCCATTTGCACCGGCCCGCATGCCCACGAAGACAAAAGCAAACGCTATACCGCTGCGATCTGGTGCGGGGTGTTCTATGCCATTGCCGGCCTGTATGGCGCGACCCTGGCCGCGCTGTTCGCGGCCTTCCCGAAAGAGCTGGTGCTATCGATCGCTGCGCTGGCGTTGTTCGGCTCGATCATCAACGGCCTGACCGTGGCCATGAGCGAGCCCAACGAGCGCGAAGCGGCCTTGATCACTTTTATGGTCACTGCTTCAGGCCTGACCCTGTTTTCGGTCGGCTCGGCGTTCTGGGGAATTGTTGCCGGCGGCCTGACCCTGCTGATTCTTAATGTACGCAAGGGCTGAGCAAACGCTACCGCAACGCAACAGCGCCGACGCTACAAACGAAAATGCCCGACCATGCCTTTGAGCTCATTGCCCAGCGCCGCCAACTCTACGCTTGAGGCGGCGTTGCCGCGCATGGCCAGCGCCGATTGATCGGCGCTGCTGCGAATGCTGGTGACGCTGCGGTTGATTTCCTCGGCCACCGAGCTTTGCTGTTCGGCAGCGGCGGCGATCTGCTGATTCATCTGCTGGATGGTCGATACCGCACTGGCAATACTGCTCAATGCACGCTCGGTCTGCTGCGCTTCACCCACCGCGCGCTTGACCAGCTCACCACTGCTCTGGATCTGTTCCACCGAAGCCCGTGCACCGCCACGCAAGCTGGCCACCAGGCTTTCGATTTCCTCGGTGGACTGCTGGGTACGCCGTGCCAACGCCCGCACCTCATCTGCCACCACGGCAAAACCCCGGCCCTGTTCACCGGCCCGCGCGGCCTCGATGGCGGCGTTGAGCGCCAGCAGGTTGGTCTGTTCAGCGACACTTTTGATCACCCCCAGCACCTGATCGATGTTCTGCACCTGCGCGCTGAGGTTTTCGATCCCCTCACAGGCAGACGCCGAAGAGCGTGACAGCGCATCGATACACTGCATGCTCTGACGCACCACAGCCTGGCCACTGCTGACTTTCTCATCAGCGCTCTGCGCGGCCAGCGCGGCCTCTTCGGCATTGCGCGCCACATCATGCACGGTAGCGGTCATCTGGTTCATGGCCGTGGCGACCTGCTCGGTTTCTTCCTTCTGACTGCCGACCTCCAGATTGGTCTGCTCGGTCACTGCTGACAGCTCATGGGCCGAGTGGGCAAGCTTCTCGATGCCCGCCTGCAGGCCACTGACGATCTGGCTCAGGCCGTTACTCATCTGCTGCATGGCCGCCATCAACTGGCCAATTTCATCACGCCGGTCCACCTCAACACGGCCACTGAGGTCTCCGGCAGCGATGCGCTGCGCCTGACCGATCACCAGCCGCAGTGGCGCGACAATCAGCCGGGTGATCAGCCACGAAGCCAGCAGCCCTACCAGCAATGCGGCAATGGAGGAGCCAATGATCAACAGAGTGTCGGCGCGCAGTTGAGCTTGCATTGACTGGTCTTCGGCAGCGTAGGCTTGCCCCACCAGCTCGACCACCTGACGAGCACTCTCGCCCAGTTGTGTCGCCACACCAGCCTGTTTGCCCAGCAGCTCGGTGTACTCCTTGAGCTTTTCGTTGAAATTGGCGATGTGACCGACCACCTCATTGATCACGGCCTGGTAGCCAGGATCGGTGATCGCCGACTTGAGTTCCTCGGCCAGCGCACTGGCCTGCTGCGCTTGTTCGATCGTGCCGGTAGCGGCCTCTTCGCCTGTTCCAGTGCGGCGGTTTTTTTCCAGGCGCACCCTGGCCTCGTCCATGGCGAGCAACATCAGGCGCCCGACCTGGCTGATCTTGCCGGCCTGTTCGATAAATTGCGCGCCATCCTGGCCCTGAGAGTCCTTCAGGGTCCAGGTGCCATCGTCGGTCAGTCCTGACTGCAATAACTCCAGACTGTTGGACACACTGGAGACTGACCAGTTGGCCATTTCCAGTGCCAGGTCTTTGCTTTGGTTGATATCTACATAGGCATCGAACGAACTGCGATAGGCCACCAGGGCTTGTTGCACGCGCTCCACCACCGCAGCATTGCCAGGCATGAGAATCTTGAGGGCCGCAGCACGCTCATCAAGAGCCTGCAACTGCGCATGCAACTGCTCGATGAGCTTCGGATCGCTGCGCAGCGCGTAATCCTGCTCCAGCACACGCACGCCAAGTACCGCCGTATTGAGCGCCGAGGTCTGTTTGAGGCCATCGAAATGCTGAGTGATACGCTGCAGCGACCAGACACCGATACCGGCCACCAAGGCGGTGAGCAGCAACACCAGGCCAAAGCCCAACCCCAACTTCTTGGCCATCCCCAAGTGGGTAAATCCGGTCGACCTCATAGCATCCCATCCCCATATAAGCTCGTCATGCCACGCAAGCCCGCGATATCCGTGCAGATTCGCGCCGGGCGGTCAGCCGCACAAGCAGGGAATGGGTCAGAGGTGGCAATTAGCTATGCGAAGGTCGCTTTCAGGATCAGCAAAGGCCGCCAACGATCGTTGCGGCCCTATGCGGGGGCAGGTCAGGCCACGTTCGCAGACTCGACCAGCAAGGTACCGGCTTCGACGTCCAGCACCGCCCGAGTCCCCAGCGGCACCGCCTGATTGACCTCACCGTGGCCGACCGGCAAACCGCCCAGCACCGCAATGCCCAGGCTGCCAAGACGCTCGAGCAACACATCGGCGGGGCTAATGCTGCCCGCGGCATGCGCCGGCACGCTGAAATCGCCCAAGGCAATGCCGTTGAGCCGCTGCAGCAAACCGCAATTACCCAGATGAGTCAACAACCGGTCCACCCGATACGCGGCCTCACCCACATCTTCCAATAGCAGAATTGCACCGTCCATATCCGGCATGAACGGTGTACCGATACAGGTGCTGAGCATGCTCAGGTTACCGCCCAGCAAGGTGCCGGTCGCCCGACCGCGGGTGCGTACGCTGCCAGTGCCGGCGTTGGGATCAGCCTGCAGCAAAACCGGTTCGGTGCTCATCAACGCATGGCGCAGACCGCTGGCCATCAGGGGATTGTGACCAAGCTGGTTGGCCACCGGCCCGTGCACACTGGCCAGCCGCGCTTGCGCCCAGAGCAGCCCATGCAATGCCGTGATGTCGGAGAAACCACTGAGCAACTTGGGGTCACGGCGCACCGCCTCAAGGTCAACCTCATTGAGAATTCGTTGCACGCCATAGCCGCCACGATTGCAGATCACTGCACGAATGTGCGGGTCGCCAAGCGCGTGATTGAGGTCGCTGATGCGCTGCGCGTCGGTGCCGGCATAGAACGAATGGCGCTCGTAAGCATGGGGGTAGATGCGGGGCCGTAGCCCCCAGCTTTCGAGTACCCGTGCGGCGGCCTCGATCTTCTCGGCGGCCACAGGCCCTGAAGGCGAAACCAGCGCCACCGCATCGCCCGGACGCAGAACCTTGGGGTGAACGGTAGGCAGCGTCAGGCTAGACATCAAGACATTCCAGGCAGTTGGCAAACCTGCAATGTAGAGCAGCCACGCCTGCGACTCAAGCGTGGTGATTGCGCCAGAACGCAGCACAGCAGCTCTTGGCATTTGCTCGCAGGCGCATCAGCGGCTTCAATGAATTTTCACTCTGTCGACCGAGCAACCACCATGACCCAGCCGACCAACCGCCGCTTTGTACTTGCCAGACGCCCTGTCGGCCCGGTAACCCGGGACGACTTCCACTTCGAGCAGGCTCCGCTTGCAGAGCTTGAAGAAGGCCAGATCCTGGTGCGTAACCACTACCTGTCACTGGACCCGGCCATGCGCGGCTGGATGAACGAGGGCAAGTCCTATATCGAGCCTGTGGGCCTGGGCGAGGTAATGCGCGCGCTGGGCGTCGGTGAGGTGCTGGCCTCGCAACACCCGCGCTTTGCGGTGGGCGATCATGTGCAAGGGGCACTGGGCGTACAAGACTACTTTCTCGGGGCGCCCAAAGGCTTCTACAGCATCGACCCGCAATTGGCGCCCCTGCCCCGCTACCTTTCGGCACTGGGCATGACCGGCATGACCGCGTACTTCGCCTTGCTGGAGGTCGGACAGCCACAAACGGGCGAGACCGTGGTGATCTCCGGTGCGGCCGGTGCGGTGGGCAGCATTGCCGGGCAGATCGCCAAAATCAAAGGCTGCCGGGTCGTGGGCATCGCTGGCGGCGCTGAAAAATGCGCCTGGCTGGTCGACGAACTGGGCTTCGACGCAGCCATCGACTACAAAAACGAAGACGTCCCGGCAGCCCTGAAACGCGAGTGCCCCAACGATGTGAACGTGTTTTTCGATAATGTCGGCGGCGAGATTCTCGATCACGTGCTGGCGCGTCTGGCGCCCAAGGCCCGAGTGGTGATCTGCGGCGCTATCAGCCAGTACAACAACACCACGGCGATCAAAGGCCCGGCCAACTACCTGTCGCTGCTGGTCAATCGCGCGCGCATGGAGGGCTTCGTGGTACTGGACTACGCGGCACGCTATGCCGAAGCCAGCCGGGAGATGGCCGGCTGGATGGCCGAGGGCCGCCTGAGCAGCCGCGAGGATGTGGTCGAAGGACTGGAAACCTTTCCCGACACCCTGCTCAAGCTGTTCAGCGGCGAGAACTTCGGCAAACTGGTGCTGAAGATCTGAACCTCAAGCCAGCTCTGCAACCACTGCGGCCAGTGCCTGGGCCGGGTCGGCGGCCTGACTGATCGGACGGCCGATCACCAGGTAATCGGAACCGGCTTGCAGCGCTTGGCGCGGGGTCAGGATGCGGCGTTGATCGTCCTGGGCGCTGCCGGCCGGGCGAATGCCGGGGGTCACCAGTTGCAGCGCCGGATGCACCGCCTTGAGTGCGCGGGCCTCTTGGGCCGAACACACCAGACCATCCATGCCAGCCTTTTCGGCCAGGGCTGCCAGACGCAGAACCTGCTCCTGCGGATCGATATCCAGACCGATACCGGCCAGGTCTTCACGCTCCATACTGGTCAGTACGGTCACCCCGATCAGCAACGGCTGCGGGCCACTGCGCTGGTCAAGGACATCGCGGCAAGCCTGCATCATGCGCAAACCACCGGAACAGTGTACGTTGACCATCCATACGCCCATTTCTGCTGCGGCCTTGACCGCCATGGCGGTGGTGTTGGGGATGTCGTGGAATTTCAGGTCGAGAAATACTTCAAAGCCACGCTCGCACAGGCTGGCGACGATGCCCGATGCGCTGCTGGTGAACAGTTCTTTGCCGACTTTGACCCGGCATAGCTTAGGATCGAGCTGATCGGCGAGGCGCAGCGCCGCTTCACGGGTCGGGAAATCCAGGGCAACAATGACAGGGGACTGGCAAACGGACATGAGCGGGTTCTCAGGTAAGTCGAAATCGGCGCGCATTGTAGCCGATCCGCTCGCCCCACGGGGCATTGGCTGCACGACCGGCGCAAGGGTTAACGCACTGGAACCAATAGCCTCAGCAACATCTCAAACGAGTATCAGCAAAAGGAGTGCACGCTATGCCCTGGTATGCCTGGTTGATCCTGATCATCGCGATCGGTTCTATTGTCGGCGGATTGCTATTGTTGCGTGACACTGCGCACAAACTGCCCCTGACCGAAGAGCAGCTCAAGCGCGTCCATGAACGCAATGCCGAAATGGATGCCAAGGAAGCCAAAGACCGCTAACCCAATACTGTTGTTAGACCGCTGGGAGCAGCCCGACAACTCACAGTATCTACTGCAAATGTGCCGCCGCGTTCGCTGACAGGCCCACCGGGGCTTTCGAACGGGCGGCACTGACCTGCCGAATGTCATAGGGGCTGAAAATCTGCTTCATCTGCCCGCTGTCATGCAACAGGCGCAGCAGTCGGGTCAGTTCGGCACCACTGATAGGGCTGCCGGGCTGTATCAGTGCATAGTGACGATAGACTTGATCCACGCGCTCTGAAATCAGTAATTCATCGGCATTCACCACCCCACGCAGTGCCGCGTCACGCAAGAATGACCGGGTCATCGGGGCAATATCCACCCGCCCCCGGTTGAGCATCAACAGGTTGCTCTCATGCGAGTAGGTCAGTGTCACCTTGAAATGGGCCGTCAGGTAATCGGGGCTGGCATTAAACTGGGCAAACGCATAGTGATAGCCGTTGAACAGCGCCAGATGCTTGCCAGATAGCTCATTAAAGTAGTCCTGCCCACGCCCCGGCACCTGGCGCGCGACGAACACTTCTTCGTCTTCCAGGCCCAGGTCCACCGCGGTATGTGCAATGTCGCGCCAGCCCCATTGCGGGTTCTCAAATATCGCCAGGTCCACGCGCCCTTGGGCAAAGTCGCGAAAGCGACGGGTGACCGAGGTCGGGACCATCACAAAATTGTACGTGGACTGGCTACGGTTGAGGCTGGCCAGCAGTTGCGGGAGCAACCCTTGCTGATCGCTTTTCTCGGGGCGCACGACATAGGGCGGAAAATGCGCAGCGCCGACCCTGACCAACTGAGCAGCGCCAGCATGATCTGCGGCTGTCAGCAAGACTCCTGCTGCCAGGAACATCAACGGGCGAGATAAAGTCATCATGGAACGCGTACAGTGACAAATTGCCACACGCTATGCGGTTTTATCCGTTTACACAACAAGGCTATGTACAACCAGCACGCTCCTGACGCTTCGCCTATGCTGCCCGACGCATCAATGCCCCGGCATAATTCAGACCAATGATCGTCCAGCCTGGCACATTTAATGGTGTTCGCGGTCGATGTAGAACCTCCTTGCGCATACCGGGGCGAACATGACTACGCTGGAGGCTGTTGTCTGTATATCGAAACCGTTGGATGGGAGCTAGAGCATGCCGCATTGGCTGGTGATTGACCTGGAGGCCACCACCGAGGAAGGCGGTTGGCCGGTCGCGGAAATGGAGATCATCGAAATCGGTGCCACCCTGGTGAATCAGTATGGGCGGGAGCTGGACCACTTCGAACGGTTTGTGCGTCCGGCGCGCCGACCGCTGCTGACCCACTTCTGCCGCGAGCTGACGCATATCAGCCAGCACGATATCGACAGCGCCGAGCCGCTGGAGAGTGTCTGGCCGCAGTTCGAACGCTGGCTGAGCCATCATCAGGCGCGGGTGGTGGGCTGGGCCAGTTGGGGTGATTACGATCATCGCCAGTTGCAACAGGAATGGCGCAGCCATCAACTCGATAGCGCCTTGCACGAATTACCCTACGTCAATCTGAAAGACCGTTTTGCCCAGGCCCGCCAGTTGCAGCGCCCGGTCGGGCTCAATAACGCCCTGCAACTGGCCGGCATGCATTTCAGCGGCCAGCAACACCGGGCCCTGGTCGATGCACGCAATACTGCGCGTCTTCTGCCCTTGATACTGCCCAACTGACGCCCGCCTGATAAGAGTGACGCAGGCAAACGGCTTGGGCATACTGAGCGGCCATTTTTCAGCCTTTTCCAAGGATTCACCATGTTCAAGGTCAACGAGTATTTCGACGGCACCGTCAAGTCCATTGCATTCGCTCAGGCTGAAGGTCCGGCTACCATTGGCGTGATGGCCAAGGGTGAGTATGAGTTCGGTACCGCACAGGCCGAAATCATGCACGTCATCTCTGGCGAGCTGATCGTCAAGCTGCCGGGTAGCGAACAGTGGCAGACCTTTGCCTCGGGCAGCCTGTTCAACGTACCGGCCAACAGCAAATTCCAGTTGAAGGTCAGCGTCGACACCGCTTACCTGTGTGAATACCGCTGATTGAATGCCGCTCAGGACCGGTCAGGCTGCTTGGCTGCTCATGCGGCTCGCACCCGGCCGGTCCTGCCCCCAACTACCCCTCCACATTGAATTGCAACGCTGCCAGCCGCGCGTACAGCGGGTTGCTGGCGATCAGTTCGCGGTGCGTGCCTACCGCGACCAACTGCCCCTGATCCAGCACCGCGATGCGGTCGGCGTTTTGAACGGTCGACAGGCGGTGGGCGATGACCAGCGTAGTACGGCCCTGCATCAGGCCGGGCAGAGCCTGCTGAATCAAGTGTTCGCTTTGCGCATCCAGGGCACTGGTGGCTTCGTCGAGCAGCAGGATTGGCGCATCGACCAGCAGCGCACGGGCAATCGCCAGACGTTGCCGCTGCCCGCCTGACAGTCCCAAACCGCCTTCACCCAAGTGGGTACGATAGCCCTCCGGCATCTGCTGGATAAACTCATGGGCGTGGGCCATTCGCGCTGCAGCTTCAACCTGCTCGTCCGTAGCCTGGGGGCGACCATATCGAATGTTGTCTGCAACACTGCCAAAAAACAGTGCCGGAGTTTGCGCGACGATGGCAAAGCTGCGGCGCAGCTCGTGCAAATTCAGTTGCCGCACAGGCACGCCTTCGATACGGATTTCACCCTGCTGCGGGTCGTAGAAGCGCAACAGCAGATCGAACAGCGTCGACTTGCCAGCCCCGGAGGGACCAACCAGCGCCAGCGTTTCTCCGGCCTCGATCTCCAGGCTCAGGCCCTTGAGCACTGGATGCTCGGGCCGCGACGGATAGCTGAAGCCGACATTGTCCAACGCCAGGCGACCGCTGACCCGCCCCGGCAAGGCCTGCACCTGGGGGGCGGGGGCAACAATTTCACTGCGTGCCTGCAATAGCTCGGCAATCCGTTGCGCGGCCCCGGCAGCACGTTGCAACTCGCCAATCACTTCACTGATCGTTCCAAATGAGGTGCCGACCACCAAGGCATAGAACACAAAGGCGGCCAGCTCACCGTGGGTAATGCGCCCTTCTATGACGTCCATGCCGCCAACCCGGAGCATGACCGCCACCGCGCCCAACACCAGCACGATCACCAGCGTAATCAGCCAGGCTCGTTGCAAGATGTGCCGACGCGCGATATCGAACGCCTGCTCCACCGTACCGCTGAAGCGCTGCCGGTCCTGGGCCTGATGGTTGTAGGCCTGCACGGTCTTGATCTGACCCAGCGTCTCGGCCACGTAGCTGCCGACATCCGCGACCCGATCCTGATTGAGCCGTGACAGGCGCCGAACCCGCCGGCCGAAAATCAGGATTGGCGCCAACACCAAGGGCAGGGAAACCACCACGATACTGGTCAAGCGCGGGTTGGTGACGAACAGCAACACAATGCCGCCAATGACCATCAAGGCGCTGCGCAAAAACATTGACAGCGATGAACCGACCACTGACTGCAACAAGGCGGTATCGGCGGTCAGCCGCGACTGTATTTCCGAGCCGCGATTGTGCTCGTAAAACCCCGGATGCAGGTCGATCAGGTGCTCGAACACCGCTTTGCGCACATCGGCGACCACCCGCTCGCCGATCCACGAGACCAGATAAAAACGCACGAACGTACCGACCGCCAGCCCCAGCGTCAGCAGCAAAAACAAACCAATGGACTGGTTCAGCAGTTCGGTCGAGCGGGTCATGAAGCCCTGATCGACCAGCAAACGGATGCCCTGCCCCATCGACAGGGTAATCCCTGCCGTGACCAGCAGTGCCAATAGCGCCGCCCCAACCCGCCAGCGATAAGGAGAAATAAAGCGCCACACCAGGCTCAGAGACTGAGCCGGATTACCGCGTAACACTGAAACCATGAACTTTGGCCACCTGTTAAGCTCACACAATAGGCGCAGGCTACACACCTTGTGACGGCGAGTCTGCCCGCAAGCGCTGTGTTCGCTGGTCACCGACTGGAGATTTACGCAAACCTCTGCTGCAATCAGGCATCGGCCCAACGGTGGGCGGATGTCATGGCGCAGTCACAGAGCATGGCTAGTTTGAACGGCTACACCTGATAAGGAGAAGGATCATGAGCTTGCAAGACAACAGCAACCAGGTCGAAGTCATTCGTTCCACTCCGAGCCTGCCGGTCGGCGGGGCAGTATTGGATGAGCACGGCAAAGAAGTGCTGATTACCGAAGCGATGGTGCAGCAGGCCTGTCAGGAATGCGACAAGCACTGGATCACTCCTGACAAACAGGAATAACCACCGCTCAAAAAAAGCCCGACTTTTCAGTCGGGCTTTTTTTTGCCTGCTGGTCAGAGCACCGTGGCACCCAGTGCCTTGACCATCTGCTGCAACAGTTGAGCATGAGCGCCCTGCCCTTGCAGCCGGACCTGCAACGCATCGATCTCACGGCGCGGCGGGTAGTGTTTGCGCAGCGCATCGAATGCCAGGCGCTGGCTATCGGTGCCGCCTTCCAGAGTGCGCCGAAAATCCGCATCGTCGCGGCGCGGGTCATAAACACCCCGGCACAGCATGGCCAGCGCCCAGGCCGGGTCCGTTTCGGCATCCAGACCAACCTGGGCCAGCCATGGGCGGGGCAGCAGGTCTTGCAGTTCAATGCTGGCCGGCTGACCGAGAAACGCGCACAGCGCCTGATAGATCTGTGCGGTGCCGCGCTGCCGGCCATCAAGGCTGTAACCGGCGATGTGTGGGGTCGCCAGTGTACACAGCTCGGCCAGCGCGACATGCACCTGCGGCTCACCTTCCCAGACATCCAGCACCGCCTGCAGGTCATCGCGGGCAAGCAGCACATCGTGCAGCGCCTGGTTATCCACCACCGCACCGCGACTGGCATTGATCAGCCAGGCGCCTGGACGCAGGTTTTGCAAGCGCTGGCGGTCGAACAAGTGCCAGCTCGGATGGTCCCCGCCACGCTCCAGCGGGGTATGCACGCTGATGACGTCGCACCGGCGGATGATCTCTTCAAGACTGACAAAGTCGCCACCTTCGGCCTTTTGCCGAGGCGGGTCACACACCAGCACGTTCCAGCCCAGGCCACGCAGGACGCTGACCAGCCGCCCACCCACCTGGCCGGCGCCGACCACGCCGTAGGTGCGGCCGGGCAACTCGACGCCTTCGATTTCCGCCAGGGTCAGCAGGCTGCCCAGCACATAGTCCACCACGCCACGGGCATTGCAGCCCGGCGCGCTGGCCCACTGAATGCCGGCCTCGGCAAAGTAACCAAGCTCCAGGTGATCAGTGCCGATCGTGCAGGTGCCGACAAATCGCACCGGGCTGCCTTCAAGCAAGGCGCGGTCGACCTGGGTCACCGAACGCACCAGCAGGATATCGGCATCCGCCACCGCCGCACGGTCGATGGCCCGGCCGGGCAGGCGGCGAATGCTGCCAAGCCCGGCGAAGAAGGCGTCAAGCAGCGGGATATTTTCGTCAGCAACGATCTGCATGGGATGCTCCGCAATCGGGAATAAAATGATAAGCCGCCGTTATGACCGTCAATCGGCTTTCTTGCGGATCCAGTACAGGTAAGTGCTGCCAGCCACCTGCTGCTCGATCAGTTCGTGGCCCAGAAACACACAAAACTTGGGAATGTCACGCTGGGTCGAGGGGTCGGTGGCGATCACCTTGAGCAAACCGCCGGCAGCCAGGTCACGGACCTTCTGGTGCAGCATCATTACCGGCTCGGGACAATTGAGGCCGCTCGCGTCCAGGGTGGCGTCGGCAGCAAGGTTTTCAACGGGTTCAGACATGGATGACTCCACAAACGAGCAAATAGTGTCGGGATGCTTCAGCTATCGGATCGCTCAAGAGCGAACCAGATCCAGCCGACGCAAATGGCAGGTCACTTCCTCGCGGTCGTGATACAGCTGCTTGCAGCCGATCGAAACCCTCACCCCGCGCGCCTTGAAACCCTCTTCAATGCGATCGAGCAGGCGCCGCACCTCAGCGTAGCGCTGTTTCATCGGCAACTTGAGGTTGACCACCGCTTCACGGCACAACCCCTCGCCCAGCCAGGTTTCCAGCAGCGCAGCGCTGCGCGCCGGCTTTTCAACGATATCGCAGACCATCCAGTCGACAGTCTGGCGCGGCTTCCAGGTAAAACCGTCGGTCATCAGGTGCTGCACCAGGCCGGTGTCCATCAGGCTTTCGGCCATCGGGCCGTTGTCGATGGCGGTGACCAGCATGCCGCGACGCACCAGTTGATAGGTCCAGCCACCGGGTGCTGCGCCCAGGTCAACACCGGTCATGTCATCAGACAGCCGCTGCTCCCATTGGTCGCGCGGGATGAAGTGGTGCCAGGCCTCTTCGAGCTTGAGGGTCGACCGGCTGGGCGCCTCGCGGGGAAACTTCAGGCGCGGGATGCCCATCGGCCACATGGCGCTGTTAGCGGCCTCAGCCAGCCCCAGAAACACCTCGCGACCACTCTTGAACGTCAGCAGCAGGCGCGGCAGGCTGGCGTCGTCGCGCAGCTTGCCAGCCTTGCTCAAGGCTTTGCGCAGCGGCACTTCGAACTTGCGGCAGAAGGTCGACAGCTCTTTACCGTCATTGGTGTCCAGCACCTCCAGCCACAGGCTGCCGCACACCGGCCACTCCTGCAGATGCTCCAGCAGCACGCTGATGCGGTCGGTCTCCGGTAACTCGACAAACGCCCCCCGCGCCCACTGACGCGGGAAGATCAGCCGGTCAAAGCGCTGGCCTTGCATCAGCCTTGCAGCGCCGTCGGGCTCCAGGCAAATGAACTGCGCGCAAGCACTGTCAGGTTTGGCCTTGGCGTAACCGGCCACATTCAAGCGGGCTGCGACATCGGATATCTCCGAACAGACTTCGCCCTCGAAACCCGGCCGGCAATGCATAAACAGCGTATTCACGGGCAACTCCCAGCCTGCGCAATCAAAGCCGCGCATGATAGCTGAAAAGCTGAACCTCTGACGTGCCGCGTGGGTCCACAACAACAGTAGCGCTTGAGCCAGACCTGTCACAAAAGCTCGCCTGCCACCGTTCGCTTACCGTTTAAAGGAGTCGTTAAATGCCCTCCCTGGATAGCCTGAAAAGCCACAAGACCCTGGACCTTCATAACAAGACCTACCACTACTTCAGCCTGCCCGATGCCGCGCGCACTCTGGGTGATCTGGACAAGCTGCCCATGTCGCTCAAAGTGCTGCTGGAAAACCTGCTGCGCTGGGAAGACGGCCAGACTGTCAGCGGCGAGGACTTCCAGGCGCTGGCCGACTGGCTCAAAGAACGCCGCTCGGATCGGGAAATTCAGTACCGCCCGGCCCGGGTCCTGATGCAGGACTTCACCGGCGTGCCGGCGGTGGTCGACCTAGCCGCGATGCGAGCAGCAGTGGCCAAGGCCGGGGGCGACCCACAGCGGATCAACCCGCTGTCGCCAGTGGATCTGGTGATCGACCACTCAGTGATGGTCGACACCTATGCCTCGGACGACGCATTCAAGCAGAACGTCGACATCGAGATGCAGCGCAATGGCGAACGCTATGCGTTCTTGCGCTGGGGCCAGGACGCGTTCGACAACTTCAGTGTGGTGCCGCCGGGCACGGGTATTTGCCATCAGGTCAACCTTGAATACCTGGGCCGCACGGTGTGGACCAACGAACAAGACGGCCACACTTACGCATTCCCTGACACGCTGGTGGGCACGGACTCACACACCACCATGATCAACGGCCTGGGGGTGCTGGGCTGGGGCGTCGGCGGTATCGAGGCGGAAGCGGCAATGCTGGGCCAACCGGTGTCGATGCTGATTCCTGAAGTGATTGGCTTCAAGCTGACCGGCAAACTCAAGGAAGGCATCACCGCCACCGACCTGGTGCTGACCGTGACCCAGATGCTGCGGAAAAAGGGCGTGGTGGGCAAATTTGTCGAGTTCTACGGCGACGGCCTGGCTGAACTGCCGCTGGCGGATCGCGCCACTATCGCCAACATGGCCCCGGAATACGGCGCCACCTGCGGCTTCTTCCCGGTTGACGAGGTCACTCTGGAATACCTGCGCCTGTCGGGCCGCCCTGCCGAGACGGTCGAACTGGTAGAAGCCTATTGCAAGGCTCAGGGCCTGTGGCGCCTGCCAGGCCAGGAGCCGCTGTTCACCGACACCCTGGCGCTGGACATGGGTGAAGTACAGTCCAGCCTGGCCGGGCCGAAACGCCCGCAAGACCGGGTTGCACTGGCCGATGTTGCCCAGGCTTTCGATGATTTTCTCGGCCTGCAACTCAAGCCGGCCCAGGTCGAAGAAAGCCGTCTGGAAAGCGAAGGCGGCGGTGGCGTGGCAGTGGGCAATGCCGAACAACTGACCGGTGAAGCCGAATACCAGCACAACGGCCAGAGCTATCGTCTGAAAAACGGCGCGGTGGTAATCGCGGCGATTACCTCGTGTACCAACACCTCCAACCCCAGCGTGATGATGGCCGCCGGGTTACTGGCGAAAAAAGCCGTGGAGAAGGGCCTGCAACGCAAGCCATGGGTAAAAAGCTCGCTGGCGCCAGGTTCCAAGGTGGTCACCGACTACTATAACGCCGCCGGGCTGACCCGTTACCTGGACGAACTGGGCTTCGACCTGGTCGGCTATGGCTGCACCACCTGCATCGGCAACTCAGGTCCGCTGCTCGAACCGATTGAAAATGCTATCCAGCGCTCCGACCTCACGGTGGCGTCGGTGCTGTCAGGCAACCGTAACTTCGAGGGCCGTGTGCATCCGCTGGTCAAAACCAACTGGCTGGCCTCCCCGCCGTTGGTGGTCGCCTACGCGCTGGCCGGTAACGTGCGCGTTGACCTCAGCCGCGATCCGCTGGGTGAAGGCAGCGATGGCCAGCCGGTCTACCTGCGCGATATCTGGCCCAGCCAGCAGGAAATCGCCGAGGCCGTGCAACAGGTCGACACTGCCATGTTCCACAAGGAATACGCCCAGGTCTTCGAGGGCGACGCGCAATGGCAAGCGATCGAGGTGCCGCAGGCCGCGACGTATGTCTGGCAGGCCGACTCGACCTACATCCAGCATCCGCCGTTTTTCGAGGGTATCGATGGCCCTCTGCCGGTGATTGAAGACATCCAGAACGCACGCATCCTGGCCTTGCTGGGCGACTCGGTCACCACCGACCATATTTCGCCGGCCGGTAACATCAAGGCCGACAGCCCGGCAGGCCGTTACCTGCGCGAGCAAGGCGTGGAACCGGTGGATTTCAACTCCTACGGCTCACGGCGCGGCAACCATGAAGTCATGATGCGCGGCACCTTCGCCAATATCCGCATTCGTAACGAAATGCTGGGCGGCGAAGAAGGCGGCTATACCCTGCATATCCCTACCGACGAGAAGCTGCCGATTTTCGATGCCTCAATGCGCTATCAGCAGGAAGGCACGCCACTGGTGATCGTTGCCGGTCAGGAATACGGCACCGGCTCCAGCCGTGACTGGGCAGCAAAAGGCACCAACCTGCTGGGGGTCAAGGCGGTGATCGCCGAGAGTTTCGAGCGAATCCACCGCTCCAATCTGGTCGGCATGGGCGTCTTGCCGTTGCAGTTCAAAGCGCCACACACCCGCAAGAGCCTGGGCCTGACCGGCCGGGAAACCCTGAGCCTGACCGGTTTAAGCCAGGCTGAGCTGCGCCCGGGCATGAACCTGACGCTGCATATCCGCTTCGAAGACGGTCGTCAGCAAGAAATCGAATTGCTATGCCGGATCGATACCCTCAATGAAGTCGAGTACTTCAAATCCGGTGGCATTCTGCATTACGTGCTGCGCCAGTTGATCGCTGCCTGACCGCTCTGCCCGCCGTCCACCAAAAAGGGCGGCGGGCAGCAAACTCTCACCCGCTCATGCACCCGTCTCAGTAGAATCGCCCGCCTGATCTGCGGGAGATTCTGATGAGCATTACGCGCTGGGTGGCCCTGGCTTTGCTGGGCCTCGGGTATGGCATCGCCCTGAGTCACGGCGCACTGCAAGCGCCAGCGCTGCTCGCCTTCGGGCTGCTGGTGTTGGCCGCCATGGCAGTGCGCCACACAAACCCGCCATGGCTGCGCTGGCTGGGTCATGTGCTGTTTATTGTCACCGGCCTGGCGCTGGCGTTGCATGGGCTACCGGGCTTCGATAATGCGCCGATCATGGAATACAGCCGCTCCAGCCCGGATGCAGCACCCTTTATCAGCAACCTGAACCTGGACAAGCCGCTGATCGGCCTGTGGCTGCTGTTGGCCTGCCCGTGGATCTTGCACGGCCAGAGCAGGGCCTACCGCCAAGCAGCGGTCGTCGTCATTGCAACCATCAGCCTGACTCTGGCCCTGGCCTGCATGGTCGGCCTGACCACATGGGCGCCGAAGTGGCCGCCCTACGCCATGCTCTGGCTGCTCAACAACCTGCTGTTGGTGACCTTGACAGAAGAATTGCTGTTTCGTGGCTATATTCAGGGCGCGTTGCAACATTACTGTCATCGTCGGCGACTGCAGGGCATACTGCCAGTAGTCATTACCGCCGTGTTATTTGGCATGGCCCATATCGGCGGTGGCTGGCTTTGGGCAGTGCTGGCCGGTTTGGCCGGCGTCGGTTATGGACTGGCCTGGCGCTATGGAGGGCTCTGGGCTGCGGTGTTGGCCCACTTTGGCCTGAACCTTGTGCATTTTTGCCTGTTTGCCTACCCAATGCTGGCACCTTGAGTATTGATCGCTGACAAGCATTGCGCTCATAAATGTGAGCGGCACCTCAATTTTTTATCGTCCCTGCCGATAACCCGCCAAAGCCTATTGGATCGAAGGATCGAACAGCCCATGCGCAACAATCAGCCCATCACCCAACGTGAGCGGACATTCGCAGCACAACAGCGGTTGATTTCCACGACCGACACCAAAGGCGTGATCACCTACTGTAATGAAGCGTTTCAGCAGATCAGCGGCTTCAGCCAGGATGAACTGCTCAGGGCGCCGCACAATCTGGTCCGCCATCCCGATGTTCCGCAAGCCGTCTTCGAACACATGTGGAGCACCCTGAAAAAGGGCCTGCCGTGGATGGGGATCGTCAAGAACCGTTGCAAGAATGGCGACCACTATTGGGTTAACGCCTACGTAACGCCGATTCTGGACGGCGGCAAGGTTGTCGGTTACGAGTCAGTGCGGGTCAAACCGACTGCCGAACAGGTACGCCGTGCCGAGGCCCTGTATGCCCGCCTCAATGCCGGCAAGTCGGCGTTGCCCAAACGCGATACCTGGCTGCCGGTGCTACAGGACTGGCTGCCATTTATCATGGTCAGCCAGATCGGCTTCTTGATCGGCATCTGGCTCAACTCCTGGTGGGGCTTCATCCTCGCCGCCACCCTGTCGGTCCCGCTGGGGCTGCTTGGCCTGAGCTGGCAGCAGCGCGGTATCAAGCGTCTGTTGCGGCTGGCGGAACAGACCACCTCCGACGCCCTGATTGCGCAGATGTACACCGACAGCCGCGGTGCGCAGGCACGTCTGGAAATGTCGATCCTCAGCCAGGACGCACGCCTGAAAACCTGCCTGACCCGTCTGCAGGACACCGCCGAGCACCTGAACACCCAGGCGCGGCAGTCCAACGATCTGGCCAACGCCAGCTCTGTCGGCCTGGAACGCCAGCGCGTCGAAACCGAGCAAGTGGCCGCCGCCATTAACGAAATGGCCGCGACCACCCAGCAGGTGGCCGGGCATGTGCAAAACACCGCCGACGCCACCCAGCAGGCCAACGCTCTGACCCGCCGGGGTCGCGACATCGCCGGGGAAACCCGCGAAGCGATTGAGCGCCTGTCGGCGTCGGTGGGCGAGACCGGCCTGACCGTCACCCAACTGGCCAAGGACAGCGATGAAATTGGCGGCGTGGTCGATGTGATCAAAGGCATCGCCGACCAGACCAACCTGCTGGCCCTCAACGCGGCTATCGAAGCGGCCCGCGCCGGTGAAATGGGTCGTGGTTTTGCCGTGGTCGCCGATGAGGTCCGGCAATTGGCGCAACGCACCAGCGAATCCACCGGGCAGATTCACAGCCTGATCGCCAAGCTGCAGCAAACCGCCAACAACGCCGTACAAACCATGAACGCCGGCCACCGCCAGGCCGAAGAAGGCGTGGCCCGGGTACTGGAAGCCGACCAGGCATTGGTGGGCATCAGCGAAGCAGTGGCCAACATCACCGACATGGCCACCCAGATCGCTGCAGCCACTGAACAGCAAAGCTCGGTGGCCGACGAGATCAGCCGCAATATCTCCAACATTGCCGACCTCGCCGACCAGACCTCCGACGGCGCCCAGCGCTCGGCAGTGCTCAGCGCCGAACTGACCCATACCGCCAACTCGCAATACTCGTTGGTAGAGCGTTTCAACCGCTAAGCCGCGCGTTTATAAAAACCCCGTCAGGTGCAGGCCTGACGGGGTTTTTTATTGGTGTTTGCTCAGGGTCTGGCGGGACAGAACAGTAACTTATGAATAGAACAGAGTAGGCTCTTTCAATTAGAGCCGGTAGGAGACTTCTTAAATCTCTAACAAACAGGGAAAGTTCCCGCAGAGGTGTTGACAGAGGGATTACCAGGCGATTAGGTAATTTACCAGGCAAGTCAATTGACCACCGCATAAATCAAACCTTGCCTTAAGCAATTGCAAGATCACGACCTTCTACGAACCCCACAGTGAAAGCACCTATGTACAACCAAAAAAACTTTCCACTCATGCCACCCACCGTCCCTGTAGCCGAAGCAGATGGACTGATCAAACTAATCGATCTGGCGCATGATCTTCTCGTCATGTGCCCTATCTGGCAAGAGCCGAAACCAGGAGATATCTGTCAATTAATAGTCAACCATTCGCCAGTTGGAGTAGCGTTCCCGTTACCCGGTACGATTCCAGAAGACCCCATCAAACTGAAACTTCCCCTTGAGGCACTACAAGCAGAAGGTACTTACCGAATCGGTTATCGTTTGACGGGCTATCCTGGCGGAGTCGCTATCGATTCTCCGACCGTACTGATCCGCATCGACCGAACCGCCCCTGGCGCCGCCCTGCTCGCCCCCATGATGTTCCGGCAGATCAATTTCGGCGATGCGCTGGCCGGCCATGTACCGGGCTACGCGCACATGGCTGCCGGAGACACGCTCATGACCCTGTGCAATGGCGTGCAGGGTCCGATCTATCAGGTCGGCAACGAAGACCTGGCCGAGCGAGCCATGCAGATCAGCTTCAGCCGTGATTTTCTGCAAAGCCTGCAGAGCCCTACCATCACCATGACCTATCAGGTCACCGACCGGGCCGGTAATCAGTCCCGGCTGGCCAGCCCCGTCACTCTGTCCATGCCGCAATGAAACAAACGACGGCCAATCCGTCTGAGCACCAAAAAATTCATCCTGCACCTATTTGAGTGCAGGATGACTTGCAAAATGTTGAAGGATTTTTCTGATGATTTCAGTGGATTCGAGACACTGGAGATTATTCCTACTTATAAATAAGCAGCTCTGTAATCCTCTTCCTACCTGCAGAGCCGTATGAAATCTCAGCACTTATTCCTGCACAATTGGAAAACCCTTTAACTACGGGGCTATGCTAGACGCCACTAAATAGCCACCGAGAAATAATTGAAATATCCAGAAACACCAAAACAAAAACCGCTCAAGAAAACCATCATTTTGGCATCTCTTGATCAAAGCTCTGACAGATGGATTAAATATCCCCGCACAATCGCAACCACTCACAACATAGAGGCTCTAATGGACGACATAGAAAAAAACACACCCAACACTGACAAGCCACTCGCTACCACTCAGGAACAACAAACCATCAAACGCCAGTTCATTAAAGACCCTGATCTGCTGCGCTCATTGCCGACCATTTCAGCCAGTCTCAAAGCGCCACAATTGCCCAACGCCAACCCCGAAGCCATCACCCTGGAACAGGCCAATAGCGGCGTCACCGTACTGATTCCGGGCTCGCCACAGATGCGCAAGGAAGATGTCATTCTGTTCTACTGGGGCAACCATGAATGCTACCAACCCCTGCATCACAACAGCGGCGATCAGGACGTCGTCTGGCTGCTATGCCTGGCATATCCACTGATCGACCGACCGCAGTACGGCACTTTGAACCTGTACTACGAGGTTTATCGCGCTGACCAATTGATCGGCACATCACCCGTCCTGCAAGTGGTCGTGGAGCAGCCAACGACCATCGGCTAAAGCACAAAGCCCCCGGTGATCACTCACCGGGGGCTTTGCTCAACCAAGGTTCAGATGGATGCCTCTAACAACGCAGGCGAGGCCGCCTGCAGGCAGAGTTTAAAGATGCCCTTTTGTCAGAATGCAAAACGCAGCCCCACATTAGCCCCCCAGGGTTGCTCGACCCGCTTGCCGTTCATGTAATCGAAATCGGCATGCAACTGCAGGCGCTCAGACAACGCCACCGATACCCCGGCGCCGACCTCCATCCGCGACCCGGACAGGTCGTTGTCAAAGTGGCGATCATTGACCTTCACCTCATTATTGCGTGAGAACTCCTGGGCTGCGGCCAGCCGCACATAGGGTTGCAATACACCACCATCCTTGAGCGCAATATCCCGCCCTAACGAGGCACCGGCCTTGGCCAGCACCGATCGGGTGTGGCTGTTATCGGCCCGCAAACCATTGTCCAGCTGGTAGCCCTCGCCCTGCACATCCACCATTGCCAACTGAGTATACGGCTCGACGAACCAGCCATCGGCCAGGCGGATCTGGCGGCCAAATTCCAGCGACGCGCCCACCGCCGTATTGGCGTAATCGCCCTTGGCCCTGGTGCTGTCACTCATCGCCACTTTGGCCTTGTTGCGTAACCGATTGAGCTTGAGCACCGCATCCAGGTAGTAGCCCTGCTCACTCAACCAGGTGCCATAGGTGCCGACATACACACTGTCAATCGTGCCGCTGGAGCCGCGACTCAAATCCAGATCCGACTGGCTATGACCCGCCATCACACCCAGCGACAACTGACCATTGCCCACCGGTACCGGCACATCCGCCCCCAGGCTGAAGCCTTGCTGCTGGTGCCGGTAATCAATGCCGTTACTGGTCGAAGCCTCAAAGCGGTTGCCATAAGCACGCATCCAGCCGCCGCCCAGACCGGTGCCCCGCACCTCGCCCATGCGGCTGCGCAGGGTCGACAACTCACCCATCCAGACCACCGGTGCAGCATTGAACAACGCCAGGGCGCTGCCCGTGGAAGGGCTGATGGTTTTGTCCTCACCGACAATGAACCAGTCATTGCCCTGCTGTTCCAGACCGTAGGAGTAGACGCCCAGGTCGACCCGGTCGCCAATCAGGTTGAACTGCGCACTCCCCCCCTCGGTGTGCACCACACGCAGCGGCTGCAGATCCGGCGAAACCACCTCATGCCCGGTGTTCTGCACGCGCAAACCGAATTGCCCGTTGGCCTGACCATTGACGTTCAGCAGATCGCCAATACCGTGGTCCAGATCGACCCGCATAGCGAAATTGCCATGCCCCGACAGCTCGTTCAGCGACAGGGTCTTGAACCCCTCGTCACCAAAACCGACCGCACCGCCATCCATGTTCAGCGTCTTGAGGCTGTTATCCCCGGTCATTTGCCAATAGCCACCGGAAGCCAACGCCAACCGGTTGCCGTTGATGATATTGCCGGTGAGTTGCGCGTTGTTTTGCAGGGTGACGTTAAGGGTGCTGGTGTCATCGGCAACGAGGTTGCCGGTCAGGCGGCTGTTGTCGACGGTGAAATGGGTGGTGCTTTGATTGAAGGTTTCTAGAAGGTTGCCATTGCCGGAGAGTAAAATAGAGCCAGCACTGATATCAATATCGGCTTTGTGAGCGATTCCATCCCGCCCTTCTACCCTGATCGCTGCCCCCTTAAAAGACTCAAGAGTAGAGTTGTTAACCTGAACTTTGCCGTAGTTGTAATTGACTCCGACAGCTGTCTCAGGATGAGTCATGTAAATCGCATACTCATCGCCTGTTATGTGGCTACCGCGAGAAATACTTGCCTCCCCCCCCAAAACGCCAATCCCCCAACCTGACCAATGGTCGAAAACGCCTCCGTTCCCAAAGACCTTTACATTTTCCAAATAAGCATAGCTAAACGCTACGCTTAGCCCAGCCCCATGACCAGCGAGCACGCTATCGGTGATATAAGCTCGAAACCCATTATGAAGAGTCAGTCCAATCGCGCGCTCGTTGGTTATAGATGAATCGCTGACAGTCAGCCTTCCTTTGCCACCAATTTTCATTCCACCAAATATTCGGGTACCACGCTCAACATCTACATCAGAGTTCATCACTGACATGTGCTTTATTTCAGCTCCTGTCGCCAACACGTATGCCCCATTAATCACACTGTAAGACTCAACCGGATAAGAGGCATCAATGGTAAAACGCTCATTATCTATAGGCACCCAATAGGCACTACTTTCAGCCATCAAAGGAGCACAGACCAACATCATCCCACCTCCAAGCCCGCTCCTAAAACGCTTTTTTTGCATTGTATTAACGCTCAATCCTTTACTCACTCTAATTAAACAGATGACAGCCTCACTCTAGAGATCAGAAACGTCCTTCAGACCGTCCTACATTTCCATATTTTGTAGTCTTTTTCCTGGCCTCCAAGCCAATCTCTCCTACAGAAAAAAGACTCCATAAACACTTGCAAAAAACAGCACTGACTATTTTCTAAAAAACCCCTGCAGGCTCCAAAAAAATCATTGACACAGAAAGATAGTTGCGATTACGTAATTAACAGTTGTGAAGACCTTCACTCATGAGAGTGACATCTCAACTTATAGACATACAGTTATTTTCAAATACCATTCACAAACCAGGAACAACGACATGAATAATAGCCACATCAACAAACGTGTACGACGCCCCAAGCTTCTTAAAGAGCTAATTATTCCACCACCGCTGGTCCCGATTGCTGACCCAGTAGATGGTTTGATCAAGACAGCTGACCTTGCATCAGACATTACCGTTGAGTTCCCTCTGTGGGAGGGCGCCAGAGAGAACGACACTTACCAGCTGCGATTGAATGATCATACAGTCGGGATAGAGGGTTTGCTTAAGCCAGTCCCCCCTATCGGAACAATCTTGCAACTCGATATCCCCGTAGACACTGAGTTGCAAGCAGACGGCGCCTACAAACTTGATTACGTGGTAACTGGTTTCCCAGGAGGCGTGCCCGATGAGTCACCGGCTACAACAATTATTGTCGACCGGACCCCGCCCGGCACTCACCAGCTCGGTTATATGGATTTCCCTGCTGAAGCCAAGGATGGCCTTACCGCCGAAGAACTACTTAACATGGGGGATGTACTGACAGGCAGTATCTTCGGCTACTCCGGCCTGCAGCGCGGCGATGTAATCAAATCATATTGGGGAGAGGTACCTGGCCCGGAACTTATTTTGAGCGGTGAGGAAGATGAAAATGATTCTATTGATATTGGCTTTACCAAAGCATTTCTTGGAAGCCTCCCGAACCCTGCAGGCGCGACCTATTACACCGTGACTGACCGGGCAGGAAACACCTCGGCCGACTCAAAGAAAATTACAATCCCGCTGTTCCTGACAGAAATCACACCCGACCTGCCTGCGCCAGTGATTGACGACAATGATGGTTTAATCACTCACATTGAAGCTCTGAACGGTATTGAAGTAAAAATCCCAAGCTCCGAGATCATCATGGATGGAGATCAAATCGTCCTGCATTGGGGGAGTGAATTGCTGGGTCCCGTTCCCGTTGCTCCGGAAGATCTTGAGGAGCCTTTCATCCTGATTTTCGACGTCGAGTATCGCACCATTGAAATCGCTGGAGATGGTGCCATTCAGCTTAAATATGAAGTTCTAAGAGAAGGCCATCCTGTCGGCATTTCAACCCAACTTCCAGTCAACGTTCACATCACACTCCCCGTCCCAACGCCTTTAAGTAGCCCAATCATCAAGGGTGCCAGCAGCACGCCAAGCAACGAAGACAACTTCATCGATGAAAATGACTTCGAGCTAAACGCGACCATCATGATTAATTGGAACCCCGGCTTCAAGGCTTCACAGCTGATAACTGTATTCTGGGAGGGGGTAACGGTGCTTGAACAACCTTACCTCATCACCAATACCGACGTCGTCGCCGGTCGCCCGCTGCTCTTAACTGCACTAAACTCGCTATTCACGCCTGTCGGCACAGGAAGTGACATTCGGGTTAATTACACAGTCTCGTCATCGGGCAATCCAAACGTATCAACTTCTGAAACGCAGTCAATCGTCGTCCAATCCAAGGATGAACTTCCGGGCGGCCCTGACGGCCCCGCAGCACCCGAGTTTACTGCAATCGGTGATAACAACACCCTCAACCGTATCAATAGCATCAATGGTGCACCTGTATTTATCAAGCCCTATCTAAATATCGCACCAGGACAAACTGTCCATTTCATCTACGAGGCTTATGACAGCTTGGTCGGCGGCGAAGTTAAATTTGAATGGACACACACATCTGCCGAACTAACAGAAAACGAAGTCCAAAATGGCTACCACTTGCTTATCCCTCGCAGCATTTTGAATCAGCATTGCTTCGGCCACACCGAAGCTCACTTCAAAGTCAGAAGCGACAAAGGTCAAGGAAATTCGAAGAAGCAAAATAGTTTTGTAGACATGCGTGAGTTTGGCATCTGCCCAATTTAACTCCTCAGAAAAGAGGTGAGTTCAGCTCACCTCTTCCTCAACGATAAAGACCAATCATTATGAATACCACAAGAGCCTTGCCCGAACTGAAAATCCTGAGTCATTATCCGGAAGGTGTCGGCGATACTGACGTGGCCGACCCGTCAAAATCACTTGAGGTTCTCATCGGCCCCCTGCTTCTAAGCCAACAAGATCGCCTCGATCTTTTTTGGGGAAATAGTGAATTACCGGTGGATAGTTATATTCACTCTCCTGACGCACCAAATACCAATGGCATTTTCTCGTTGTACGTCGATCCACGGTGGATCCAGTCAGGCACCACCTATGTCAGATACATCTACACGCCCTATCCTGCGAATATTCCTGAACCCTCCCCCATCAAAACCGTCACCGTTAAACTCTCCATCCCCGGCGGTCGGGACCCTGACCCCGAATCGCCTTACGAAAACGAAAAACTGCCCAAGCCTGCCGTTAATCCCCCAGGCGTCATCATCTCGCCAGACGGTGTTTCGGTCACGGTATTGCCATGGGAAAACATGAGTGAAGGGGATCTGCTTTCGGTTTACTGGCATGGCCTTCAAGTGCGTGTGCCTGCGCTGCAACTCGGGCAGGTCGGCCATCCGGTGGTGGTGGATATTCCCCGCGAGGTGGTCATCGAAGCCGGTGACTCGGAAAACATCGTGGTGCGCTACGACATTCGTGATGTGGTGAACAACTGGTCGCGCTTCTCACTGCCAACTTATGTGGAGGCCGAGGCCGGTAATTCGACGCTGCCTGCCCCCATCGCGCCTCAGGCTCCGAACATGGAACTGGATCTGGATAAGTTGGGCGGTGCTGGCGTTCAAGCGCTGGTGTTGGCCAATGCGAACATCGGCATTGGCGACATCATCCAGTTCACTGTCGAACGTAATACTGCCGAGGGTATTGCACTGCAGCCTTATACCGATACAAGGCAGGTCAGCATTCCGGGCAGCTTTGTCGAATTTTTGATCCCCAATGAACAGTTTCAGCCGATTGCTCAGGGTCGTGCGCGGCTGAAGTATGTGGTGAGAAAAGCATCCGGCGAGCAACTGCGCTCCAAGAGCTTGCCGCTAAGCATCCTGGGCCGTGCGCAGGAGTTGGCGCTGCCAGTCGTTCCTGCTGCGGTGAACGGTTTGCTGGATCCAACCTTGCGCAAGGTGATCGCTCAGGTTCCGGCCTACCATTTCATGGCCGATGGACATGATGTGACGCTGGTATGGAGGGGTAAGACCGCCAGTGGGTCTACGGTGGTTCACGAAGAAGTCAAAAATCTCAATCAGGCGGATGTCGGCAAGACTCTGGAATTCCTGATCCCGGATGAGAAAGTCATCACGCTGGCCGGGGGGACGCTGGAAGTCAATTACACCGTCAGCACCTTTGCCAAGGAATTTTTCAAGTCTCCTGTCCTGCATCTGCTGGTCGACACCGATCACAACGATCTGTTGCCCGCCCCGCAGGTGGATAAGGTCAATGAAGAGGGCGTGCTTGACCCGGACGACGTGGTGCTTGAAGCCGTGGTCAGGGTGCTGCCTTACCAGGCCATGGCGGTGGGCGACCGGGTCGCGGTGCACTGGGATGGCCGCAATGCGGATGGCAGCTATAACACTTACACGGTGATCAACAGCGGTACCGTGAACAAAGAGGTCATCTTCAGGGTGCCACGCAGCTTCGTTATCGCCAACCTCAATGGCAGCATCGACGTCTGGTATGACGTGCAGCGCGGCGGTCGGACATCGGCATCGGTCAAGCAACGGATCAGCATTCGGCAAACGGCGCCTGCCCCATTGCCCACCCCAACAGTAAAAGAAGCACAAGGCAACCAGCTCGACCCCGCCCTTGCGCCTTACGGTGCCACTGCCCAGGTCGCAGCCAGTGCCGATTTGCGAGTCGGTGACCGGGTAACCATGACCTGGCAAGGCCCCAAGGGCAGTGACAGCAAGGAAAAAACCATTGCTCAGGACGAGGCCGGCAAGCCGCTGGCGTTGCTGTTCGCCTATGCCTTGGTCATCGCCTATGCCTTGGTCATCGCCAATGCCGGTCAGACCGTGGCCATTGCCTACACCGTGAACCGGGTCAATGGCCAGGTTCAGACTTCCGAAACCCTTAACCTGCATATTCTCGACCGGCTCGATGACCTGCCGGCCCCGAGCATGGACACTGTCGGGGCCGACGGTGTGGTGGACCCGGCGCGCATCCCTGAGTCGGGCGCCACGGTGCGGGTGCGCTATCCGGGTATGAGCAGTGATGACCGGGTGGTGGTCAACTGGCGCGGTGCGGTGCATCAGGACACGCCCGAACAAAGTGTCGGCAACCAGCCTGAGTTGTTGTTCAAGCTGCCCAAAGCGCTGATCCTGGCCAGTATCGGCAGCACCGCAACCCTGGGCTATACCGTCACCCGGGCCGGTCGCCCGCAGAGCTCGGCACCGTTGTGGCTGACCGTTCGTCAAGGCTTGAGCCTGGACACCCGGCCGGTGACGCTGGACGGCAAGGTGTACCTGCTACCCGGCACGCCCGACCTGCTGCCGAATATGCCGGCGGGCACGACGGTTCAGCGTACCGCCAGTGGCGGCCAGGCGCCTTACACCTATAGCACCAGCAATCCGTTGGTGGCCAAGGTCGATGGCAACGGGTTGGTGACCGTCCGTGGCAAAGGCATCGCACATATCACGGCAACCGACAGCCGCGGAGAAAAACTCAGCTATCAGGTTACCGTGACCGGGGTGATTCATGCGCTGGGCTTGGGCAACGGCAGCGTTGCCACGGTTGTCGCGGCGGCCACTCAACTGGGCGCACGGCTGTGTTCGATCCATGAATTGCGGGAGTTGCATACCGCCTATGGCAGTCGCTGGCCGATGGGCAACGCCTTGTACTGGTCGTCAACCGTCGCCCAACAGAACCTGGCGGGCTGGCAGTGGTTCTTCCTGAAAAACCTGGTGACCGGTACAGAAACCAACCTGCTGCACCATAAACCCGCGCTGGGGGTTGGCCTGCGCTGACCGCTACTCACACCACAGCAAGGCGCTACCGACTAGGTAGCGCCCTTTTGTTCGTCTTTATTATTGCCATGATGCATACCATGCCCGAACTCTGTACCCGCCACCCCGGTAATGTCCCGCCGGTTATCAACCCTGAGCTTTTCCGTGTTTGTGTCAATGGCACGCCGGTCCATATCGACGCGCTGCTCGGCTGCCTGACCTTGCGCCCGGAACTGTCCAAACCCAGCGGCCACTGGATCTGGAAGATCATCGCCAAAGGCAAAGCCGGCCGAATGCGCGTCAGCATTGGTCTTTATCTGGACCACGATCTGCAGCCGGGCCACCACGCCCTGGTAGGCAACCCGAAAATCCAGGTGGTCTATAACGACACGCCCAACGCCCGCAACCGGATCTATCACTCCCGGCATCTGCAAAGTGGCACCCTGAACTTACAGAGGGTTGATCGGGAACACCGCCACTTGCAGGGTGAGTTCGAGTTCGGAATTTCCGCGCTCGGCTTTCGGGTCAGTGGCGGGCGCTTCAATTTGCCGTGTCCGTGGCAGGCTGAGCCACAACGTTAGCGACGCAAGAATCGGGCAATGCGTTGCGCCGTTTCGCTCAAGCATTGGGCGTGGCTCAGGCCGCTGGCTTTCAATGGCTTGAGGTCGTGGTCCGCTGTCGGCAACCAATGCACGTCGATGGCGGCCGACAACGCATAACCCTGCACCGCGTCTTTATTACCCAGCGCATCACGCTCGCCTTGCACGATCAGGGTCGGAGTCTGCAGATCGGCCAGATGCGCAACCCGGGGCTTCTCGGGTTTGCCCACTGCATAGAACGGATACCCCAGACACACCAGTGCATCGGCGTGCAGCTCATCGGCCAGCAGGCTGGCCATCCGCCCGCCCATCGACTTGCCGCCTACGGCCAGACGCCCAGCGACATGAAGTCGCACCCTGGTATACACCCCACGCCAGACATCAAGCAGTTGGCCTTGCGGGTTAGGTGGCCTTTTGCTGCCTCCGAGCCGCCGCTGAGCCATGTAGGGGAACTCGAAACGCAGCACGTTCACCCCCAGTTCTGCCAGGTATCGGCTCATTTCGCTCATAAATTCGCTATCCATGGGCGCACCAGCGCCATGCGCCAGGATCAGGGTCGGCGGCGTCTGCCCGTCGATGACCGCCCCCCTGGTCCACAACCAGCCCTGGTCATGCGCCCATTGTGCGCATTGATCCCTGTCAATACAGGCAGTTAGCCCATTACCCATGCTTGCCTCGCTTCTGATGAGTCTGCCAACACCTTTGGACCGTAGGGCGCTGGCTCCGACCACGCTGGATGGGATACCGCTAAAAATGAATACAACACACCGCTCTGCCTATCACTATCAGGTGGTTCGCCAGTTCGCCATTATGACGGTGGTCTGGGGAATTGTCGGGATGGGGTTAGGCGTTTTTCTGGCTGCACAGCTTGTCTGGCCAGAGTTGAACTTTGATCTGCCATGGACCAGCTTCGGGCGCCTGCGACCGTTGCACACCAACGCCGTGATCTTCGCCTTCGGCGGCTGCGCGCTGTTCGCCAGCTCCTATTACTCGGTGCAGCGCACCTGCCAGACGCCGCTGTTCATGCCCAAACTGGCAGCGTTCACCTTCTGGGGCTGGCAACTGGTGATCGTGCTGGCGGCCATTACCCTGCCGCTGGGCTACACCTCTTCCAAGGAATACGCCGAGCTGGAATGGCCGATCGACATTCTGATCACCATTGTCTGGGTCGCGTACGCCGTGGTGTTCTTCGGCACCCTGGCCACGCGCAAGACCAAACACATCTATGTGGGCAACTGGTTCTTCGGCGGTTTTATCCTGACCGTGGCGATCCTGCACATCGTCAACAACCTGGAACTGCCGGTCAGCCTGACCAAGTCCTACTCGATCTACGCCGGCGCCACCGACGCGATGATCCAGTGGTGGTACGGCCACAACGCCGTGGGCTTTTTCCTCACCGCAGGTTTTCTGGGCATGATGTATTACTTCGTGCCCAAGCAGGCCGAACGTCCGGTGTATTCCTACCGGTTGTCGATCGTGCACTTCTGGGCGCTGATCACCCTGTACATCTGGGCCGGCCCTCATCACCTGCACTACACCGCGCTGCCGGATTGGGCGCAGTCGCTGGGCATGATCATGTCGCTGGTGCTGCTGGCACCGAGCTGGGGCGGAATGATCAACGGCATGATGACCTTGTCCGGCGCCTGGCATAAGTTGCGCAGCGACCCGATCCTGCGCTTTCTGGTGGTGTCGCTGGCGTTCTACGGCATGTCGACCTTTGAAGGGCCGATGATGGCGATCAAGACCGTCAACGCCCTGTCGCACTACACCGACTGGACCATCGGCCACGTACACGCCGGGGCGCTGGGCTGGGTGGCGATGATTTCCATCGGTGCCATGTACCACATGATCCCGCGCCTGTTCGGCCGCCCGGCCATGCACAGCATCGGTTTGATCAACGCGCACTTCTGGCTGGCGACCATCGGCACCGTGCTGTACATCGCCTCGATGTGGGTCAACGGCATCGCTCAGGGCCTGATGTGGCGGGCGATCAACGACGACGGCACGCTCACCTACTCCTTCGTCGAAACCCTGGTGGCCAGCCATCCGGGCTTTATCGTGCGGCTGGTCGGCGGTGCGGTGTTCTTCAGCGGCATGTTGCTGATGGCCTGGAACACCTGGCGCACGGTGCGCGCCGCGCAGCCTGACGAAATCGCATCTGCCGCGCAGATGGCCTGAGGAGAGCGCCATGAAACATGAAGTGATCGAAAAGAACGTCACCCTGCTGATGATCCTGATGGTGCTGGCCGTCAGCATCGGCGGCCTGACCCAGATCGTGCCGCTGTTCTTCCAGGACGTGGTCAACACCCCGGTCGAAGGCATGAAGCCCTACACCGCGCTGCAACTCGAAGGCCGCGACATCTATATCCGTGAAGGCTGCGTGGGTTGCCACTCGCAGATGATTCGCCCGTTCCGCGCGGAAACCGAACGCTACGGGCATTACTCGGTGGCCGGCGAAAGCGTCTGGGAGCACCCGTTCCTGTGGGGCTCCAAGCGCACTGGCCCGGACCTGGCCAGGGTCGGTGGCCGTTACTCGGACGACTGGCACCGTGCCCACCTGTACAACCCGCGCAACGTGGTGCCGGAGTCGAAGATGCCGTCCTATCCCTGGCTGGTGGAGCACCCGGTCGACAGCCGTGACACGGTGGCCAAGCTAAAAGCCATGCGCACGCTGGGCGTGCCATACACCGACAGCGACATCGAAGGCGCCGTGGCCAGCCTCAAGGGCAAGACCGAAATGGACGCGCTGGTCGCCTACCTGCAGGTGCTGGGCACCGCCATCAAGAGCAAGAGGTGAAACATGGACATCGCAGACCTGCGCGGGCTCGGCACCCTGGTGGTGGCCATCGCGTTCCTTGGCATGTCGCTGTGGGTATGCAGCAGCCGCCGCAACGAGGACTTCGCCAAAGCGCGCATGGCGCCCTTTGCCGACGAACCCCTGGCCTCACAGCCGCCAGTCGATAAAGCACAATCCGTTGAGCGGAGTAACCAGCCATGAGTACCTTCTGGAGTATCTACATCAGCGTGCTGACCCTGGGCAGCCTGTTTGGCCTGACCTGGTTGCTGATCGGTACCCGCAAAAGCCAGCCGGCCGACGGCGCCGACAAGACCATGGGGCACAGCTTCGATGGCATCGAGGAATACGACAACCCGCTGCCACGCTGGTGGTTCCAGCTGTTTGTCGGCACCCTGGTGTTCGCGCTGATCTACCTGGTGTTCTACCCAGGCCTGGGCAACTGGAAAGGCATCATGCCCGGTTATGAAAACGGCTGGACCAGCGATGCCGAGTGGCAGAAGGAGATGCAGCAGGCTGACGCAAGGTTCGGCCCGATCTTTGCCCGCTATGCCGCCATGCCGCTTGAGGACGTGGCCAAAGACCCGCAGGCACTGCGCATGGGCGCTCGGCTGTTCGCCTCCAACTGCTCGGTGTGTCACGGCTCCGACGCCAAGGGGGCTTTCGGTTTTCCAAACCTGACCGACGACAACTGGCGCTGGGGCGGCAATGCCGACACCATCAAGGCCAGCATCATGGCCGGGCGCATCGCCGCGATGCCCGCCTGGGGGCCGGTGCTGGGTGAAGAAGGCGTAAAAAATGTTGCAGCCTATGTACGTCACTCACTGGCGGGGCTGCCACTGCCAGAAGGCAATCAGGCTGACCTGGCCGCCGGGCAGCAAGCGTACAGCACTACCTGCGTGGCTTGTCACGGCGCGGGCGGCAAGGGCATGGCGCTGATGGGCGCGCCCGACCTGACCCAACCAGGCGGTTTTATCTACGGCACCAGCCTGGCGCAACTGCAACAGACTATCCGTCAGGGCCGTCAGGGTCATATGCCGGCACAGGCTGAGCTGCTCGGTAATGACAAAGTGCAATTACTGGCGGCCTATGTTTACAGCCTGTCCAAACCCACCGCAGCGACCCAGGCTCAGGCAGGCGCCCACTGAGACCCTGTCTCCTGTAACCCTGTCTCTTGTGAGAATGACGCACCCCGATCGGGGTGCGTTTTTTTTGCCCGCGATTTAGCCGCACACTGCGCGCTTCCCTCCCCGCATTCGAGGCATTAAGCTGGCCGGCGTTGAATTTTCCAGCACCCTGCTCGTCCATTGCGAATGTCGCGGCGTTCGACTGCATTGTTGTCGTTTCTTCAGGAGTTTTGACCCCCTTAATGAATAGCACCGCCTACAACTACAAGGTGGTCCGCCAGTTCGCCATCATGACGGTGGTCTGGGGGATCGTGGGCATGGGGCTCGGGGTGTTCATCGCCGCGCAACTGGTCTGGCCGCAATTGAACCTCGACCTGGAGTGGACGACCTTCGGCCGATTGCGGCCCTTGCACACCAACCTGGTGATCTTCGCCTTCGGCGGCTGTGCGCTGTTTGGCACTTCCTACTACGTGGTGCAGCGCACCTGCCAGACGCGGCTGATGTCCGACCGGCTGGCGGCCTTTACTTTCTGGGGCTGGCAGGCGGTGATTGTCGCGGCATTGATCAGCCTGCCGATGGGCTACACCACGACCAAGGAATATGCCGAGCTGGAATGGCCCATCGCAATCTTGCTGGCGGTGGTCTGGGCGGTATACGCCACCGTGTTTTTCGGCACCCTGATGCGCCGCCGCACGCCGCATATTTATGTCGCCAACTGGTTTTACGGTGCGTTCATTGTGGTAACCCTGATGCTGCACGTGGTCAATCACCTGGCCGTACCGGTCAGCCTGTTCAAGTCATACTCGATCTATGCCGGGGCCACCGATGCGATGATTCAGTGGTGGTACGGGCACAACGCGGTGGGCTTTTTCCTCACCACCGGTTTTCTCGGCATGATGTATTACTTCGTGCCCAAGCAGGCTGAACGCCCGGTGTACTCGTACCGGTTGTCGATCGTGCACTTCTGGGCGCTGATCACCCTGTACATCTGGGCCGGCCCGCATCATTTGCACTACACCGCCCTGCCAGACTGGGCGCAGTCGCTGGGCATGGTCATGTCGGTGATCCTGCTGGTGCCGAGCTGGGGCGGGATGATCAACGGCATGATGACCCTGTCCGGCGCCTGGCATAAGTTGCGCAGCGATCCGATCCTGCGCTTTCTGGTGCTGTCGCTGGCGTTCTACGGTATGTCGACCTTCGAAGGGCCGATGATGGCGATCAAGACCGTCAACGCCCTGTCGCACTACACCGACTGGACCATCGGCCACGTACACGCCGGCGCGCTGGGCTGGGTGGCGATGATCACCATCGGCGCGACCTATCACATGATCCCGCGGCTGTTCGGCCGCACGGCGATGCACAGCGTCAGTCTGATCCACGCGCATTTCTGGCTGGCAACCATCGGCACGGTGCTCTACATCGCCGCGATGTGGGTCAACGGCATTACCCAGGGGCTGATGTGGCGGGCAGTGAATGCCGACGGCACCCTGAGCTTTTCCTTCGTCGAGTCGGTGGTCGCCAGCCATCCCGGCTATGTGGTGCGGATGATCGGCGGCGCGCTATTTGCCAGCGGCATGCTGCTGATGGCCTGGAACACCTGGCTCACCGTACGCGGCGCCGACCCGCAGGCCGCTGCCGAGGCCGCGCGCATTCAGGTGTCAAAGGCACCCGCGTCAGGTGCTCAGTCATGAAGCACGAAGTCGTCGAGAAAAACGTCGGGCTGCTGACCCTGTTGATGGTGCTGGCGGTCAGCATTGGCGGTCTGACCCAGATCGTGCCGCTGTTTTTCCAGGACACGGTCAACACCCCGGTGGACGGCATGAAGCCCTACACCGCCCTGCAACTCGAAGGCCGCGACGTCTATATCGCTAACGGTTGCGTGGGCTGTCACTCGCAGATGATCCGCCCGTTTCGTGCTGAAACCGAGCGTTACGGCCATTACTCGGTGGCCGGTGAGAGCGTGTGGGACCATCCGTTTCTATGGGGTTCCAAACGTACCGGGCCGGATCTTGCGCGAATCGGCGCACGTTATTCGGATGAGTGGCACCGCATTCACCTGATCAACCCGCGCGATGTAGTGCCCGAGTCGAAGATGCCGGCCTATCCGTTCCTCGCCCATAAACCGGTGAACGCCAGCCAGACCGCAAAGAAGATGCAAGCCCTGCGCAGCCTGGGCGTGCCGTATACCGATGCCGATATCGCCGGTGCCCAGGCCGCCGTGACCGGCAAGACCGAACTGGACGCCCTGGTGGCCTACCTGCAAGGTCTGGGCGTGCAGATCAAGAGCAAGAGGTGAGCGCATGGACAGCGGAATGATTCGTGGCCTGGGTACGCTGGTGGTGCTGTTGGCGTTCATCGGCCTGGCGCTCTGGGTGTTCAGTCCCAAACGCAAACAGGACTTCGACGAAGCGACCCTGCTGCCGTTCGCCGATGAACCCGACAGCCTTGACCCTGACCACCGGAAGCCCGACGCATGAGCAGCGGCTGGAGCCTGTACGTTACCCTGCTGACCCTCGCAACCCTGGCGGGCCTGACCTGGCTGTTGCTGGCGACCCGCAAGGGCGAGCGCCAGGATCAGACCGATGAAACCCTCAAACACAGCTTTGACGGTATCGAGGAATACGACAACCCGCTGCCGCGCTGGTGGTTCAACCTGTTCATCGCCACCTTGCTGTTCTCGCTGATCTACCTGCTGCTGTATCCGGGCCTGGGCAACTGGCGCGGGCTGTTGCCGGGCTACCAATGGCTGGATGCCGACAATAAAGTGCGCTTCGCCGACGGCCAGCAAGGCTGGAGCGGCGTGCATGAGTGGGAAAAGGAAATGCAGCGGGCCGAGGCGCGTTATGCGCCAACCTTTGCGCGCTTCGCCGCGATGCCGATCGAGGCCGTCGCCAAAGACCCCGAGGCACTGCAAATGGGGGCGCGCCTGTTCGCCTCCAACTGCTCTGTGTGTCATGGCTCTGACGCCAAGGGCGCCTACGGTTTTCCCGACCTGACTGACGAGCATTGGCGCTGGGGCGGCGATCCGCAATCGATCAAGACCAGCATTCTCAATGGTCGCCAGGCGGTGATGCCGGCCTGGGGCGCGGTGCTCGGCGAGCAAGGGGTGAGAGACGTCGCGGCGTATGTGTACACCGGCCTGGGCCGCGAGCTGCCGGCCGATGCCAAGGCCGACCCGTTGGCCGGCCAGACGCTCTACGCCACGACCTGCATCGCCTGTCATGGCCCTGAGCTCAACGGCCAGCCGCTGCTCGGCGCGCCGGCCCTGAAGCACCCTGAGGCGTTTATCTACGGCACCAGTTTTGCCCAGTTGCAGGAGAGCATCCGCAATGGGCGCCAAGGACAGATGCCGGCCCAGAAAGCGACTCAGGGTGATGACCGGGTGCATGTGTTGGCGGCTTACATTTACAGCTTGTCGCAGAAACCTGAACCGTAGGAGATCACCCACCGCCTCGGCGCCGCGCGCTCGCAGCATTCGTCGGCTGAGCCGACTCCCACCGGAGCCGCGTCATGCCCACTTTCTGAGTACACCGTTCCCGCGTCGGGCTCAAGTAGCCGGCACGACTCTGATCCGGTGAGAGCCAGCTTGCTGGCGAAGGGGTCGGCGAGATCACTGCATCCGCTATGTCTGTATTCGTTGGCAAGCTCGCCCCCCAATGCAATGCGATGCCCTGATCGCCGCCACCGCACGGGTTCATGGGTTGACGGTGGTGACCCGTAACACTCAGGATCTCCAGCATTGCCGCGTGCCGGTTCTCAACCCATGGTTCAGCCCGTTGCATGAAGATTGGCCCGGCTATTCGTCTATTTAGTGTGTCAATTGATCCAGGTCACCTGCACAGAGCGCCACAAGGGGGCAAAGCGACCCAATGTCGCAGGCCCTTGCCAAGGTCCGGGCGTATCATCGAGGCATAAGAAAGCACTGCTCGACCCGGCCTGAACCGGGCACTTTCGTACTGCCGTGGGACGTTGCGATGAGTCATCGGATACCGCTTCAAGACATTACCCCGCCACCTGACAAGGGCAGCAACAGCGTCGAGCTGTACGCCGCCCGCGAAAAGATCCATACCCGGGCGTTCAAGGGTTTGTTCCGCAACCTGCGCATGGCCGGTGGTGCGTTGCTGTTTCTGATCTACTTCGGCACCGTGTGGCTCGACTGGAACGGCCGCCAGGCGGTGTGGTGGAACCTGCCGGAGCGCAAGTTCTACATTTTTGGTTCAACCTTCTGGCCCCAGGACTTCATCCTGCTGTCGGGTATCCTGATCGTCGCGGCCTTTGGCCTGTTTTTCATCACCGTCTATGCCGGCCGGGTGTGGTGCGGCTACACCTGCCCGCAAAGCGTGTGGACCTGGATTTTCATGTGGTGCGAGAAGGTCACCGAAGGCGACCGCAACCAGCGCATCAAGCTCGACAAGGCGCCGCTGAGTGCCAACAAGCTGCTGCGCAAAGGCGCCAAGCACAGCCTGTGGTTATTGATAGGCATTGCCACCGGCCTGACCTTTGTCGGCTATTTCGCGCCGATCCGTGAGCTGTGCATCGAATTGCTGACCGGCCAGGCCGACGGCTGGGCGTATTTCTGGGTAGCGTTCTTCACCCTGGCCACCTACGGCAACGCCGGCTGGCTGCGTGAGCAGGTGTGCATCCACATGTGCCCGTACTCGCGCTTTCAGAGCGTGATGTTCGACAAGGACACCCTGATCGTCTCCTATGACCCGCGCCGTGGCGAGCAACGCGGCCCACGGCGCAAGCAGGCTGATCACAAGGCCGAGGGCCTGGGTGACTGCATCGACTGTACCTTGTGCGTGCAGGTGTGCCCGACCGGTATCGATATCCGCGACGGCCTGCAAATCGAGTGCATTGGTTGCGCGGCCTGTATCGACGCCTGTGACAACGTGATGGACAAGATGAACTACCCGCGCGGGTTGATCAGCTATACCACCGAGCACAACCTGTCCGGCCAGGTCACCAAGACCCTGCGCCCCCGGTTGATCGGTTATGCCGTGGTCTTGCTGGTGATGATCGGCGCGCTGGTCAGCGCGTTCCTGTTGCGTCCGCTGGTGGGCTTCGATGTCAGCAAGGATCGCATGCTGTATCGTGAAAACGCGCAAGGCCGGATCGAGAACGTCTACAGCCTGAAAATCCTCAACAAGGACCAGAAACCGCACAGCTATCTGCTGCAAGCCAGCGGTCTGCCTGACCTGCGCCTGCAGGGCCAGCAGGAAATCCGGGTGCCGGCCGGCGAAAGCCTGAGCCTGGCGGTGGAGCTGTCCAGCGCTCCTGAGCAGATGCCGTCGTCCACCAACGAGGTGACGTTCACCCTTCAGGATATCGACGACAACAGCAGCCGTATCGAAGCCAAGAGCCGTTTCATTGGCCCGCAGATTCGCTAACAGGAAGTACTCGACATGCACCTTACCTCCCCCGTCGCCCCTTGGTACCGGCATCGCTGGCCCTGGTTCATCATCGGCCTGCTGGCCTGTTCGGTGACCCTGAGCCTGAGCATGGTGGTGATCGCGGTGAATAACCCGGTCAATCTGGTCAGCGACAATTACTACGACGCCGGCAAGGGCATCAACCGCTCGCTGGAGCGCGAACAACTGGCGGTGGCCCTGAAGCTGCGCGCCACTCTGCAACTGGACGAACTGACCGGCGAAGTGGACCTGCGCCTGAGCGGCGAGCACCTGCCCGCCACGCTTGAGTTGAACCTGTTGTCGCCAACCCAGCCGGACAAAGACCGTCATGTGGTGCTTAATCGCAGCCCGGCCGAGCCCGGCCGTTATGTCGGGCAGCTCGATGACAAGGTCCAGGGACGGCGCTTTATTGAACTGCTGGGCCGCGAGCAGAACCGTACATGGCGGTTGTTCGAAGAGGAATTCATCGCCCAGGGGCGCACTTTGAGCCTGGGTGACGAGCCTTTGCAGGCGGCACCTTGAGCCACCCCGCTGCGTCAGATGCAGTGGCAGACGGCGGCCTGGCTGACCAGCAAGCCTGCGCCACACCCTGCTACCACTGCGACCTGCCAGTGCCCGGCGCCCGCCCTTTCACGACAGTAGTGCTCGGCGAACCTCGGCAGTTCTGCTGCCCCGGCTGCCTGGCCGTGGCCGAGACCATCGTGGCCAGCGGCCTGGAACACTACTACCAGCACCGCAGCGCGGCGGCCAGCAACCCGCAACAACTACCCGACCTGCTGGCCGATGAGCTGCGGCTCTACGACCGGCCCGAGGTCCAGCAAGGCTTCGTCCGCCAGGACGGCCCACTCAGCGACACCACCCTGCTGGTCGAGGGCATCAGTTGCGCGGCCTGCGGCTGGCTGATCGAGCGCCAGTTGCACAGCCTGCCCGGCGTTGCCCACGCACGGCTGAATCTGACGACACATCGCCTGCACCTGAGCTGGGACGCCGCGCAGTTGCCGCTGAGCCAGATTCTCGAACGGCTGCGCCTGATCGGCTACCTCGCGCATCCCTGGCAAGCTGACCAGGCCAGTGAGCAGTTGGCCCGTGAGAACCGCCAGGCCCTGCGCCGCCTCGGTGTGGCCGGCCTGCTGTGGTTTCAGGCGATGATGGCAACCATGGCGACCTGGCCGGAGTTCAATGTCGACCTCAGCGCCGGGATGCATACCATCCTGCGCTGGGTGGCGATGTTTCTCACCACACCGATCGTGTTCTATAGCTGTGCCCCACTGTTCAGCGGTGCACTGCGCGACCTGCGCAACCGGCAATTGAGCATGGACGTATCGGTGTCGCTGGCCATCGGCCTGGCCTACGGCGCAGGGATCTGGACCGCCATTACCGGCAGCGGCGAGCTGTACTTCGATGCCGTAGGCATGTTCGCGCTGTTTCTGCTCTCTGGCCGCTATCTGGAGCGCCGCGCCCGGCAGCGCACCGCCGCAGCCACCACGCAACTGGTCAGGTTGCTGCCGGCGTCATGCCTGCGCCTGACTGCCGATGGCCAGCAGCAACGCATTCTGCTCAGCGAACTGCAGCTCGACGACCAGGTGCTGGTACTGCCCGGCGCGGTGCTGCCCGCTGACGGCACGATCATCGAGGGGCATTCGAGCATCGATGAGTCGCTGCTGACCGGTGAGTACCTGCCGCAACCCCGTAACCCCGGCGATGCGGTCACTGCGGGCACGCTGAACGTCGACAGCCCGCTGACCGTGCAGGTGCGGGCGCTGGGCCAGAACACCCGGCTGTCGGCCATCGTCCGTTTGCTGGAACGCGCCCAGACAGAAAAACCCCGACTGGCACGCTTGGCCGACCGCGCCGCACAGGTTTTTCTGGTCATCTCGCTGGTGGCGGCGGTGCTGATCGGCGCGCTGTGGTGGCAACTGGACGCCGACCGCGCCTTCTGGATTGTCCTGGCCATGCTGGTTGCCACCTGCCCCTGCGCACTGTCGCTGGCCACCCCCACCGCGTTGACCGCCGCCACCGGCAGCCTGCACAGCCTGGGCTTGCTGGTGACCCGTGGCCACGTGCTCGAAGCACTGGAGCAAGTCGACACCGTGATTTTCGACAAGACCGGCACCTTGACCGAAGGTCGCCTGCAACTGCGCCGTATCTTGCCGCTTGCAGCCCTGGATGCCGATACCTGCCTGGCCCTGGCGGCTGCGCTGGAAAGCCGCTCCGAACACCCCATCGCCCGCGCCTTCGGACCGGCCACACAACGCGCCACGCACACCCAGGCCCACGCCGGAATGGGTCTGGAAGGCAAGGTCGACGGCCGCACCCTGCGCATCGGCCAAGCCGCGTTTGTCTGCGCCCTGAGCGGCCATACGGCGCCGCCCATGCCTGATCAAGCCGGGCAATGGCTGCTGCTGGGCGACCAACACGGGCCGCTGGCCTGGCTGGTGCTCGACGATCGCCTGCGCAGCGATGCCCCGGCGTTGCTCAATGCCTGCCGGGCACGGGGCTGGAAAACCCTGCTGTTGTCGGGCGACAGCTCACCGATGGTCGCCAGCGTGGCCACTGAGCTGGGTATCGATCAATATCAGGGCGGTCTGCGCCCGGCTGACAAACTCGCCGTGCTGCACAGCCTGCATCAGCAAGGTCGCAAAGTGCTGATGCTCGGTGACGGGGTCAACGACGTGCCGGTGCTGGCCGCCGCCGATATCAGCATTGCCATGGGTTCGGCCACCGACCTGGCCAAGACCAGCGCCGATGCCGTACTGCTGTCCAACCGGCTGCAGACGCTGGTTGATGCCCTGCGTCTGGCGCGGCGCAGCAAACGAGTCATCACCCAGAACCTGCTGTGGGCTGCGCTGTACAATGGCCTGATGCTGCCGTTCGCCGCACTGGGCTGGATCACCCCGGTGTGGGCGGCCATCGGCATGTCGCTCAGTTCACTGGCCGTGGTGCTCAATGCCCTGCGCCTGAGCCGCGTGCCGGCCACCTCCGATTCACCTGTGGTCACGGAGCAAACATGCCTGCGCTCTACATCATGATTCCCGCCGCGCTGTTACTGGTCGCCTTGGCCATCTGGATTTTTTTCTGGGCGGTGGACAGCGGCCAGTACGACGATCTCGACAGCCCGGCGCACAGCATCCTGTTCGACGATCAGGACCCCGGTCACCAGGCCGCGATCCGCCAACAACAGGACAAGGACCGCGACCGGCATGCCTGAAATCCTTGCTCTGCTGGGCTCGGCCGTGATGTTCGGGCTGCTCGGCGGCGGGCATTGCATCGGTATGTGTGGCGGGCTGATGGGCGCGCTGAGCCTGTCCGCCCCGAACCCGCGGCGCTGGCCACTGCTGCTGGCCTATAACCTGGGACGGATCAGCAGCTATGGCCTGGCCGGGCTGCTCACCGGGCTGCTCGGTCACGCGGTGGCCAACGGCCCGGCGGCCATGGTGCTGCGGGTCATCGCCGCCCTGTTGTTAATTGCCATGGGCCTGTACCTGGCCGGCTGGTGGAGCGGCCTGACCCGCATCGAGCGCCTCGGCCGTGGCCTGTGGCGCCATCTGCAACCGCTGGCCAGCCGTTTGCTGCCGATCAGCACCCTGCCCCGCGCCGCCGCGGTGGGTGCACTATGGGGCTGGCTGCCATGCGGGCTGGTGTACAGCGTCCTGCTGTGGGCAGCGATTCAGGGCAATGCACTGACCAGCGCCGCATTGATGCTGGCGTTCGGTCTGGGCACCTGCCCGGTACTGCTGCTTACCGGAGCGGCCGCCGAGCGCACCCGTGCACTGCTGCGCCGCCGTGGCCTGCGCACCGCCGGAGGCCTGCTGGTGATTGGTTTTGGGTTATGGAGCCTGCCAGGCCCGCATCAACACTGGTTGATGGGGCATTGACTGCATTGATGTACATCAAGATCCGCCTGCCCACGCTGATCTAGACTCGGGCATCGCCAGCCTAACCAGGGGAATGCCCGCATGCTCGACGTCATTCGTTGGGATTCTGACCTGATCCGTCGCTACGATCTGGCAGGACCGCGTTACACCTCCTACCCCACCGCCGTGCAGTTCAGCACGCAGGTGGGCACGTTCGACCTGCTGCATGCCCTGCGTGACAGCCGCAAGGCGCGTCGCCCGTTGTCGCTGTACGTGCACATCCCGTTCTGCGCCAACATCTGTTACTACTGCGCCTGCAATAAAGTGATCACCAAGGATCGCAGCCGCGCCCCGGCCTATCTGCAGCGCCTGGAGCATGAAATCAAGACCCTGGCCTGCCATCTGGCACCCGATCAGGTGGTCGAGCAACTGCATCTGGGCGGCGGCACGCCGACCTTTCTCAACCATGGTGAGCTACGCCAATTGATGGCCTGCCTGCGCAGCCACTTCAACCTGCTGGAGGATGACTCCGGTGACTACGGCATCGAAATCGACCCCCGCGAAGCCGACTGGTCGTCCATGGGCTTGCTGCGCGAGCTGGGCTTTAACCGGGTCAGCCTCGGCGTGCAGGATCTGGACCCGGCGGTGCAACGCGCCGTCAACCGCCTGCAAAGCCTGGAGCAAACCCGGGCGATTGTTGAAGCGGCGCGCACCCTGCAGTTTCGCTCGGTCAATATCGACCTGATCTACGGCCTGCCACTGCAAACACCGGAAGGCTTCGCGCGCACGGTGGAAGAGATTATCGCCCTGCAGCCAGACCGGCTGTCGGTGTTCAACTACGCCCACCTGCCCGAACGCTTCATGCCGCAGCGGCGCATCGACGATAACGCCCTGCCCAAACCGGAACAGAAACTGCGCATGCTTGAGCGCACCATCGAACAACTGACCGGGGCCGGCTATCGCTACATCGGCATGGACCACTTCGCCCTGCCCGACGACGAACTGGCCATTGCTCAGGAAGAAGGCACGCTACAACGCAATTTCCAGGGCTACACCACTCACGGCCATTGCGACCTGATCGGCCTCGGGGTCTCGGCCATCAGCCAGATCGGTGACCTGTATTGCCAGAACAGCAACGACCTCAGCGACTATCAGAGCCTGCTGGCCAGCGATCAACTGGCGACCAAGCGCGGGCTGCTGTGCAATCAGGACGACCGTATCCGCCGTGCGGTCATCCAGCAACTGATCTGCCACTTCGAACTGAATTTCGCCGCCATAGAGCAAGCCTTTGCCATCGAGTTTCGCGGCTATTTCCATGAACTCTGGCCACCGTTGCTGAACATGTGCCGCGACGGTTTGATCGTGATGGATGACTACGGTGTCCGCGTGCTACCGGCTGGTCGGTTGCTGGTGCGCGCCGTGTGCATGCTGTTTGATGCTTATCTCAACCCGGCGAGCAGCCAACGGTTTTCACGCGTCATATGACATCAATCAGACATCAAGGTAGATCTGCCATGCTGGCCCAAGTCATCACGCCTGAGTTACCCTTACATCCTATGTGTGCTTCTCCCACAAGGAATCAAGTGATGTCCGAGCCAGTCAAGGTACGTGCTCATAATCAGGCTCACTGCAAGGATTGCAGTCTCGCCCCGCTGTGCCTGCCCCTCTCGCTGAACATGGAAGATATGGATGCGCTGGACCAGATCGTCAAGCGAGGCCGTCCTTTGAAGAAGGGTGAGTTCCTGTTCCGTCAGGGCGATACGTTCGAGTCAGTCTACGCCGTGCGCTCCGGCGCCCTGAAAACCTTCAGCATCAGTGACAGCGGCGCCGAACAACTGACCGGTTTCCACCTGCCCAGCGAGCTGGTCGGTATGTCGGGCATGGACGCCGAAGCCTATCCGGTATCGGCCCAGGCACTGGAGACCACCTCGGTGTGTGAAATCCCCTTCGAGCGTCTCGACGAGTTGTCGGTGCAACTGCCGCAACTGCGCCGCCAGTTGATGCGCGTAATGAGCCGGGAAATTCGTGACGATCAACAGATGATGCTGTTGCTGTCGAAAAAAACCGCCGATGAGCGTATCGCGACCTTTCTGGTCAACCTGTCGGCGCGCTTCCGTGCCCGCGGTTTTTCGGCCAACCATTTCCGCCTGAGCATGTCGCGCAACGAAATCGGCAACCATCTGGGCCTGGCTGTGGAAACCGTATCGCGGGTCTTTACCCGCTTCCAGCAGAACGAGCTGATTGCCGCCGAAGGCAAGGAAATCCACATCATCGACCCGATCCAGCTGTGCGCCCTGGCCGGTGGCGCGATGGAAAGCTGAGCCGCTGCCGGTTGCACGCTGAAAGTTGAGAACAACTGGGCGCCTCTAAAAACGTAAGCGAGGCAGCCAGCGCAAGGCGAAGACAGGCGAAGAAGCGGAGTTTACGGGTTGTAAATGAGCATTCTGAGCCTGGCTTCAACGCAGCGATGGCAACGTAGGTAGTTTTTAGGGGTGCCCAACTGCGATCCAGAGCAGTCCAGCTTATACTGTCGGGCAAACCTGTTCTGGATTGTACGCATGTCTTTCGATGTCTCCCTGCTCAAGTCCCATATCCGGCCTGTCGTGGACTTTCCCAAGCCCGGTGTGGTGTTCCGCGATATCACCCCGCTGTTCCAGTCGCCCAAGGCGACCCGCCAGGTGATTGATCATTTCGTACAGCGCTATATCGATGCTGATTTCAACCAGATCGGTGTGATGGACGCGCGCGGTTTTCTGATCGGCTCGGTGGTGGCTTACGAGTTGAACAAACCGTTGGTGCTGTTTCGCAAGCAAGGCAAGTTGCCGGCCGACGTGTTGTCGGAGGGTTACCAGACCGAATACGGCGAAGCCTTTCTGGAAGTACACGCTGACAGCCTGTGCGACGGCGACAGTGTGGTGCTGTTCGATGATCTGATTGCCACCGGCGGCACGCTGACGGCGGCGGTCAACCTGATTCGCCGCATGGGCGCCAGGGTTCATGAGGCGGCGGCGATCATCGACCTGCCGGAGCTGGGTGGCTCAAAACGCCTGAATGACCTGCAAGTGCCGACCTTCAGCCTCACCAGCTTTGCGCTGGATGAGCTGTGATACCGCGCTGACTTTTCCGACCCTTCCGGGCACCCACTGGGGCACGTCAGCCCCGCCGGGAGGAATGGTTTTACAAGGTAATCGGCTTGCGCCCGGCAAAGGAATGCGCGAGGGTGCCGCCGTCGACCAGGTCCAGCTCGCCGCCCAGCGGTACGCCATGGGCGATGCGTGAAGCGATCAGGCCTTTGTCGTTGAGCAACTGGGCGATGTAGTGCGCGGTGGCTTCGCCTTCGACAGTGGGGTTGGTCGCCAGGATGACTTCCGTGAAGGTGCCCTGGCTGTCGATGCGCTCAATCAGTTGTGGAATGCCGATAGCCTCGGGGCCAAGCCCATCGAGGGGCGACAGGTGGCCTTTGAGGACGAAGTAACGACCTCGATAGCCGGTCTGCTCCACCGCGTACACGTCGGTCGGCCCCTCCACCACACACAGCAGCGTATCGTCGCGGCGCGGGTCGGCGCATTGCGGGCAGAGGTCTTGTTCGGTCAGGGTCCGGCAGCTCTTGCAGTGCCCGACCCCGTCCATGGCCTGTTGCAGCGCCAGTGCCAGCCGCGAGCCGCCGCTGCGATCACGCTCCAGCAACTGCAATGCCATGCGCTGGGCGGTCTTCTGGCCGACGCCTGGCAACACACGAAAGGCATCGATCAGTTGGCGAATCAGGGGGCTGAAGCTCATGAACAAAGATCCCGGATAATCGAAAGACGCGGTTTATACCCGCGCCTTGCTGTCAGCGTCAATCAAAGCCGGGAAACCTCGACCACCAGTTTGCCAAAGTTGCGCCCCTCCAGCAGGCCGATCAACGCCTCTGGCGCAGCTTCCAGACCCTGCACCACGTCTTCGCGGAACTTGACCTTGCCGCTGGTGACCAGCGGGGTCATGGCGTCGATGAATTCCTGACGACGGCTGGCGTATTTCTCGAACACGATGAAGCCTTCGATGACGATGCGCTTGGTCAGCAGCGTACGCATCAGCAATGGCAACTGATCGGGGCCAGCAAATTCGCCCTGAGCGTTGTACTGGGCAATCACCCCGCACAGCGGAATACGCGCACGTGGGTTGAGCAGCGGCAGCACCGCTTCGAAGACCTTGCCGCCCACCAGCTCATAGTAGACATCGATGCCCTTGGGGCAGGCCTCGGCCAGTTCACTGGCAAAGTTCTCGCTGCGGTGGTCGATGCAGGCATCAAAGCCCAGCTCCTGGACCACATAACGGCATTTGTCCGCGCCACCGGCCACACCGACCACCCGCAGGCCATGCAGCTTGGCGACCTGACCGACCACCGAGCCGACCGCGCCGGACGCCGCCGCGACCACCAGGGTTTCGCCGGCCTGAGGTTTGCCGATGTCCATCAGGCCCATGTAAGCGGTCATGCCTGGCATGCCGAGCACACCCAGCGCCAGTGACGGGTTGGGCAAGTCGGCAGGCAGCTTGATCAGGGCCGAACCATCGCTGATGCTGTGGCTCTGCCAGCCGGTCTGGCCAACCACCAGGTCACCGGGCTGAAACCGCGAGTCCAGCGACTGCTCAACCACACTGACCGCACCACCTTCCATCACCGCATCAATCGCCACCGGATCGGCGTAGGACGGCGCGTCGCTCATCCGGCCACGCATGTAGGGGTCGAGGGACAGATACAGAGTGCGCAGTTGCACCTGGCTGCCCTTGAGCTCCGGCAGTGCTTCACGCTCCAGACGAAAGTTCTCCGGAACCGGACGGCCTTTCGGGCGCGAAGCCAGCACAATACGTTGGTTGAGGATCAGCTCTTGGGTCATCGGGACCTCTCCTTGAATGCATTGGGGGTATAAAAAGCAGACCACCTTCGCCACCTGATGTTCGATCAACAATGGCCAGAAAGCACGATGCCAGGGCAAGCCTGGCATCGTGTACAGCAGCGAGCGACCGTTAGAACGGCAGCTTCATGCCTGGTGGCAGCTGCATGCCAGCGGTCATGCTGGCGGTCTTTTCGGCACTGGACTGCTCGATCTTGCGTACCGCGTCATTGACGGCGGCGGCGATCAGGTCTTCCAGCACTTCCTTGTCTTCCTGCATCAGGCTGTCATCCAGCGTGATGCGCTTGACATCGTGACGGCCGGTCATCACCACGCTGACCAGGCCTGCGCCCGACTGGCCGGTGACTTCCGCGTTGGCCAGCTCTTCCTGCATCTTGGCCATTTTTTCCTGCATTTGCTGGGCCTGCTTCATCAGGCCAGCCATGCCACCTTTCATCATGGGATATCTCCTCGAAATAGCGGGTTACTTGGTTTGCACACCGTCACTGACAGCGTGCCGTCAATCATTGCGCGGCGTCCACCGGAGTGATCGTATCTTCACGCACCACCGCGCCAAACTGCTGCATCAGTTGCTGGATCAGCGGATCGGCGTGGATCGAGGCCACCGCCTGGCGCTGACGTTCGGCACGCCGACGTGACGCCGCTTGCGCCGGGGTTTCCTGCTGCGGACGGATCAGCTCGATAGTCAATTGGATCGGACTGCCGTGGTACTGGTTCAACGCCTCACTCAAGCGCCGCTGCTGGGTCGAGTTGAACAGCGCGCCGTGCCCAGGGTCCAGATGCAGCAACCAACGGTCGCCCTCGACGCTGATCAGCGTGCAGTTGGCGGCAATACTGCCGGTCAGGCCAGAGATCGGCAATTGCGCAAAGATTTCCAGCCATTGCGCGGCAAGCCCGGTGGCCGGCATCGCCGCCGGTTCAGGCTCAGGCTCCGGGGCTTCATCGGCATGCACATGATCCTGGGCCAGCTCGTCCAGGTAGCTGAACGAGGCCGGGTCGATATCGATATCCGGCTCGACATAATCGTCATCCTGCGGCGGCTCATCATCACGCTGCTGCGGGGCCGACAGGTAGGCGCTGTCGGGGATGTCTTCGAGCGCACCGGCACTGCGTTGCGCGAGGGCCTCAGGCTCGACCACTTGCGGCGCATCCGGCACCGGACTGGCCGGCGTGGGCACCGGCATCGACGGCAGCGCGGGAGGCTCGGCGACGGTGTCCAGCACCGGCTCAGGAGTGATCGGCGTGGCCGGGACTGGCTGGGCACTGGCAGACGAGTCTTCCCACGGCAGGTCAACGACCTCGGCAGCCTCGGCAACTGGCGCAGGCGCCACAACCGGCGCGGGCTCGACCACCGGTGCAGCCGCGGACTCAGGCCGGGCAATGGCCGGCTGGGCCGGCTGCGGTGCCGGGCGGGCGGGCTCGATGGCGGGCGCCGGTGCCGGCGCGGACTGTTGAGTGGCGGCAGAGACCGGACTGACCGCGGCGGCCGGTGTCGGGCGGGGATCAGCCTTGGCCTGGCTGACCCCCACTGGCTTTAACGCCTGGCTCGGCGCATCGCTGCTGTCGGCGGGACGAAATGCCAGCATGCGCAGCAGGACCATCTCGAAACCACCTCGCGGGTCCGGTGCCAACGGCAGGTCGCGGCGGCCGATCAGGCCCATCTGGTAATAGAACTGCACGTCTTCGCCGGGCAGGGTCTGGGCCAGCGCCAATACCCGGTCGCGGTCACCATGGCCGTTATCGACCGCCTCAGGCAACGCCTGGGCAATCGCCACCCGGTGTAGCACGTTAAGCATTTCCGCCAGCACGCCGTTCCAGTCAGGGCCTTGCTCGGCCAGGTGGCGCACGGCTTCAAGCAGCGCCCGGGCGTCGCCTGCGAGCAACGCACCGAGTACGTCGAACACCTGACCATGGTCCAGGGTGCCGAGCATCGCCCGCACGTCAGCGGCCAACACCTTGCCCTCGCCGAAGGCAATCGCCTGGTCGGTGAGGCTCATGGCATCGCGCATCGAGCCGTCGGCGGCGCGGCCCAGCAGCCACAGGGCATCCTCTTCAAACGGCACGTTCTCGGCACCGAGCACATGACTCAAGTGCTCGACCACCCGCTCCGGGGTCATGTTTTTCAGGGAAAACTGCAGGCAGCGCGACAGAATGGTGGCCGGCAGCTTCTGCGGATCAGTGGTCGCCAGGATGAATTTGACGTAGGGCGGCGGCTCTTCCAGCGTTTTGAGCAAGGCATTGAACGAGTGACTGGAGAGCATGTGCACTTCGTCGATCAGGTAGACCTTGAAGCGCCCGCGGCTCGGTGCGTACTGCACGTTATCCAGCAGTTCACGGGTGTCTTCGACCTTGGTGCGGCTCGCGGCGTCGATCTCGATCAGGTCGACAAAGCGCCCTTCGTCGATTTCCTGGCACACCGAGCAACTGCCGCACGGGGTTGAAGTGATCCCGGTTTCGCAGTTCAGGCACTTGGCAATGATCCGCGCGATGGTGGTCTTGCCCACCCCGCGCGTCCCGGTAAACAGATAAGCATGGTGCAGCCGCTGACTGTCCAGAGCGTTGATCAGGGCCTTGAGCACATGGGTCTGGCCGACCATTTCGCGGAACGAGCGCGGACGCCATTTACGTGCAAGAACCTGATAACTCATTGAAATCCGTCGCGACTGGTAGCAGAAAGACCGCCAATGCTAATGGAGGAAGGCTAAAATTGCATCTGCTCTCGGCCACCCTGAGCAGCGAGAGTACGAACAGAGCCCGATCTACACTGTCAGAATCTTTGCCGATGCCGTCAATTCAATCCGTTGATCCCCGCGAGGCTCCATGCACCGCATTCTGCTGAGCCTGTTATTGCTGGTCAGCCAGGCCAGCACGGCCAATGAGCCTGCGCTGCGGTTTGCGGTGTCCGAAAGCTGGTCGATGCCACTGGCCGAGATCGACGAACATCAGCCTACTTCCGGCATTCTGTTCGATATCATGACCCGCGTGGCACAGCAGGTCGGGCGCCCGGCTGAATTTCATGTGTTGCCGCGCCTGCGCATCCAGGCCGCCCTGGAAAGCGCAGAAATCGACGTGCGCTGCTACACCGCCAAAGCCTGGATCACACCCTTGAAAGGTGATTTTCTCTGGAGCCAGCCGATCCTGATCCAGCGTGACCTGCTGCTTGCCTCGCCGGTCACCGTCGGCCCTTATCCGGACCAGTTCGACAACGAAGTGGTCGGCACCGTGCTGGGCTATAACTACCCGCAACTGCAACACTTGTTCGACCGCCACAATCTGGTGCGTGAAGATGCGCGCAACCAGGAGCATGTGCTGCGCAAACTGGTAGCCGCTCGCTATAACTATGCAGTGAGCAACGAACTGACGATGAACTGGATCAACCGTGAACTGCCCGCCGCGCAGCGCCTGAAAGTGGTGTCAGTAATCAGCGAACAGCCCACCGCCTGCGTGGTACGCAACGACCCGGCACTGCCGGTCAGGCAGATTCTGGACAGCTTGCAGAACATGACCGAATCCGGAGAGATTCAGCAGATCATCGAGCGTTACACGTCCGTACCCGGCGCCTGAACCAGGCGCAGCGGCCGCCGGTCGGCATTCAACGCGCCCTCGCCCAGCCGCTCGGCTACCAATGCATCGGCCTGGCGCGCCAGGCGATCAAGGTTGCGGTCACGGCTCTTCTCGGCATCGATCATCGCCCGCCGACCATGACGGTTCAGCAGGTAGGCGTGGATCTGCTGCACCTGCTCGCTGCGGTAGATCGGCTCGACATCCAGCACCGCCAGCCGCCCATCGGAACTGCGCGAGTGGCTGTTCATCAACACCTGCGGCCCGCGCGCGCCCAGCACCTGAAAGCCCAGCGCCTCAAAGCACGGCACTTTGCTGGCAAAGCAGGCCAGTTCGGCGTGCGGATAACGCGCCAGCATCGCCGCCAGCATGCCCCGCGCCACACCCTGCCGGCGCCGGCTGGCCAGCACCGCCATATAGGCGACCGCGCAAGCCTGGGGATCGTCTTCATAAGGCAAATACAGCAAAAAGCCGACGACCGTGGCCGGATCTTCAGCGTCCAGCGCCAGTACCAGCTCCACCGACAACCCCAACGACCCGTCCATGGCTTCCTGATAACGGTTGACCTCAAAGCCGACCCCGTACTGGTACAGCGGGTACAAGGGGTTGCTGGGCAAGATGCCCGCCATGCCGATATCGGTCACGTAATCGACGACCATCTGCATGATCTGGTTCTTGATCGACTCGGGCGGCGGGTTTTCCAGACGGGTGATGGTGAACATGAATATAGAAAGGCTCGCGGTGGACTGGGCGGCATGATAACCCGGTTATGAGCCTGAAAGAGGCGTATTGGCGTGACAACAAGCCCGGCCGAAGACATACTCGCGATTGACGGAGATGACGGTACTAATGGCCTGAGATTTGTTTTAAGCAAAGACGGCTTGAACAAGCCTTGAGAAAGGTGGCAACCCCACCAGCCACACCCCGGCACACAATGTTCCCGCTATGGCTGCTTCCTTCCGGACCTGACCAGGTTAACGGGTAATCGTTGCGGGGGGACCGGTGGGGTCACCATAACGCAGCTCGCCATCAGCGAGCCGCGCCATTGTACCGGTCCTGAGCCAAGATACAACCTCTGATTACGATTAAAAATTTAATCGGGTCAAGGACTTGGATCTTCGCGGCTGAAGCCGCTCCTACAACATAGGCGTCCCTGGAGCCCGTTTCATCCTCAACAAGCACTAAACCTGTACCACCTCATCCGCCTTGCCGCCGGCCTCCTGGATCACCAGGTGGATAAAGTGCAGCTTGGCGATCACTGCCGGGGTCAGGACGAAGGGGTAGAAGTCCGGTTGGCCCATGCTGCGCGACAGTTCGTTAAGCATGCTGGCCAGTTCGATCCAGGCGTTGACGAAGGCCAGGAACGCAGGACCGCCGGGGTGCTGCGGCTGGTAGAGGGTGTCGAGCGGGAATGGCTGGTAGTCCAGCTCCATGTCACGGGCGCTCATGCCAAAACCCAGTGCAGTGTCGACCGCATCGACCATGTGCAGGTAATGCGCCCAGGTTTCGGCCCAGTCTTCCCAAGGGTGCATGGTGGCGTAGGCACTGACATAGCGGGCCTGCCAGTCGGCAGGTGCACCATTCTGGTAATGCCGCTCCAGCGCATCGGCGTAGCTGGCTTGCTCGTCGCCGAACAACTGGCGAAACGGCGCTTGCCAGTGAGTATTGGCAATCAGCCGGTCCCAGTAGTAGTGGCCGACTTCATGGCGAAAATGCCCGAGCAGGGTCCGATAGGGTTCGCGCATCTGCACCCGCACCGCCTCACGGTGAGCGTCGTCGGCCTCTTTGATATCCAGCGTGATCAAACCGTTGGCGTGGCCAGTGGTGGGCTTGCGGCCCTCCAGGTCGATGCCGATGAAGTCGAAGGCCAGACCGCGCTGTTCATCCACGCTCTTGGGGATGACCTTCAGGCCCAGGCCGATCAGCTGCGCCACCAAGCGCCGCTTGGCGGTCTCGACCTTGCGCCAGCGCTCATGATTTTCCGGGATGCTCATGTCAGGGATGGTGCGATTGAGGCTGCAGGCCACACAGAAGTCACCGGCATCATGTACCGGCAGCAGCCAGTTGCAGGCCGCCGGCGTTGCCAGGTTGGCGCAGCGCCGATAAACACCCTCGCCCGCCTCATCCGCAACCCGCCAGCTACCGGCTTCACCGGCCGGTTCCAGCGCCACGACCCGGCCCTGCTCCGGCAGCCAGCCAAGCGCGGCTTCGCAGGCCAGGCATTGGGTATTGGGGAAAAACACCGACTGGCCGCAACGGCACTGCCAGACTTTGCTATTGCGCCGGGTTTCACCGATGAACGGCGCGGCGATGCGCGAACTCAACTGCTCGAAGAACTGGAACATGGCGGATTCCCCTGTAGGCCTGCATGACTAGATCATGGGTGTTTACAGGGGTTCCGTTTATTCGCTGCCTGGTTTAGCGGCAACTGCCACAACAGGTTTAACGATACAGCGCCCCATTCGCTCCCGCAGAGGCAGCATGAGCGCCGCAAAAAGCCATGCCGCGTCAGACGCTGATGCCCTGCCCGGCCAGAAACTCGACGAAAGCATCTTCATCCAGCACCTTGACCCCCAGCTCATTGGCCTTGGTCAGCTTGGAGCCGGCACCGGGGCCGGCGACGACGGTGTGGGTCTTGCCCGACACGGAGCCTGAGACCTTGGCACCGAGGCTTTCCAGTTTGTCTTTGGCGATATCGCGGCTCATGCGCTCCAGCGTGCCGGTCAGCACCCAGGTCTGACCGGCCAGCGGCAAGCCTTCGGCCACTTTCTTTTCGCTTTGCCAGTGCATGCCGAAGTCCTTGAGCTGGGCTTCGATCTCTTGGGCGCGTTTAACGTTGTCTTGATTGGCAAAGAACTCACGCACCGAGTTGGCCTGTTTCTCTGGCAAAGCCTGGCGCATGTCCAGCCAGTCGGCCTGCAGCACGCCGTCCAGCGAGCCGAAACGCTCGGCCAGCTTCTGCGCACCGCCCGGCCCTACAAACGGGATGTGCAGCTTGTCGAGCAGGCTGCCCAGGGTCGCACTGGCGGCGAAGTCCGCGCTCAGTTCGCCTTCGTCCTGCAGCTTCAGGCCCCGCTCGCCCAGTAAGGCGTCGATGACGTTGCGGTTGTGCTGGTCTTCGAAGAAGTTGTGGATCTCGTGGGCCACTTCCAGGCCGATGTCCGGCAGGTAGGTGAGCACTTGTGGCAAGGCCTGCCTGACCCGCGCCAGCGCGCCCAGCGAGCGGGCCAGAACCTTGGCGGTCTCTTCACCGACATCCGGGATGCCCAACGCGTAGATAAAGCGGGCCAGCGGCGGCTGCCGGCTGTCGTCAATGGCCTTGAGCAGCTTGTTGGTCGACACCTCGGCAAAGCCTTCCAGATCGATGATCTGCTCGTACTTGAGTGCGTACAGGTCCGCTGGCGAGCCGATGAGTTTTTCATCGACCAGTTGCTCGATGGTCTTGTCGCCCAGCCCGTCGATATCCATGGCGCGGCGCGATACGTAATGGATGATGGCCTGTTTGAGCTGTGCACCGCAGGCCAGACGGCCAATACAGCGATACACCGCGCCTTCACTGAGGGTTTCCTTGCCCTTGCTGCGCTTGACCAGCTGGGTGCGCTCGACATGCGAGCCACACACCGGGCAGGCTTCTGGCACTGCGACCGGCCGGGCGTCCTCGGGGCGCCGCTCGGTGACCACTTGTACCACCTGCGGAATCACGTCACCGGCCCGGCGGATAATCACGGTGTCGCCAATCATCACCCCCAGACGGGCCACTTCATCCATGTTGTGCAGCGTGGCGTTGGACACCGTGACCCCTGCCACCTTGACCGGCTTGAGGCGTGCTACAGGCGTGACTGCGCCGGTGCGGCCGACCTGAAATTCCACATCCAGCAGTTCGGTCAGCTCTTCGAGGGCCGGAAATTTGTGAGCAATGGCCCAGCGCGGTTCACGGGCACGAAAGCCAAGTTCACGCTGATAACCCAGGTTATTGACCTTGAATACCACGCCGTCGATTTCATAGGGCAGGGTTAAACGCCGCTCGCCGATATCACGGTAGTACTCAAGACATTGCTCAACGCCATCAGCCAGTTTCAATTCGCGGCTGACCGGCAACCCCCAGGTTTTAAGTTGCTCAAGTACACCTACATGCGTGTCGGAAATATCTGCAGTGACCTGGCCCAGCCCATAACAGCAGAACTCCAGCGGACGACTGGCAGTGATCTTCGAATCCAGCTGCCGCAGGCTGCCAGCCGCCGCGTTACGCGGGTTGGCAAAGGTCTTGCCACCCACTTCTGCCTGGCTGGCATTGAGTTTTTCGAAACCGGCCTTGGACATGAACACTTCACCGCGCACTTCAAGCAGCTCAGGCCAGCCCGTGCCGTGCAACTTGAGCGGCACGTTGCGAATGGTCCGTACGTTGACACTGATGTCTTCACCGGTCGTGCCGTCCCCACGGGTCGCGCCGCGCACCAGTGCACCATCACGGTACAGCAGGCTGACCGCCAGACCATCGAGCTTGGGTTCGCAGCTGTACTGCACCTTGGCGCCGCCACCAAACAGATCGCCGGCCGGCAAATCCAGCCCTTCGGCGACCCGCCGGTTGAAGTCCAGCAGGTCGGTTTCTTCAAAGGCATTGCCCAGGCTGAGCATCGGCAGCTCATGACGGACCTGGCTGAACGCGCTCAGGGCAGCACTGCCGACCCGCTGGGTGGGCGAATCCGGGGTCACCAGATGCGGGTGGTCGGCCTCCAGCGCCTTGAGTTCATGAAACAGTCGGTCGTATTCGGCGTCCGGGATGCTCGGCTCGTCCAGCACGTGATAGCGGTAGTTGTGCTGATCCAGCTCTGCACGCAGTTCCAGGATTCGGGTCTCGACTGCCTTCATGGGAAGTGTTCTCTCAATCTCAAAAAGCAAAAGAGCAGCCGGGGCTGCTCAGTACGCAAGGGTGAAACACGGGCGGGCCTGCATGCCGCGCCCGCCTCGCTCAGCGGCGCTGGGTCAGTGCACGGCGCTCGAATTCGACGATGCGCTGGCGATAATGTTCGATGGTCTGGGCGGTCAGCACGCTGCGCTGATCGTCCTTGAGTTCACCGTTAAGCTCATGGGCCAGCTTGCGCGCCGCCGCAACCATCACGTCAAACGCCTGCTTGGGATGACGCGGACCTGGCAGCCCCAGGAAAAAGCTCACCGCACGGGTGCTGAAATGGTCGATGTCGTCCAGATCGAACACACCCGGCTTGATCGCGTTAGCCATGGAAAACAGCACTTCGCCGTTGCCAGCCATGCTTTCGTGGCGGTGAAAAATGTCCATTTCACCGAAACGCAGGCCGCTTTCCAGGATGTTCTGCAGCAGTGCCGGGCCCTTGAAGCCGCTTTCGTCGCGGGAAATCACGCTGATCACCAGAACTTCTTCCAGCGGTGTCTGCTCTTTGTCGTCAGAAACATTGCCATAGCCGGACGAGGTGCGTGAGGCCGGTTTTTCTTCCGCGACCAGCACTTCTTCGCGGTCACGCTCACGATCACGGGCCGAGAAGCTGGGGGTTTCGTCGTCCAGCTCAAGGTCGCCCGCCTGCGGCTCGTCCTTGCGCGGCTTCTTGTCGTTGTAGCGCCGACGCGGCTCGCGCGTTTCGGCGCTCATCGATGGCAGGTCATGCTCGTCGAGCTCCGGTTCTTTTTGCGACTCCAGCACCCGGGAGGGGCCCAACAGCTCAGGCGACGTGGCTTCGTCGTCATCCGGCAGGTTGGAGTAGCTGCGGTCAAGCCTGAATTTCAATTTACCCTTGCCGCCGCGCATACGGCGCCAGCCGTCGAAGAGAATGCCGGCGATGACGATAATGCCGATGACGATCAGCCACTCACGCAGACCGATTTCCATGTAATCCAGTGCCTCAAATGAGAAATTCGAAAACCAGGGGGTTAAACCCCTTTAAAACGTGGAGCCAAGTCTATGTTCTAACTGGCATTTTGCCCACGCTGAAATAAAAAAGTGGTCATTAAACTAGCACGACCTTCGGTAACTTAACACCGTCTGTATCACCTGTTGTGTCCTGAACCGTTATCTGGCGCACAACCGCCCTATCAAAAAGCCATACTTGCCGCCATGGCGGCCCGCAATCAGGCGTCCACCATGGCCATGGCTTCCTCGACATCCACCGCCACCAAGCGCGAACATCCGGGTTCGTGCATGGTGACCCCCATCAATTGATCAGCCATTTCCATGGCAATCTTGTTGTGGGTGATGTAGATGAATTGCACGGTTTGTGACATTTCTTTCACGAGACGTGCATAGCGGCCCACGTTGGCGTCGTCCAGCGGCGCATCGACTTCGTCGAGCATGCAGAACGGCGCCGGATTGAGCTGGAATATCGAAAACACCAGAGACAAAGCAGTCAGGGCTTTCTCGCCACCGGACAACAAATGAATGGTGCTGTTCTTCTTGCCTGGGGGGCGCGCCATGATTGTCACCCCTGTATCGAGTAAATCTTCGCCCGTCAGTTCCAAATAAGCCGAGCCGCCACCGAAAACTTTTGGAAAAAGCGTCTGCACGCCGCTGTTGATCTGATCGAAGGTGTCCTTGAAACGGTTGCGGGTTTCCTTGTCGATCTTGCGGATCACGTTCTCCAGCGTGTCCAGAGCTTCGACCAGATCGGCGTCCTGGGCATCCAGGTAACGCTTACGCTCAGACTGCTGCTGGTATTCATCAATGGCCGCCAGGTTGATCGCCCCCAGGCGCTGGATGCGTGCGGCGATGTTTTCCAGCTCTTGCTCGGCCTGACGCTCGTCGGCATCGGCCGACAGGGTGGCCAGCACCCCATCGAGATCATAACCGTCCTCGTGCAGTTGATCGCGCAAGGCGGTGCGCCGTACGGTCAGCGACTGCCAGTCCATGCGCTGCTGCTCCAGTTGCCCGCGCAACAGCTGTGCCTGTTGCTCGGCCTGACTGCGGCGTTTCTCGACCTCGCGCAATTCGCGGTCGGCATCTTCCAGGGCATTTTTGGCGGTGCGCATTTCGTCATCGACGACCATGCGCCGCTCCAGCAGCTCTTCGAGCTTCATGCGTAACTCTTCCAGCGGCGCCGCGCCCTCCTCCAGGTTCAGGCTCAGTTGCTCGCGGCGTTCGCTGAGGCGCTCGGACTGCATGCGCAGCCGCTCCAGGGCCTGATGAGTGGAGTTGTGCTGGGCCTTGAGCGAGCCGAGGCGCACCGCCAACTGATGGCTGCGGTCCTTGTGCTGGCGCGCCTCCTGGCGCACCCGGTCGAGCCGCTCGCGCAGGCTGTCGCGGCGCTCTTGCAGCACTTCACGCTGCTCGGTGTCCAGCGCCATGCTGTCGAGCGCTTCCTGCAATTGCAGGCGCGACTCACCGAGGTTTTCATGCTCCAGGCTGCGTTGCTCGGCCAGTTCGGCCAGTTCCTCTTCAAGCCGCACGCGGCGCAGGGTCAGTTGCTCGGCCTTGGCTTTGGCTGCCGACAGGCGTGCCTTGAGCTCGCCCTGCTGGCGGTTTTCGTCCTGTAACTTGCGGCGCAGCTCCTCCCGCTGCTGTTCGTGCTGAGTCTGCTGCTCACGCAACCCCTGCAGACGCTCGTCAAGCTCAGCCAGCGCCGCTTCACGCTCGTCACGCTCGAGCTGCAACTGCTGGATTTCCTGACCACGGGCCAACACCCCGCTCTGCGCCTCGCTGACCCGTCGAACCCGGAGAAAGTCCCGGCCTACCCAATAGCCATCACGGCTGATCAGGCTTTGCCCGCTGCTCAGGGCGCTACGTTTGGCCAGCGCTTCGTCAAGATCCTGCACTGGCAGCACTTGGCCCAGCCAGGCCGACAGGTCAGTATCGCTGCTGACTTTATCCAGCAGGCTTCCCGGCAGCCGCGCCGCGTCACCGGCCGGGCTGACCAGCCGCAGGTCGCCCTGGCTGAAACCGGCCAGATCCAGCCCAGCGAAATCATCGACCAGCACCGCCTGCAAATCGGCGCCCAGCACGGTTTCGACCGCCAGCTCCCAGCCTGATTCGACGCTCAGCCCTTCAGCCAATCGTGGCCGCTGGCTCAACTGCTGATCACGCAGCCACTCGGCGGTCCCGCTATCGGGGTCCAGCGCAGCCTGTTGCAGGGCCTCCAGCGAAGCCAGGCGACCGTGCAGCCGCTGCAGTTCGCCTTGCGCCTGCTGCTGGTCGTGGGTGCTGCGCTGCAGCGTTGCACGCACGCTTTCCAGTTGCTCGACGACCTGCTCCTCGCTCATGTGCAGGTCTTCAAGGGTCAATTGGCGGGTCGCCAACTCTTCGTCCAGCGCCTGGATCGCCGCGTCTTCAGGGTCGGCTGCGAGCAATTGCAACTCTTCTGCCAGCCGCCGCTGGCGCTCGGCCAGCCGTTCCAGGGCCTGCTCCAGTTGTTGAATGCGCGCCTGCTGCACCTGGGCGTGGCGCTGTGGCTCGGCGGACTGCTGGTTGAACTGGTCCCATTGCTCTTGCCAGCCATGCATGGCGGCTTCGGCGTCTTCCAGCGCCACGGCCGACTCTTCGGCAGCGGCGGCGGTCATTTCCTGTTCGGGTTCGAGCATTTCCAGCTCTTCGTTCAGGGTCGCCAGCAAGGTGGTGTCATGGCCCAGGTGCGATTCAGTCTCTTGCCGCGCCCGTTCGGCCTCGCGCAGGTCGTCCTGCAACTGGCGCAGGCGTTGCTGGCCGTGCTGAATGCTCTGCTCGACCCGGGCAATGTCGCCGCCCACCGAATAGAAGCGGCCCTGCACCAGATTGAAACGCTCTGACAGCTCGTGATGGCCGTCACGCAGCCGCTCGATCCCGGCGTCAGCGTTACGCTGCTCAGCCACCAGCGCCTCGAAAGCCACCTCCTGGTCGCCGATCACCGACTCGCGCTGGCGAACCTGATCGTTGAGTGCCTGCCAGCGCAGGGCCGACAGTTGCGCCTTGAGCTGACGCTCCTCGGCCTTGTACTGCTGGTACTTTTCGGCCGCCTGGGCCTGACGGTGCAGACGCTCGATCTGGCGTTCGAGTTCTTCGCGCAGGTCGGTCAGGCGCTCCAGGTTTTCCTGGGTGCGGCGAATACGGCTTTCGGTCTCGCGGCGGCGCTCCTTGTACTTGGAAATGCCGGCGGCTTCTTCGATAAAGTTACGCAGTTCTTCAGGCTTGGCTTCGATCAGCTTGGAGATCATGCCTTGTTCGATGATCGAGTAACTGCGCGGCCCCAGACCGGTGCCCAGGAAGATGTCGGTGATGTCCTTGCGGCGGCATTTGACGCCGTTGAGGTAATAAGTGTTCTGGCTTTCGCGGGTCACCTTGCGGCGAATCGAGATTTCCGCGTAAGCGGCGTATTCACCGACCAGGGTGCCGGCCGAGTTATCGAACACCAGCTCGATACTGGCCTGGCTGACCGGCTTGCGGCTGGTCGAGCCATTGAAGATGACGTCGGTCATCGACTCGCCGCGCAGGTTTTTCGCTGAACTCTCGCCCATCACCCAGCGTACCGCGTCGATGATGTTGGATTTGCCGCAACCGTTGGGCCCGACCACCGCCGCCATGTTGCTGGGGAAGTTCACCGTGGTAGGGTCGACGAAGGATTTGAACCCCGCCAGCTTGATGCATTTGAGGCGCATGGGGTCAGGCTGCCGTCAAAGCAGCCAGCACCAGCTGGCAATTGCGCTGGCCGTATTCGGCGAGCACGCTGCGGATGCGCGCCGGCTCGCGATCAATCACCGCCTGCAGCAATTGCGCGAACAGCACCAGGAAATCGCCCATTTCGGCCTTGCGCTGCTCCAGGGCCAGGTAATAGTTGCGGCTCATCGACGGCTGCAGGTTCTCGATGGTTTCTTGCAGGTACGGGTTGTCGGCGAACGGAAACGCCGCGCGCATGATGCTGAAGCTGTCATCGACAAAGGCCTGGACGTCCTGACGCTCGAAACTGGCGGTCAGGCGCTGCTGGATGGCCAGAAACCCATGCAGGTCACTTTCCGTTTGCCAGCGCTCGGACACCGCGATGGCCAGCAGGATGTACAGCTCGCTCATCAGCTTGCACAGGCTGGTCACATGGTGGGCGTTGAGCGCCGTGACCTGGGCGCCACGGCGCGGCAGGATCACCACCAGGTGCCGGCGCTGCAGCACCAGCAGTGCTTCACGTACCGAGCCGCGGCTGACATTCAGCGCCTGGGTGACTTTCTGCTCCTGGATACGCTCGCCGGGTTTAAGCTCGCCACGGATGATCCGCTCGGCCAAATGTTGGGCAATTTGCTCTGCCAGACTGTCCGGCGCCTTGAACATCATGTAATTCCTTCAGATTCCGCGCTACACATGGCGGCGCAGTGTATCTCAAGCGCACAAACATGGATGAGCAAAACATCCGGAAACTCCAGCGCTGCAAACACGTCGAACCGGCGTCCTGTAACCTGTATTTATCATCCGGTCTTGCAAGAGGTATTCATGAGTCCTGCTTCAGCCCATCGCACTGCTCACCGCGGGGCTTTGCTGCACAGCATCGAGGATCCTGCCCAGGTCGGTATTGAGGCCAGTTACCAGTATTTCGCCGACGGCCTGCTGCTGGTCGAGGACGGGCATATCAGCGCCGTGGGCGAGGCTGGCGACCTGCTGCCGACGCTGGGCAGCGAGGTCAGCGTGATCGAGCACCGCGATGCACTGATCACGCCTGGTTTTATCGACACCCATATTCATTTGCCCCAGGCCGCAATGATCGGCGCCTATGGCGAACAACTGCTGGACTGGCTGAACACCTACACCTTCCCGTGCGAGCGGCAATTTGCCGACCCGCACCATGCCGCCACGGCTGCGCAGTCATTCATTGATGAGCTGCTGCGTAACGGCACCACGACTGCGATGGTGTTCGGCAGCGTGCACCGTGAGTCGGTCGAGGCATTTTTCCGGGCCGCCGAGCAGCATAACCTGCGGATGATCGCCGGTAAGGTGATGATGGACCGCAATGCCCCCGACGATCTGACAGACACGGTGGCGTCAGCCTACGCCGACAGCAAGACGCTGATCGAGCGCTGGCACGGCAAGGGCCGCCTCAGTTATGCGGTGACGCCACGCTTCGCGCCGACCAGTTCCCCTGAACAACTGGCCATGGCCGGACGCCTGTTACAGGAATACCCCGGTCTGTACCTGCAAACCCACCTCAGTGAAAACCTTCAGGAAATCGACTGGGTCAAGGCGCTGTACCCACAGCGCAGCGGCTACCTGGATGTTTATGACCATTATCAGTTGCTCGGCGAGCGCTCGGTGTTTGCCCATGGGGTACACCTGTGTGATGCCGAGTGCGCACGGCTGGCGCAAACCGGGTCGGCCATCGCCTTTTGCCCGACCTCGAACCTGTTTCTGGGCAGCGGCCTGTTCAACCTGCCGATGGCCGAACGGCATCGGGTTCGGGTGGGGCTGGGTACCGATGTTGGCGCAGGCACCAGCTTTTCGATCCTGCAGACCCTCAACGAGGCCTACAAGGTAATGCAGTTGCAAGGTGCAAAGCTGCACCCGTTCAAGTCGCTGTACCTCGCCACCCTGGGCGGCGCCCGCGCGCTGCGCCTGGACGACCGGATCGGTAGCCTCAAGCCCGGCAATGAAGCTGACTTCGTGGTCCTCGATTATCACGCCACGCCGTTGCTCAGCCAGCGTTTGCAACAGACGCGCACTATTGAAGAGATTCTGTTTGTGCTCATGACCCTGGGCGATGACCGGGTGGTGCGCGAAACCTGGTCGGCCGGGCAGCAGGTGCACCGGCGCGACCAGGTGTAATCAATGCGGCTCAGACCTTGAAGCTGTCTACCTGGCGGCTGAGTTCCTGGTAAAGCGCGGAAATCTGCCTGGACTGGCTATGCACCTGATTGGACATGCCGCGCACACCGTCAGTCTGTTCTCTGAGTGAGGTCAGGTTCTCGCTGATGTGATGGGAAACCTTGGCCTGCTCATCGGTGGCCAGCGCAGTCTGCGCCGCCATCTCCTGAACCCGGTCGAACGAGGTGTTGAGGGAGCTGAAAATCGTGCTGACCTGATTGATATGCTCCACCGTGTTACGCGCGTTGCTGCGGCTGTTGCGAATCGCCGTGCTCGACTCGCTGACACTTTGGCGCAGCCGCTCGATCATGGTCTCGATCTCACGGGTGCTGTCCTGGGTACGGGTCGCCAGGGTCCGCACTTCATCGGCCACCACGGCAAAGCCGCGGCCCTGCTCGCCGGCCCGGGCCGCCTCGATGGCGGCATTGAGCGCCAGCAGGTTGGTCTGCTCGGCGATGGTACGGATCACTTCCAGCACCGAGGTGATGGCCGCCGAGCTCTGCTCCAGATCCACTGAGCGCTCCAGAGCCAGTTCGATATCGACCACCAGGCGTTCAATGGCGCTATTGGAAAGACTCACCGCCGTGCCGCCCTGATGGGTCAACTGGCTGGAGTGGCTGGCCTCATCGGCGGTGCCCTTGGCCAGATCGGCCATCTGCTGGTTGGAGACGTTCATCTGGTTGCCGGCGCTGACCATCGAGTCGGACGCGCTCACCAGCCCTTCACTGATCCGCCCGGCCTGGTCGGAAACGGTATTGAGCTCGCCGGTCATGCCACCCAGCGTGACTGACTGGCTCTGGATGGCGCGGATGATTGCGCGCAAGTGCTCGACAAAGCCGTCGAACTCCCTGGCCAGATCACCGAGTTCGTCACGCGAGCCCGAATTGATGCGCTGGGTCAGGTCGCCATCGCCTTCAGCGATTTCCCGGATCCGCCGCGTCACATGCTTGACCTTGCGGGTCAGCATCAACGGCATGTAATAGCCGATCAACAAGGCCACGCCGAAGGCCAGGGCAATGATCACAATCGCAATGTGCTCATAGCTGGCAACCTGCTTGCGAACCGCCTCTTTCTGCTGGCGGGCGTGGGCGGTCACGGACTCACCGGCCTTGTTCAGCACCTCTCGAATGGCGGCAAAGCGCTGATCGGCAATGATTCTGGCCTGCGGCACGCTGGCCTGGGTGCGCGCTGGCGGCGAGTCGAACATCGCCCGGCTGGCTTGCACCCATTGATTGAAAAGCAGATCGAATTGCGCTGACGGCGCGACCAGCTCAGGCTCGCGGATCAGGTAACTGCGGTAGTTATGGAAACGCTGCAGCGCCTGCTCGACATTCTCTTCGAAAAAAGCGCGATTTTCGGCCACATCGCCGGAGCCTGCGGCCATTTTCTGCAGCGCCAGCCGCGCCTGATAGACATCACGGTCGGCATTGAGAACTTCCGAGAGCGCTTCGACATACTGCTGCAAGTCAGCACTGCCATCCGCTTCAGCCTTGCGCTGGCTGGTATGCTCACGCAAGCGCTCGCCGGCCTGGTCAAGCATATCGCGGATGATCTGAAACTGGCTGTCCTGCTCTTGCAAGGTGTTGGCCAGCGAGCGTCCCGCTTCGGCCGAGGCATTCAATGAGGTGCTGGCGTCCAGCCACTCACGATACAACGAGTCGAAATTGACGAAGGGGGCCAGCACCTGAGGTTCATCGGCCATGAAACCGCGAAACTTCTGGAACCGATCAAACACCTGCTGGGCGTTTTCAGTGAATTCGCGCTGGTTGTCGGCGACCTTGCCCTCGCCAGCCATCAGCCGCTCTTGCGCGATCAGTGCCTGATAGATATCCCGATCAGCGTTGAGCACCACCGCCACCGACTCGAAATAGGTCTCCGCCTGACGGCGCATTGCATCCTGCTGCACCTGGGTCATGAGAAACATGAACAGCAGTAAGCCCACCATAATCAGGGCCAGCAGCGCTATGGGCAAAATCATCTGAACACGAATCGAGTGCAGGCGCATCGCAGACTCCTAAAATACCGGCTATTGAGAGCGACCTTGGTTCCAGGTGAGATTGAAGCGGGGTCAGGCTGGAGAATAGCTGCATACCAGCAGAGATAAAGTTCAAGAGGCAATGATCTTTCGCCCAGTGCCACTATTTTGATATCTAAATTTATAAGTCTTTGTTCCTGCTGAGAATTTTACCTACCAGTGCGTGCCTGTACGCTATACCGGGACAAGTAGGCCTGCTCATGCATGACGGCCACGCATGATGACCCCGCTTAAAATTTACTTATTGCATCTTAAATATTGGTTTTGATGCATTTTTAAAATATTAGCTTATATCAAAAACGAATTTCCCTTCGCACAGACTCGCCAATATTCTTATAAGCATCAGGCAGGCTGCATCGCCTTGCTTATAACAGACGACCATATCCTGGCAAACAGCGAAGGAGTTTTCATGAGCGTGGAAATCATCGGCATGATCACCGCAACCCCCAGTGCCGAGGTGGACCAGCCGCTGGGCGACGCAGTAGACGCCGACTTCGTGCGTCGCTTCGCCCAGGCTCATGAACAAGCCGGCTTCGACAAGGCGTTGGTGGGCTATTTCTCCAACGGTGCCGAAGGCGCAGTGGTCAGTTCGTTCATTGCGGCGGCCACGGAGCGTCTGGGTATCCTGCTGGCCTACCGTCCCGGCGTGATCGCCCCGCCACTGGCCGCCCGGCAACTGGCGACCCTTGACCAGTTCAGCAACGGCCGCCTGTCACTTAATGTGATCAGCGGCGGCAGCGACGTCGACCAGCAGCGCGATGGCGATTGGCTGAATCACGATCAACGCTATGCGCGCACCGACGAATACCTGCAAGCGCTCAAGGCGATCTGGACTGCGCAAGGTCCGGTGGACCATCAGGGTGAGTTCTATCACTTCAAGGGCGCGTTGCCCAACGTGCGGCCCAGGCAGAAGCCGCACATCCCGATCTACTTCAGCGGCTCGTCCCCGGCCGCGCTGCAAGTGGCCGCCCGGCACGCCGACACTTACATGCTGTGGGGCGAGCCATTGGCCGATTTTGCCGAACACGTGCAGCACCTGCGCCGGGCCACTCGGGCCAGTGGCCGCCAGCCGCGGATCTCGGTGTCGTTCCGGCCCATCGTCGCCGACACTGAAGAGGCCGCGTGGAAACGCGCCGCCGAGATTCTCGAACGCATCCGCGATAACCGCGAACGCCTCGGCCTGCCGCTGCACGGCCATGCGCCAGGCAACACCGGATCCCAGCGCCTGCTGGCCGCGGCCCAGCGCGGCGAGGTGCTCGATGAGCGCTTATGGACCGGCGTTGCGCGGTTGACCGGTGCGCAGTGGAACTCCACCGCGCTGGTCGGCACGCCTGAACAGGTCGCCGCGTCGCTGGGCCGCTACTGGGAGCATGGGGCGAGCACCTTTCTGATTCGCGGTTTCGATCCGCTGGACGATGCCGAACTCTACGGTCGGGGCCTGATCCCGGCGATCCGTGAACATATTGCCACCTTGCAACCGCGCAAGGTCGGCTAAGGAAACCTGACCTATGAAACTGCCTCGTGTACTGCGCCGCAGCCTTGCGGCGCTGGCGATCATCACCCCGCTCGCCCATGCCGCCGACACCACGGTGCTGCGCATTGGCGATCAGAACTACTACAACGTGCGCGCCTCTGTGGAAGCCTCCGGGGTACTGGAAGGCGCACCTTACAAGGTGCAATGGAAACACTTCCAGTCCGCCGCGCCGGTGGCCGAAGGCCTGGAGGTGGGTGCCCTGGACCTGGGTTTTCTGGGCGACTCGGGCTTTTTGTTTCTGGCCGCCAAAGGCGCACCGGTCAAGTTGATCGGAGTATCCCGGCAGAACCCGGACACCATCGCCCTGCTGGTGGGCAAGGACTCGCCGATCAAGACCATTGAAGACCTCAAGGGCAAGAAAGTCGCCTACTGGCCGGGTGCCTGGAGTCAACAACTGACCCTTCGCGCCCTCGATAAAGCCGGCCTGCCCCATGACTACGTGGAGTTTGTCAAACTGATGCCGATTGACGCGGCAGCCGCCTTTCCACGGGGCAGCATCGACGCCTTCCCGGTCTGGGAGCCCTATATCTCACAGCAGGTAGTGTTCTCAGGCGCCAGGCCGATCATCACTGCCCGTGACCTGATGCCCGGCCTGTCGAGCATCGCGGCCAATGCCGACAGCATCGAGCCCAAGCGTGAAGCCATTGCCGACTTCCTCGGCCGCCTGCACAAAGCCCGCGCCTGGGTCGAAGCCAACAAGCAGACCTACGCTGACCAGTGGGCAAAAAAGGCCAACCTCGACCCGGCCGTGTCACGCCACTGGATCGGCCAGGCCAACATGACCGTCGGCCCGGTGGACGAACAGTCAGCCAGGGATTATCAAGGCACTGCCGATTTTCTGGTGCAGACCGGTGCGCTGCCCAAGGCGTTCGATACCAAGGGCATTATCGATAACTCGTTCAGTGGGGCGTTCAAGCAGTAGTCCATGGTGACTGCTGCCCACCTGAACGTTTAGAAATCAATCGTCCCCGAGAACTTCACCAGACGCGGCTCACCCTGGGTCAGGTAGCCGCCGTTGGCCGAGGCCCAGTAGTTTTTGTCGGTGATGTTTTCCACATTCACACGCAGGGTCAGGTCTTTCCAGGCCTTGAAGCTGTAGCGGGCGCCGGCGTCGAAACGATTCCAGGTCGGCAGGCTCAGGGTGTTGCTGGCGTTGGCGTACTGGCCACCGGTGCGCAGGGCGCGGGCGTTGAGGGCCAGACCTTCGATACCCGGCACGTCCCAATCGACGCTGGCATTGAGCTGGAAGGTCGGCACGCCAATGGCGTGGTTGCCGTCATTGGTGCCGCCTGCGGTGTTTTCCAGCTGCGACCTCATACGGGTGCCGCCGGCCATCAGGCGCAGGCCTTCGACCGGCTCGCCGAACACGCTCAGCTCGATACCTTTGTTGACCTGCTCGCCGTCGCGAATATAAAGCTGCTGGTTGCTGTCAACGTAACCGTCGCTGGGCTTCTCGATGCGGAACACCGCCAGGTTGGCGCCAAAGCTCTGCAGGTCAAGCTTTACACCGGCTTCCAGTTGCTTGGTGCGACCCGGCGGGAAGGCCTGGCCCAGGTTGGTGATGTTGGTCCCTGAAGCGATGGGGCCACGGGCCAGACCTTCAATGCGGTTGGCGTACAACGAAACGCTTTCAACCGGTTTGTAGACGATGCCATAGACCGGAGTGGTAATGGACTCGTCATAGAGCGAACTGCGGCTGCCGTTGTTGGCCGGGTTGATAACCCCGTTGGAACTTGTGCCGTCATACAGGTAGTTTTCGACACGCAGTTGCTGACGGCGCAAACCATAGGTCACCAGCAGCTTGTCATCGAACAGCCCCAGAGTGTCGGAAATCGCCAGGCTGCGGTTGCGGGTCTTGCCGGTCACGCCCGGATCACCCATTTCACCACCGGTGCTGGAAACCACCGTCGGCATCGGCAGGCGCCCGCCGCTGTAGATATTGGTGTTGCCCGGTGTCGAGCGGTAAAAGACGTAGGCGTTTTCCTGCTGGGTCCAGATGGTCGACGCACCAACAGCAATCTGATGGCTGACCGGACCGGTCTGCAGGCGGCCGTTGAGGCCGGCACTGAAGGTGGTGTTGTCTTCGTTGTGCGGAATTTCCGAACCGCCGACGGTTGCCGCGCCGTTGTTGCCTACCAGGGTCGGGGTGCCGTAGATCCCGGTTTCACGGGTGTGCTTGACGCCACCGGCCAGGTAGGCGGTCCAGTTGTCGCTCAGGTCCCACTCGCCGCGCAGCATGCCGAAGGTGTCTTCGGTCTCGCTGTAGGTCCAGTCCTGGCCATAGTTGTGGCTGGCACTCGGCGCGCGGGGTACACGAGTGGCATTGCCGATCTGCACGGTGTTGCGCAGGTGGTTGATGCGCTCTTTCTGGTAACCGAAATCGCTGGATACCCTGAAATTGTCGCCACGGTAGTCCAGGCCGGCCACAAACAGCTTGCTGCGCTGGTCCTGATCGTCGATGGCGGTTTCGCCCTCGCGCTGGCTCAGGTTGACGCGCGCGCCAAAGCGGTTGTCTGCGCCGAAACGCTGGCCCAGATCCAGGTGTTCGCCAATCCGGCCATCAGTGCTGATGTCTTGGGTGTAGCGACGAGTCGGGGTGTCGCCGGCGCGCTTGGGCTGCAGGTTGACACCGCCGCCCAAGCCGCTGCCGGTGGGGGTCACGCCGTTGATAAAGGCGTTCGGCCCTTTGAACACCTCGACCCGCTCCAGCGCATCGATCGAGAGAATCTGGCGTGGCAGCACGCCGTATAGACCGTTGTAGGAAATGTCGTCACCGCTCAGAGGCATGCCACGAATCACGAACACCTGAGACTGGTTGCCGAAACCGAACGACTGACGCACCGACGGGTCGTTGAGCAGCACGTCGCCAACGTCTTCAGCCTGCTGGTCTTCGATCAGCCTGGAGGTGTAGCTGGTCATGATGAACGGCACATTCATGTTGTCCTGATTGCCCAGAATGCCCATCTGCCCGCCGCGCGCGACCTGACCGCCGGCATACGCCTCGGGCTGGGTGCTGGTATTGGCTTTAACGGCCGTGGCATTGACATCAGTAGCGCCCAGCTCGACGACCTGATCAGCAGCGTGAGTGGTGAAGCTTGCGCAGCAGCAGAGTGCGAGCAGGGTCGGGCGGGAAGGAAAACAAAGGGCCATGAAACGGGGTACCTGGGCAAGAGTGATTGAGGCCTTCCTGGCAATACGGACGCTTCTCAAAAGACAAAGAGTAATAAGCGCTTTTGAGAACCGTTCGTATGAAATCACAATTTTTTCACATCTGCCCGAACCTTTTATCGGAAATGCTCTGAAATACTTCTTTCAAGCGCTCTGCGCTGCTGGTTTCAGGGCTGTGTTGCCTCCCCGGCCAGTGCCCGCAGCCAGTCGATCAGCACCTGCAGGCGCTTGGGCATGTTTGAGTGAGCAGGATGGACCAGATAGTAGCCATGGTTGCCACAATCGACGAAGTCACCGAAGGGCAAGACCAGTTCACCGCGCTTGATATGACTACGCACCAGACGTTCGCGGCCAATCGCGATGCCGCCATGGCCCAGCGCACTGGTCACGCACAGGTCTGACCGGTCAAAGGTGATCGAATGTTCCGGCAGATAATCCAGCGCACCCGCCGCCTTGGCCCAGAGTCGCCACTCGGCATCGAACGCGGCGTTTTCCCAGGCTTCGACGTCATGCAGCAAGGTGCAGGCATGCAAGCGAGACGGGGTGTGGAGCAGCGCTAGCCGCCTTGCATACTCCGGGCTGCACACCGGGGCGATGCGTTCGCTCATCAGCAACGTGCTGACCAGACCGGGAAAACCGTCGCTGGAATAGCACAGCGCCAGATCGATCTTGCGCGTACGGTAGTCGATTCGTTCGTTACCGACCCGGATGTCCAGTTGCACCTGCGGATACTGTGCGGCGAACCGGCCCAACTGCGGGACCAGCCAGCAACGCGCAATCGAAGGCCTGACATACAGGGTCAGCGGGCCGGCCACCGGCGCGTCGGCCTGCTGCTGGAACACTTCAGACAAGCTGTCCATGGCGCCCTGCATGATCAGGAAGATCCGTTCGCCATCATCGGTCAGGCTGATTTCCCGGGGCAGGCGCCAGAACAGTTTTACATGCAGGCTGCCTTCGAGCCGGGCAATCCGGTGGCTGACCGCACTGGCCGTAAGACACAGCTCATCGGCGGCCCGGGCAAAGCTCATGTGCCGGGCCACCACCAGAAACGTATGCAAATTGGTCAGGTTGCGGCCGGTCAGCCGTTCTCCTGCCCGGTGTCCCCAGTACGGCATACTCACCTCCTTCGCGAAACTGCGGGCCGCGATTATAAGAGGGTCGGCGCTGGCTGAGCCTTGCGCAAATAGTCACTGAATTCGTCAGCCGGTACCATGCTGCCGCCGGTAGCCCAGATCAGGTGCGTTGCCCTGGCGGCTGTTTCTGGATCAAGCCCGATACGCTTGCGGTACGGCAGGTCCTGCAACACCCTGAGCATCCCTGGCGCGCCAGCCAGTGCCGACGGCTCAAGACGTATGCCTTCGTGCTCGAAAACCCAGCGCAGCAGCCGATAGAGTTGCGCATCGTCCACCGTGTAGTAGCCGTCGATCAGCCGCTGCATGGCCTTGCCGACAAACCCCGACGCACGCCCCACCGCCAGCCCGTCGGCGGCGGTGAGGTTGTCGATGCCGAAATCCTGAACGCTCACCGCATCGTGCAAGCCGGTGTACACGCCCAGCAACATGCAGGGGGAATGAGTGGGTTCAGCAAATACACAATGCACAGCGTCACCGAATACCAGCTTCAAGCCAAACGCCACGCCGCCGGGACCACCGCCCACGCCGCAAGGCAGATAAACGAACAACGGATGCTGCTCGTCGACGACGATGCCCGCTTCGCTCAACTGCCCGGCCAGGCGTTCAGCGGCCACGGCATAGCCGAGAAACAGATGTGGCGAGTTTTCATCATCGACGAAGTAGCACATTGGGTCCGCCTCGGCCTGACGCCGACCCTCGGTAACCGCAACACTGTAGTCAGACTCGTACTCCAGCACCTGCACACCATGCGCGCGCAGCCGGTCTTTCTTCCATTGCCGGGCATCGGCAGACATATGCACGCAGGCCTGGAAGCCCAGCGTGGCACTGATGATGCCGATCGACAGCCCCAGATTGCCGGTCGAGCCTACCGCGATGCGGTACTGGCCGAAAAATGCCCTGGCCGCGTCGCTGTCCAGCTTGCGATAGTCATCGCCCGGAACGATCAGACCGGCCTGCAGCGCGAGGTCTTCGGCATGCTTGAGCACTTCATGAATACCGCCGCGGGCCTTGATTGATCCGGACACCGGTAACTGGTTGTCGGTCTTGAGCCATAACCTGCCACTGTCGTGCAGACCGGCCTCACTCAACAGGTGTCGACGCAACGACTCGACCGGCACCACGCCAGATTCGATGATCCCGCCAGCCTCGGCCGTCTCGGGAAAAACACTGGCCAGGTAAGGCCCGAAGCGGCGCAGCCGGGCACTGGCGGCAGCCACATCCTGCGCGGTCAGCCCCACATCGCCCAGGGCTTGGGCCGTGGGCGCGACAGACGGGTTGAACCACTGGGTTTCGCGCAGTGCGACCATCGTCTCCAGCACCGGGTGAGACTGATACCAGGCGGGCAGGGTCTTGTTGTGAATCATGGGGTATCTCCAGATAGATCAGACAAACCGGGCCAGCAGCAGCGTGGCCAACAATGCAGTGAACGACGCCACAACCGTCGCGCCGGTAAATTTTTTGATGGCCTCCGACAGCGACAGCCCCAGATACTCTTTCACCACCCAAAACGCCGAGTCGGTGACGTGGGTCCAGCCAATCGCACCGGCGCCGATCGCAATGACCATGATTTCCGGGCTGTATTGCGGGTACTGGGCCATGACCGGCAAGACGATGCCGGCTGCACTGATCATCGCCACAGTGACCGACCCGACGGCAAAATGCAGCAGCCCCGCGATCAGCCAGGCCAGGATGATCGGGTTCAAGGATGACTGCTGCAGCACTGCGGCCATTGCCTTGTCCATACCGCTGCCAATCAGCACCTCGTTGAACGCCCCGCCAGCACCGATGATCAGCACGATGCCAGCCAGTGGCGCGAGACAACGTCCGGTCAGCTCAAGCAGTTGCGCCATCCCCTGGCCCTGACGCAGACCGAACGACCAATAGGCGAAGGACACCGCGATCAGCAGCGCAATCAGCGGGCTGCCGAGAAAAGCGACCCATTCATACGCCACGCTGCCTTGCTCCAGCACGGTAATCGCTAGCGTCTTGCCAACCATCAACAGCAGCGGCAGCAACACGGTGAACAGGGTCAGAACGACACCCGGCGCACGAACCTCAAGAGGCTGTTGCTCGTTGTGCCCGGCAAGAAAAGCCTGCTGGCCGGGCGGCGCCAGACGCGGGCAGAACAATCTGGCCCACAAGGGACCGGCGATGACCGCCGTCGGCAGCCCCACCAGTACGCCATAGATGATCACCTTGCCAATGTCGGCGCCGAGCAGGCTGGTCACTGCGGTGGCCGCCGGGTGCGGCGGCAGGATGGCATGCACCACCATCAACGACACGGCCAGCGGCACCCCCAGATAGACCAGGCTCAAACCGGTCTGCCGGGCAACCACATAGATAAGCGGGATCAGCAAGACAAAGCCGACTTCGAAAAATACCGGAATGCCGACAATGAACCCGACCAGCATCATGACCCAGGCTGCACGCTGGCTGCCCAGCGACGACAGCAGGGCTTCGGCGATGCGACGGGCGCCGCCGGACACCTCCAGCAGTTTGCCGAGAATGCTGCCCAGGCCAATGATTCCGGCCAGAAAACCCAGGGTGCCGCCGACGCCTTTTTCGATGGCGGCCAATACCGCCAGCGGCGCCATGCCAGCCCCGACGCCGACCATGAGGCTGGCGGTGAGCAACGCCAGAAACGGATGGATGCGAAAGCGACCGATCATGACGACGATCGTCACGATGGCAGCGCCCAGGATGAGCAGTGAAGTGGTGGGACTCATGCAGTGACCTCCGTGATGCATCTGGCAGTGGATCTGTTGTGCCAGGCAGATTGGAGGCTGGGCAAGCAAGGCTCAAACGATGATCCGTCAGCCCTTGCATGAGCGCAGATCAGCATCAAAAGCCTTAATAAAAAATCATTAGAAACAAAAACTTACAGAGTTAACCCCGAAAAACGAACACGACTAAAGTAGTAGCAACATGACATAAAAATTAACGTGACCGACTTCTAAACTTTGGTCAGCATACGCCGACAGTCTTGATAACAGAGTGCCTTGCTGCTAGCCCCTCCCCCAATAACAACAACATAAGGCGACCAATGCCATGAGCATGCGTAATCTCTCTATCAGCCGGCGTTTGTGGCTGATTCTCGTCGTCTGCATCCTGATGCTTTTCGTGCTTGCCGCAGCGTTGCTCAAGCAGACCCATGACGATCTCTACCAGGCCAAAACCCTGAAAACCATGCATGTGGTGCAGACCGTCAGCGGTATCCTCAAGTATTACAACAGTCTGGAAACTGCCGGCACCCTGACTCGCGAAGCCGCCCAACAGCAGGCGCTGTCAGCCGTGCGCGGGCTGCGCTACGACCAGAATGACTACTTCTGGATCAACGACCTGCGCCCGTTCATGGTCATGCACCCGATGAACACCAAGCTCGAAGGCCAGGACCTGTCGGCCATCAAGGACCCGGACGGGCTGGCGCTGTTCAATGAAATGGTCGCCATAGCCAAGCGCCAGGGCGCCGGGGTCGTCGACTATCGCTGGCCCAAACCCGGTGCCAGCGAGCCGGTGCTCAAGACCTCCTACGTGCAACTGTTCGAGCCATGGGGCTGGGTACTTGGCTCTGGGGTGTACGTCGATGATGTGGCCGCCGAGTTCCGCGGTCAGGTGATCAAGGCTGCGCTGGTGTGCCTGGGCATCAGCCTGATCATGGCGCTGCTGGTGATCGTCATCGTGCGCAGCATCGTATTGCCATTACGCAAGGCGGTTCAGGCCATGGCCAACGTGGCGAGCGGCGAAAGCGACCTTACCCGAACCCTGGAAACCGACGGCAATGACGAAATCACCCTGCTCAGCCAGCACTTCAACACCTTCACCGCCCAGTTGCGCCATGTGATCAGCCAGTTGCAGCAATCGGCCGTCGCGTTGGGCGAAGCCTCGCGGGAAATGGGCGGCAGCGCCGAGCAGGCCCAGGAACGCAGCCAGCAACAATCACAACAGATGGAGCTGGTCGCCACTGCAATCAACGAAGTCACCTATGGCGTACAGGACGTGGCACGCAATGCCGAACACGCCGCCAGCGAAATGCGCAATGCCGAATCCGAGGCGCAACAGGGTCTGGTGAACATCGACGGCAGCCTGCGGCAGATCCAGCAGTTGTCCGGCACCATCGAACAGGCAGTCGAAGTGATTCGCACCCTGTCCAGCGAAACCACCCAGATCGGCGGTGTGCTGGAAGTCATCAGCGGCATTGCCGAGCAGACCAACCTGCTGGCGCTCAATGCCGCCATCGAGGCGGCGCGGGCCGGTGAGCAGGGCCGCGGTTTTGCCGTGGTGGCCGATGAAGTGCGGCTGCTGGCGCAGCGCACGCAGAAGTCCACGGCGCAGATCCAGACCATGATCGAAAGCCTGCAAGGCCATTCCGCCGCCGCCGTGAAAGTGATCGGCGACAGCAGCCGCGCCTCGCAACTGACCATCGACCAGGCCAACCTGGCCGGGCAAAGCCTGAACTCGATCAGCCAGGCATTGCGCAACCTCAATGGCCTGAACACCTCGATCGCCAGCGCCACCCTGCAGCAGTCCCATGTGGTGGATGACATCAACCAGAATGTCACCCAGACCGCGCAACTGTCGCAGAGCACCACCCTGGCGGCCGAGCAGTCCAGCGCCGCCAGCCTCAACCTCGCGCGCCTGAGCCAGCAGTTGAATGACTGGCTGCGGCCTTTCAAGGTCTAGGCAGCGTAGGCTGTCAAGGTGAAGGAACCGAGCCGCCGGCGTTGAACCCGGCGCTCAATTGCCTATCCAAGCCTGTTATCCAGACCAACAGGAGCCCTTGATATGCGTACTCTGAAACTGGCGGGCCAAACCGTGCCCGCGCTGGGCCAGGGAACCTGGCACATGGGCGAGAAAAGTCATCAGCGCTCGGACGAAATTGCGGCGCTATGCCAAGGCATAGGTCAGGGCATGACCCTGATCGGCACCGCCCAAATGTACCCCGATGGGGGCGCTGGAGAGGGGGGTGCTCACGCCATTCGTGGGCAACGCGACAAGCTGTTTATCGTCAGCAAGGTCTACCCGTTCAACGCCAGTAAGCAGGGCACGGCCAAGGCTTGCGAAGCCAGCCTGCGCCGACTGGGCACCGAACATATCGACCTGTATTTACTGCACTGGCGCGGCCAGTATCCACTGGCCGAAACCGTGCAAGCCTTCGAGCGCCTGCGCGAGCAAGGCAAGATTGGCGCCTGGGGCGTGTCCAATTTCGACGTCTCGGACTTGCTGGAGCTGGACGACTCGCGCTGCGCGAGCAATCAGGTGCTGTACAACCCGTCACAGCGCGGGATCGAATTCGACCTGCTGCCATGGGCCGCCGACCGTCATCTGCCGCTGATGGCGTACTGCCCGATCGGCCAGGGCGGCGACCTGCTCTGGCACCCGGCCCTGCAAGCCGTTGCCCGTCGCCACAACGCCACCCCCGCGCAGGTCAGCCTGGCCTGGGTATTGCGCCAGGACAATATGATCGCGATTCCCAAGGCGGTGAATCCCGAGCATATCCGTCAAAACGTCGCGGCGCTGGACATCCGTCTGAGCGAACAGGACCTGGCCGACCTTGACCGCGCCTGGCCCGCGCCGCAGAGGAAGATGCCGCTGGAGATGGTGTAAACACCCGGCACCGTGTGTAAACGCACCGACCTGGCAAGCAGCAGAACTCATCCTTTAATCGGCGGTCAGAGGGGGCGCCCAACGGGATGTTTTCTCGATATCGGTGGCGCGCCTGCTGCGCCGCCAGACCTGCCAGGGAGCGGATGATGCGTTCAAATTTCAAGACCTTCGGCACCTGCCTGTGGCTGGGGGCCGTGCTCGGCATGAGTGGCTGCAGCTCGCTGATGATGGGCAAACAGTATGTCTTTCCCAAGCCCGAAGAACCTTCAGCCACGGTGCGCCTGCAATACACGCCAGGCACTAATCTGCGGCTGATCAGCATTGGCGAAGACCGTTGCTATGCTGGCTACACGCCCGCCCCTGGCGCCAATGGTTTCTTCGACACCCCAGTACACGTCGGTAAAGAACTGGTTCTGGCCTATGCACTGAGCAGTGGCGACAAGGTTTGCCAGGTGCCCTTCTCGTTCATTCCTGAACCGGGCGCGATCTATACCCTGCGAGCCGGAAGCTGGACCCAGCCCAAACAAAGCTTCCTGTTCAATCAGACCGTCGACCAGGAGTACTGCGGCGTACAGGTCATCAAGAGCCAGAACGGCGTAGAGAGCGTCGAGCCAGTGCAACACCTGCGCATGCGCCCGGGGTTGTGTGTGAAGTTCCTCAAGACCGGCACCTGAACCACGGCTGCGGTGCCACCCAGCCGGGTGTTACTGATCAGCCAGCGTGCCCGCGCTGGTTGCACCAAGTCTTGGCAACACCCGTACATACACCAGCTCACTCAGCAACTCGACCAGGGTCTGGGTGATAATCACCGCTGGCAGTACCGCAAGTGCACCTGGCACCGCCAGGCCCAGCGGCAACACCACCAGCGAATTGCGCGTCGCACTGCTGAACGCCACCGCCCTGCCCGCCGCTGACTCCAGGCGCCAGCAGCGGGCGACCCACCATCCTAGCAACGGCGCCGCCACGGCAAACGCCAGGTACACCGGAATCACCGCCAGCGTGGCTGGCAGCGCAGTCTCGATACGCGGGCCCACGGCCGCCACCACGATAAACAGCACCAGCGCAGTGGCCGGCACCGGGCACAGGCCCAACACGCTATTGATGCGCGCAACTGGCGGGCTTTTGCCAGCCAGCAACTGCACCGCAGCGGCCAGCAACAGCGGCGCCGCAATCAGCCAGGCAAACGCATGGGCAAACGGCCCGACCTGCACCACCGCCGCTGCCGCTTCACCGAGAAAGGCATTGAGGTACAGGGGTAAGGCCAGCATCTGGGCCAACAACAGCGCCGGGGTCGCCGCCAGCAGCAAGCGGGCATCACCACGCCCCAGATGGGTGAACGTCACCACATAGTCGATACAAGGCGCCAGCAGCACCAGCAGCACACCCAGCCGGATCAGCGGATCGGCGGGCATCAATGGCAGCAAGGCGAACACCAGCAGCGGCACCACAATGAAATTGGCGGTCAATAACGCACCGAGAAACCTCAGCCGGGTAAAGGCCTGGCCCAGTTCAGCGACCGGCACCTGCAAAAAAGTGACGAACAGCATGAACGCCAGCGCGGGATTGATCAGCGCCTCTAGCTCAGCAGTCGCCGGCAACGCAAACGCTGAAGCACCAGCCAGCAACACGGCAATGAAATAGAGGCTGGTTTGGTTGTTTTCCAGAGCGTCACGAGCGGCCTGCATGCAGGAGTTCCTTTCAAGAGTGAAGACGGCAGGCCTTCAGAAGTCCCCTGCCGGGTTGGCTGCACTGGGCGGATCATCCTTCCAGCACTTCGGGTAGCGCGCGCATACCCCGTAACGCCGATCAAGATCGGCCATGCGTGCCTGATGAATACGGCCATACTCAAGCAGCGCAACCTGAAACTCACGCTTGTATTTATCAGCGAAGATCAGGTTACTCGCCCTGATGGCACGGTAATCAGCATGTTCATTGCCTGGCACGCCGTACTTGAGAAGCGCGGGGTCCCTTTTTTGCAGGCTATCGCGATACCAATCGATGGTCGACTGCAATACACGGTCTTTGCCCGCTTCGACTTCGGTCAGCGCCAGATCCATGTTGCGCCGGTACTCGCTCCAGTACTGAGGACTCAGAGCAATGCCCATTGTCTCTTTGCGTTCGGTGATCGCAGCCTCCAACGCGGCCTCCCGCGCCGACTGCATTGCAGGGCCGGTGAGTGGCTTCATGCCATCGACCACCGCGGCATTGATCGTTTGTTCAATCATTGCCTCGCGAGTCTGTGGGTCAGGCTGTGAGCCACCCCTGTGATTACACGCGCTCAGCACAATGGCAGCGCCTGCCACCATCGCCAGCAGCGCTGTTTTTTTCAGAACAGCAATCATGGGTTATCTTCCTTGAGAAGAAAGCGCAGGGTCCAGCCAGGCATTGTCCTGGCCAAGGTTCAGCGCACTGACTCACACAGCTCGCTCAAGTTCCCTCATGGCAGCCATGCCTGCTTGAAAACCTCCTGCACGTGAGCGTTGCATTGATCCACCCGCCGCAATAGCGATAACAGAACACTACGACGGGCTATTCTTAGCCTGCTGCTTCAAACGATACACGCCTTTGACAGCATTCCCTTGGCCAGGCAGAACACGTGAAAAAATCGACACTCATTGCTGTACTGTTCTGCCTGTCGCTCGGCACCTTCGCCAAGGCCGGGCCGTATCAGGTCGTGACCGAAGAGTGGGCGCCGTACAACTACCTGGAGGGCGACCGGCTCACCGGCATGACCACCGAGATCGTGCGAGCCATCATGAACCTGACCGGTGACGACTTCGAAGTGACACTGCTGCCGTCCATGCGCGCCAGCCTGACCTTGCAGACCCGCTCAAAGACCATCATGTATTCGATGTTTCGCACCGCTGCGCGCGAACCGTTGTACAAGTGGGTCGGCCCCATTGTCGAAGAGTCCATCCATGCCTGGCAACGGGCCGATGCTGCGCCCCTCGAGACCCTTGAACAACTGATGCGGGCCGCGCAAATCACTACCCGGCACGCAGGCCTGCTACCAGACACGCTGCAAGCGCAGGGTTTCACCAACCTCGACAGAAGCGCCACCGAGAACCTGCAGTTGTACCGCATGCTGCTGGCCGGGCGCACCGCAATCATCGTCGGCGACACCGACGCCGGGGTGGCGCACTACAGCCGCCAGTTGCAGATCGCCCCCGGCATGCTGCGGCGGATTCCCGTCGAGTTGTATCGCTCAACGCTCTACATCGCCTTCAGCCTCGACAGCGAAGACCAGCAGGTGGCCGCCTGGTCCCGCGCCCTTGAGCAACTGCGTGTGTCGGGCGAACTGGCGCGGATTCAGCGGCGCTATGAACAGCCTGACGGCCCATGATTGACCTTCGCCGGGGCCTTCAGCCCGAACGTTCAAGAAACAGCAGCCGCACCGCCAGGGCCGTCATCACCCCGGCAAACCCGTAATCCCCCCAGCGTCGGGCCATCCGGCTCCCGCCAAGGCTGGCGCCCAGCCGCGCAGCGCAGATTCCCAATACGGTATTGAAGATCAGTGCGATCAGCGCCAGCAAGGTGCCAAGCATCAGCAATTGCAAGCCAACCTGTCCGTTGGCAACGTTGACGAACTGCGGCAGAAAGACCATGAAAAACAATAATGCCTTGGGATTGAGCAGGCAGTTGAGTGCGCCGCGGATGAAGACCTTGCGCAGCGAGGCCAGCCTTGCCGGGGCCTGATCATCAGCAGACGCGGCGCGCAAGGTCTGCCAGGCAATCCATAACAGATACCCGGCGCCCACCAGGCGCAGCACATCAAACGCGGGCTGCCAGCTCATCACCAAAGCCCCGACGCCGGCACTGACCAGCGCAGTCATCAGCAGATCCGCCACAGAAATCCCCAGCGCCGCGGCAAAGCCGCCGCGCCAGCCATGCGCCATGGCGTGACTGGTGACAAACAGCATGTTCGGGCCGGGAACGATCAGCAGCAGCATCGCCGCGATCAGGAACAGGTAAAGATTGGTCGCGTCCAGCATCAATGCCCCTCCATAGGCTCAGGCTCCGGACAATAGCTCAATGCGCAGACCTGGCAACAGGTACAGTGGCAGGCTGTTTAAGGCCAACATTGACATCCTCCCCGGCCTGAAGGCCGGAGACTCCTACGGCGCTCAGGCACGGCATCGAGCCGCCCCCGAGTCGCTTCGGTGGGTTCCTGCTGCTGGCGCCATGACCTCTGCGCTCACTTCACAGGCTAACCGGGCGTGTCCCGCCCTTAGTACATTCATCGCCCCGACCACATCGGCGTTGCCTTCGAAACCACATCCCACGCACCTGAACAGCGCTTGCGTCTGGCGGTTGGCCGCCGACACATGGCCGCAACAAGGGCACGTGCGGCTGGTATTCTGCGGCGGCACGGCAATCAGCCAGCCGCCGCGCCACGCCAGCTTGTAGTCCAGTTGGCGGCGGAACTCGAACCAGCCCTGATCGAGGATGGCCCTGTTCAGGCCAGATTTGGCCCGAACGTTTCTTCCCGGTGCCTCGGCCGTGCCTGCCGCCGACCTGGACATATTGCGTACCTGCAAGTCCTCGATACACACCATCGCGTGGTTTTGGCTGATCGTGGTGGAGCACTTGTGCAGATAGTCACGGCGGGCATTGCCGATGCGCGAGTGAATGTGCTGGACGCGGGCTTTCGCTTTCTTCCAGTTGCGGCTGAATCTGACCTTGCGGCTCATCGCCTGCTGCGCTTTGCACAGCGCGGTTTCATGGCGTTTGAAGCTGTTCAGTGGTGCGTAGAACGAACCATCCGAAAGCGTGGCGAAGCGGGCAATGCCCATGTCGATGCCGACTGCCGCACCCTGTGCCGTGGGCTGCTCATCGATCTGGCGTTCGGTCTGGATACTCACGAACCACTTGCCACACGACTGGCTCACGGTGATGTTCTTCACCGTGCCAG
>NZ_JANJFL010000025.1:0-103493 GCF_024584215.1 Pseudomonas sp. LJDD11
ACTCCCAACCAGGACGCCTGCGGCGTCCGCGCTCTCGACCTCGGGCTAAACCCCGAGGCTTCTCGCGCATATGGTGACGGGGCGACAGTCATTGCTTCGAACAGCTTCGTGGGCAAGCCGACTCCCACCGGATGAGAGTCGTGCTTGCTAATCGCGTTACACACAAACTCTGTGGGAGGCTCTGCTGGCGAACAGCATTCAACGCCGATACGTGCTTTACGGCCCCGCCTTGAGTATCACCGTACACGTCATCCCCGCCGCCAGCACAAAATCCTCCGGCCACGGATCAAGCCGGATGCGTACCGGCACCCGCTGGGCCAGGCGTACCCAGTTGAAGGTCGGGTTGACATCGGCCAGCAGCTCACGGCTTTGCGGGTTGTCGCGGTCGTAGATGCCGCGGGCGATGCTGTCGACCCGGCCGGTCAGGCGCTCGCCGCTCATCATCTCCAGTTCTGCCATATCGCCGACCTGCACATGGGGCAATTTGGTTTCTTCGAAATAGCCGTAAACCCAGAATGAATGCCGGTCGATCAGCGCCAGCTTGGCCTCGCCGGCATGGGCATAGTCGCCGCGATGCACGTTGAGGTTGGTGATGTAGCCGTCCACTGAAGCGCGCACCTGGGTGCGTTGCAGGTTCAGTTCGGCGATTTCCAGACGGGCCTGGGCCTGCCGGTAATCGGCTTCGGCGCTCAAGGCCAGATGCCCTGTATCATCGCGGTTTTCGGCAGAGATCACCCGTGTATCCATGTCGGCGCGGCGCTTGGCATTGCTGGCGCGCATCTGCCAGGCGGCCTTGCGCGCAGCCACTTCGGCGCGAGCCTGCTTGACCGCCAATTGGTAATGCTCGGGGTCGATCTGCAGCAGCAGGTCGCCCTTTTTCACCGTCTGGTTATCGCGCACCGCAACATCAACTACTCGCCCGGAGACCTCCGGTGCCACGTTGATGATGTCGGCCCGCACCCGGCCATCGCGGGTCCAGGGGGTTTGCATGTAATGCACCCATACCGCACGCCCCAGAGCGATCGCCACGGCCAGGATCAACAAGGTAGCGGCGACACTGAACAGCTTTTTCATCCCAGATTCTCTCACCAGGCATCAACGATAGAGGCCCAGCGCCAGGGCGCCGAACACACAGGCAAACAGGCTCAGGCGCAACAATGCCGGATGCCAGAACAGGCGGTACAAGTCCAGGCTTGCCAGCAACCGGTCCAACAGCCAGGCAAACAGCATGGCCAGCACAAACAGCAAGCCCATGCCGGGCATGTACAGGTCGAACACAGCGATCTCACGCGGCATCTGGCCCCCCCGCAACAGGCAGTGGCTGACCGAACCCCGCCAGCGGCGATTGCGGATCGAGCAGGCAGGTGCGAATAAAGTGCAGATAACTCTCGACCCGGCGCAGTGGCGAGGTTTCGAAATGCGAGGCAAACGGCTCTTCGGTGTGCCTGACCCTGGCAATCGCCCGGTCCACGGCTGCCAGGCTGCGTCCCAGGTTGCGTGCATCGGGCTGGATGAACAGGCGGATCAGCGCACGGCCCATGACCCGGATCGACAGCCGCCACGAGCGATGCTGCGCATAGCTGGGATGGACCGGCAGCAGCGCCTGTTCGCGGCGCAGCTCGATGATCGCGTGGCCGATCTCCAGCACCACGAACATCCAGCGCAACAACTCGCGCTGCACCTGCGGCTTACCAGCGGCCAAGGCGTCAGCCTGGTGCATCACGTCGCGGGTCTGGCTTTCGAAACTCGACCCCAGACGCTTGAGCGGCGCGCTGATGGCAAACACCACCTGGCGGCGCAGGTCGTCCTCCAGATGGCGCCACATCCAGCGGCTGTTGGGCGGCAGGATCACTGCGCCGGCCGCTGCGCAAACCAGCATGGCCACCAGCATGGCGAGGTAATCATTGATAAACGCCGACGGGTCGTAATGGGCCAGATTGCCCGGCAGTGAACCCATGCAGAAAAACAGCAACAGGCCCAGACCATAGCCGCTCCACTGCGCCCGTGAGGACAGAAAGGTCCCGACCACAAACACTGGCGCCAGCACCATGCATAGCAGCGCGAAACCGTCGATATGCGCAAATACCACAAAGGTCTCGACAAAGCCCAGCAGCGCCGCCAGTGCCGTACCGCAGCCGATCTGCAGCGACAGACGCCAGGGGTTGGCGTTCATCGAGGACAGCGCCACGGTCACCGCCGCGACCACGATCATGGTCGCGCCACTGGGCCAGGCGGTCAGCACCCACCCGGCACTGAGCAGGCCGACCACCAGGCTGGCGCGAACCCCGGCGCCCCATGCCGCCATGGCGTTGGTGCGATTGACGAAGGGTTCTTGCCACTGTTCACGCACGTGGTTGTGGTCGGCCAGCGAGGCGTGGGTCTGCGCATAGTTGTGCAGGTCGCAGACCAGCCGGTACAGCAGTTCGAACGCCGTGTGAAAGTCCAACCGCTCGGCTTCACTGGGGCTATCGGCCTCCAGTTCGCGGCGCATCTGCCGTACCCGTGGCGGCAGCTCTTGTTTCCAGTATTCCAGGCCAATCACCAGCCGCGCCGCCGCTTCCAGAGTCAGGGCATGGTCGGCGCAACTTTCCAGCAAACTCGCCAGGCTGAGCACGCCCGGTTCGATGCGTTTGAGCACCCTCGTCAGTTGCTGGCTGCGCAGGCGCTCCAGCAACTGATGCAGAGCATTGAAGCGCGTGGTGACGGCCATGAACTCGCTGTTAAGGCGGTTGATCCGGCCATTGCGCCGCCGCATGTACGGGTCTTCGAACAGGGTCACACTGCGCAGCCCTTCCAGGCCGATAGCCTCTGCAACGAAGCGCAGATTGCCGGCCTCGAAGGCGTCTGGCGGATGGCCCTCACGCAATCCGTCCACGGCAAAGCGGGCAAAGCGGCCAAAGCGCTGGAACAGGCTGTTGCGCAGCGCGGCGCCAGCGCTCTGCGGCAGGATCGCAGCGCTGACCAGAGTGGAGCAGATGATGCCGAGAAAAATCTCCAGCACGCGCCAGACTGCCGCCATGAACGCGGCCTCCGGATGCGCCAGGCTCGGCAGGCCGATCAACGCGGCGGTGTAGCCGGCCAGTACGAAGGCGTAGGCGCGAAAGTTGCGAAAGCGCGCAGCCCCCGCCGCACACAGCCCCACCCACAAGGCCAGGCAACCGAGAAACGGCACTGAGTCCTGCCCGAATAGCGCCATGAGCAGCACCATCATGCTCGACCCCACCAGGGTGCCGAGCAGCCGATAGAAGCTCTTGGCAAACACCTGACCACTTTGCGGCTGCATGACCAGAACCACCGTGATTACCGCGATGCGCGGCTGCGGCAACTCCAGACGCAAGGCCAGCCAGTAAGTCAGATACACCGCCAGCAAGACCTTGGCGATATACACCCAGGTAACGCCGTCGCTGCGCAACCACACATCAAATTCCCGGCGCCAGGGCAAGGCAGCTTCGGGCACGCTAACGCTCATCAGGTCTATGTCCAGAGGTGATTTCTAGTTGTGGTTTGTCGCCAGGCCGGCAGGTATCTGCGGGGCCTTTAACTGCGGTTCGGCAGGAGAATCCTGGCCGGCCTGCAGGCCCCCACCCAAAGCGATCGACAAGTCTGCATAAGCGCTTAACCGCGCGGCCTCGACCTGTTGCTCAATACCCTGCAGGCGCCACAGGCGGGTCTGGCTGTGCAGCACACTCAGGTAGTCGACCAGCCCGCGCTGCCAGGCCAGGCGCGCCAGGGCGCACAGCTCATTGGCCTTGGCCACTGACTCGGCAGCCAGACGTTGTTGCTGCTCAAGGGAGTGACGCCGCACCAGTTGGTCAGCGATGCCTTGCAGGGCGCTGACCAGGGTCTGCCGGTAATGCGCCACCGCCAGGTCGTAAGCGGCGCTGGCCTGACCCAACTCGCCGCGCAGACGCCCGCCGTCGAAGATCGGCAGGCTGATGGCAGGGCCTGCGTTGTACGCCAGCTTACTGGCGGTCAAGAACTCCAGCATGCCGCCACCGGTGGCCATATAGCCGAGGCTGGCAGTCAAATCGACATTGGGATAGAAGCCCGCTTGCGCCACGGCGATGCCCCGCGCCTGGGCGGCGACCTGCCAGCGGCTGGCAACCACATCGGGGCGCTGACCCAGAAGTTGCGCAGGCACAGCAGTGGGCAATGGCAACGGCTGGTGGAGTGTCAGTAACGGCCGCTTGAGGCTCGCCGCGTGCTCCGGCCCAAGCCCGGCCAGCGCGGCCAGTTGGTGGCGGCTCAGCTCAATGGCTTCATGCACGCCGTCGATCTGCCGATGAGTCTCCGGCAGCAATGCTTCGGCCTGGCTCACCTCCAGCTGGGTGCCGATACCGGCTTGCAGACGCTGCCGGGCCAGCTCGGCAATCTGCACCTGCTGGGCCAGCGTCGCCTCAAGAATTTCGAGCTGCGCATATTGCAAGGCCAACTGGATATAGGCGTGGATGACATTGCCCTGCAATTGCAGTTGCGCCTGACGCTGCTCGGCGGCGCGTTGCTGCGCGATATCCAGTGCCCGCTCGCTGGCGTTGCGCTCACGCCCCCAGAGATCAAGATCCAGGCTCAGGTTCAGGCCGGCATTGTTGTCCCAAGTGTGGGAGTCAGCCAGATTGCCAGGGCCATAAAAGCCATCCTCGGGCCAGCCTCTACGGGCTAGGCGGCCACCGCTAGTGAGCTGCGCAGCCTCACGGGACTGGGCAACACCGGCCATGGCCTGAGCCTCGCGAACCCGCGCAGTTGCCGCTTGCAGGCTCGGGCTGCCACGGCTGGCGCGTGCGATCCAGGTGTCTAACTGCGGGTCGCCATAGGCACGCCACCACTGCGTCACCGGCCAGTGGGCGTCACGGTTGGCCAGGTCAATGGCCAGTTCGGCGGTGGGTAGCAGGTCGGTGTGCGGCTGGATGCCTTGGGTGGAAATGCAGCCGTTGAGTAACACGGATACTGCCAGGACATTGAACGTTTCAAGCGCTCTGATGAGGCAACGCGGCAAGGCTGCAAATTCCCGGAGAAATAACGCGACTGTCTGAATGACGGCGATTCTAGGGCGGGCTCAGGAAAGCGATAAGCAGGGTAAAAAGGGAATCTTTGTTACCGAAACGGAAATAATCGCCAAAGGAGGATGGACAGAGGCTGGTTACTTCGTGTCACAATTTGCTACAACCGTGATTGACGTTGCTTCCGAGAAGTTCCATGGACACCCTGCAAAACATGCGCGCCTTCAGTTGTGTGGCGCAAGCGGGCAGCTTTACTGCGGCCGCTGCACAACTGGACACTACCACTGCGAATATTTCCCGTGCGGTCTCCAATCTCGAAGCGCACCTGCAGACCCGCCTGCTGAACCGCACCACGCGGCGCATCGCGTTGACCGAAGCCGGCAAGCGCTACCTGCAACGCTGCGAGCAGATTCTGGCGTATGTCGAACAAGCCGAAGCCGAGGCCAGTGATGCCCATGCGCGACCGGCCGGGTTGCTCAAGGTGCATTCGATGCCTGGTATTGGCCAGCACTACGTGATCGACGCCATCGCCCGCTACCGCAGTGACCATCAGGATGTGGCGTTTGACCTGACCCTGACCAATCGGGTGCCGGATCTGCTGGAAGATGGCTACGACGTGTCGATCGTGCTGGCCAGTGAATTGCCGGACTCGGGCTTTGTATCGCAGCGTCTGGGCATCACTTACAGCATCGTCTGTGCCTCACCTGCGTACATCAGGGCGCGGGGCATGGCGCATAAGCCCGCAGACTTGCTGGGGCATGACTGCCTGCGGCTGGTGAGCCCGGTGTTTCCGCTGGACAAGTGGCCGTTTACCGGCCCGGATGGCCAGGAGATGGTCACGCTGAAGAGTTCACCGTTTCTGGTCAATTCGGCCGAAGCGATGAAGACAGCGATTGCCAGCGGCATGGGGGTGGGGATTCTGCCAATCTACTCGGCCATCGACGGCCTGCGTGACGGCACGCTGGTAAGGGTGTTGCCGCGCTATCGCTTCCAGGAGCTGAACCTGTATGCGGTGTATCCATCGCGGCAGTATCTGGATGCCAAGATCAAGACCTGGGTGGAGTATCTGCGCAGCACCTTGCCGGAGATTCTGGCGGCCGATGAGGCGGATTTGCAGGTGCATACGCTGGATTGAGGTATCCATCGACGGGCTTCATGTTGTGGTAATGGCAATGTAGAATCGCGCGCCCTCCTTATCATCCTGGCGAAATGGACTTTACCTATGCGTATCGCGTCTAAATTGGCACTGATGCTGTTTATCGGTGCACTTCACGGTTGTGCCTTTACCACTGAGACCATTGATATCAATTACCTGCCCGAACCGGGTGTGAGCAAGGTTGCAGGCGCAGAGTCGGTCGCCGTTGCTGTAGAAGTGACAGATAGTCGCCAGGATCGAAGCCGGGTGAGCAGCAAAAAAAATGGTTATGGCATGGAAACAGCGCCGATCCTGGCCAATGAAGACGTTGCAGCCACAGTCCGTCGCGCCCTGACCGAAGAGATCAGGGCCAGGGGTTATCAATCCGCGACAGCGCAGGCCGATGTACAGGTCAACGCGTTGGTGACTCGATTTTACAACGATCACAAATTGGGCTTCTTCTCCGGCGACGCCGTTGCGGACTTCAACATGACGGTCAAGGTTGTTGGCGATGCGAATCGTGAATTGTTCTCCCGCACCATCGCCTCCGAAGGCAAAGAGGCCAACACCCAACTGGCCACAGGTGCCAATGCCAAGCGCGCGCTGGACAAGGCTCTGGCAAACGGTATGCGCACGCTCTTCGCCGATCCGGCATTCATTGCCGCCCTGTCGTCGCATGCCAAGGCAACGGTATCCACAGACAAGACGGGGCATCTGCTTGAAGAACTGGCTGCCGACAAGACCTTGAGCCCGGAAGAATACAAGCGCCGCTACGAAATCATTCGCAGAAACCAAAACTGATTACGGCTCAATCATTCCCAGCAGGAAGCTTTTTACATGCAATTGAAGTCCGCGAGACCATTTTTTCTCGCATTAACCCTCATCAGCCTCTGCGGATGCGCCAGCATTGTCAGCGAGTCAAGAACCCCCGTCTCGATCAACTCCTCTCCTGCGGGCGCCTCGTATCAGATCACCAATGAAGATGGAGCCTTGGTGCATTCAGGCGTGACACCTGAGCAGGTGACGCTCAAGGCTGGTGCCGGCTATTTCGATGGCGAGACTTACAAGGTCATTTTTCGCAAGGATGGCTATGCGGAAAATTCCGCGATCATCAATTCCAGAATGAACGGCTGGTACTGGGGAAACATCGTGTTCGGCGGCCTGATAGGCATGTTGATTGTCGATCCGCTCACCGGGGCGATGTACAAACTGCCAGAAAGCAGCTTTGCCCGTCTGGATAATCTCCCTGCAGCGGTTCAGCCAGATCAGATATCAAGCACTTCGTTTAGCCAGGGCAAGAGCAAGGAACAACTGTTGAATGAGCTGGCGGCCGACAAAAGCCTGACCTATGACGAGTACCTGCGCCGGCACAAAATCATCACGCAGGGCGACTGATAAAAAATCAGATATAAAGCTAATGCCGATCCGTTAAGGGCTGCACGGTCTGTGTGGGAACGAGCTCGCTCGTGAAGGCGGCTTTATATCCCACAGCAGATGGAGTGTTTTTACTGGCCTCTTCGTCGGAATGCAGCCCAGACCAAGGTTTCCCACCGAGGGCATACAGTACCTAAGTGAGCAGCATTGATTCTGAGCCTGCTGCCCAGATGAGCTGGTGAAACCTGCTCAACTTTCGGCCACTCATCGGTTGTACGACAAGAAAACGGCTGACCTGTGCGCGGGGGAATGTTAGCGTGCTACTCATTCATCCGCTCAAGAGTGAACGCACAATGAAAAAAACCGTACTCGCCTTCAGCCGTGTCAATCAGGAGATGGCCGAACGCCTGGCGCAGGACTTCAACGTGATTATTCCCGACCCGAAGAAGGGCGATATCAATGCGCAGTTCAACGAGGCATTGCCCGAGGTGCACGGGTTGATCGGTTCGGGGCGCAAGCTGGGGCGTGAGCAGCTGGCGACGGCTGAGCGTCTGGAAGTGGTGTCGAGCATTTCGGTGGGTTACGACAATTATGATGTCGAGTACCTCACTGAGCGCGGTATTGCGCTGACCAACACCCCGGACGTGTTGACCGAAAGCACCGCCGACCTTGGTTTTTCGCTGATCATGAGCAGCGCCCGCCGCGTTGCGGAGCTCGATGCCTACACCAAGGCCGGTAACTGGAAGCGCAGTATCGAGCCGCCGCATTTCGGCACTGATGTATACGGGAAAACCCTGGGTATCGTCGGCATGGGCAACATCGGCGCAGCCATCGCCCGACGCGGTCGGCTGGGTTTCAACATGCCCATCCTGTACAGCGGCAACAGCCGTAAAAGCGCACTGGAACAAGAGCTGGGCGCGCAGTTCCGTAGCCTGGATCAACTGCTGGCCGAGGCTGATTTCGTCTGCCTGGTGGTGCCGTTAAGCGACAAGACTCACCACTTGATCGGCAAGCGTGAGCTGGGGTTGATGAAGAAAAGCGCCATTCTGGTGAATATCGCCCGTGGACCGGTCGTAGACGAGCCGGCGCTGATCGAAGCCTTGCACAACGGCACTATTCGCGGCGCAGGTCTGGACGTCTACGAGAAGGAGCCGCTGTCGGAGTCGCCGCTGTTCAAGCTCAGCAATGCGGTGACCCTGCCGCACATTGGCTCGGCCACCACCGAGACCCGCCAGGCCATGGCTGACCTGGCCTACCAGAATCTGCGCAGCGCCCTGCTCGGTGAGCGGCCGCAGAATCTGGTCAATCCGCAGGTGTGGAAGGGCTGATCACGCCAGCTTGCCCGCCGCCGTGCCCGGCACGGCGCGCGGCTTGCTGAACACCAGCACGTTACCGGCCATCACCAACACCAGCCCGAACAGCGCCGGCAGGGTCCACTGGTAGCCTTCGACAAACACCGAGATATTCAGCGCCACCACCGGAAACAGCACGGTGCAGTAGGCCGCGCGCTCCGGGCCCATGCGGCCGACCAGGGTCAGGTAAGTGGTGAAGGCAACCACCGAGCCTGGGATGACCAGATACAGCAGTGAGCCGACATAGCGTACGTTCCATTCGAAGTGCAATGGCACACCGCTGACCAGGCAATACAGGCTCAGCAGCAACGCGCCATAGAGCATGCCCCAGGCATTGGTCGTCAGCGGCTTGAAACCAGCCTTCTGCTGCAGGCTGGAGAGCATGTTGCCGGCCGAAAAACACAAGGTGCCCAGCAAGGCCAGGCCCAGGCCGATCAGGGTCTCGCGGCTGGCCGTATGCCCGACCAGCTCAGGCCAGAACAGACACGCCAGACCACTGAGGCCCAGCAGCGCGCCCAGCAGCACATTACGGGCAATGCGCTGGCCGAAGAACAGCCGTGCATTGAGCGCGTTCCACAGCGTGGAGGTGGAGAACACCACGGCAATCAGGCCGCTGGGGATCCACTGGCTGGCCGTGTAGAAGCACAGGAAGTTCAGGCAGAACAGACAAAGACCTTGAGCCATGCAAATGCCTTGTCCGCGACGGTTCAGTGGTTGCAAGCGGCCGCTGAGCAGCAAAAAGGCGAACAGCACCAGCGCGGCCAGTGCAAAGCGATAGGCGATCGACAGGGCAATTGCCACTTCGCCCAGTTGCAGCTTCAAGGCGATCCAGGTGGTGCCCCAGATCAGTACGGTGGCCAGATAAAGCGAGAGGTTCATGACGCAGACTCCTGAATGAGCCTTGAGTCTGCGTAGCGGCGAGCTGACCCGCTTGCACAATCTTGCGCATTTGTACGAAGGCCCGATGGCAAGCACCCACGTGCGGCGTAGGATAGCGTCATAGAGGAGTCATCATGTCCGCGCTCGACACCATTCAGGTCTTCCAGTCATTGAACAGTTCACCCCACGCCCGCCTGGAGCGCAGTGCGTGGCTGGGCGACGGTTTGATTGCGGCGCAATGGAACAACCACCATGACCTGCGCGAATACCACTCGCCAAGCCACCACACCCTGTCGTGCTATATCGCCGATGGGACTGGCACCTTTCGCCGGGATCAGCCCGACCAGAAGGGTGCACCGGGCAAATTATGTGTGCTGCCGGCTGGCCACGAATCAGCGTGGGTCATCAACGGCCAGATCCGCCTGGCGCATCTGTATGTCAGCCCTGAGCAATTGGCGCTGGGCTGCGTCACCCTGCTGGACCGCGAACCTCGGGAACTGCAACTGCAGGAAAACACCTTTCTCGATGACGCCCGGCAGACCGCGCACTTTCAACAGTTGATCAGCCTCAACTGGCAAGAACCGGGCGAACGTCTGCTGACCAGCAGCCTGGCTCATGAAATGCTCAGCCATGCGGTACTGACCCAGGTCGGCCTGCGTGCAGGGCTGCAACTCAAAGGCGGTCTGGCTCCGCACCTGCGCCGACGTGTACGCGAGTTCATTGAAACGCAACTGGACCAGCCCCTGAGCCTGGGGCAACTGGCCGGGCTGTGCGCCCTGTCGGAGTATCACTTTGCGCGAATGTTTCGCGAGAGCTTCGGCACGCCACCGCATCGCTATGTATTGCAGCGTCGTTTGCAGCGAGCTTGCCGGTTATTGCGCGAGACCACCCAGCCGCTGGGTGAGGTGGCGCTGGCCTGCGGATTTGCCAGTGCCAGCCACTTCACCAACCGGTTTCGTCAAACGCTGGAGGCAACACCGGGTGAGTATCGCCAGGTCTTTCGCACGTCCTGCGAAAGGACCTTGCAGACGCACACAGACGGCGCTCCGCTCTAGCCGCGAAGAGGCCAGTAAAGTCACAACATCTGCTACCAATGCAGTGTTCTTACTGGCCTCTTCGTCGGAATGCCGCCCAGACCAAGGTCGCTCCCACCGACGACATGAAGCACTTAAGTGACCAGTATTGCGGCTAAAGCCGCTGCTACCAGCAATCCGGCGCTCGCCAGCGGCAGGATCCAGCGCGGTTTGTAGGGCATCAGAAACACCAACAGCACTGCGCTGCCCATCAACGCTGCCGTCCATTCGACCAGCCCCATCGCCCAGCCACGGGTAGCGACTGCCAGCCAGCCGGCCACGACCAGCAACAGCCAGCCGGTGATTTTCAGGCCACGGCGGCGCTGCATTGAAGGTTTGCCAGCCAGCAGGTCGCTGTAATGGCGCTCCATGGACAGGCACAGCGCCGTAAAGCCCGAGTAACACAGCAAGGCAGGCAGCAGCATCAGTTGGCCTCCTTGATCACGGCACCGGTCATGTCCGTCGGCTCCGGTAACGCAGCCGCCGGGCGTGGGGCCTTGCGCACCTTGGCCGCAGCTTCAGGGCGGTTCCTGAATTTCAGCGCCGCCCAGCCGAGCAGCAGGCCGGTGGCCAAGGCCGTCAGGTCGAAGCCGATCAGCACCCAGCTGCCGCCCTTGAGCGAGGTCAGCAGGTACTGGCTGCTGGTCACAATATCCAATAGCGGCAACGCGCCAAACAGCAACGCGCCCAGCCCCAACTGCTCACGCCAGGCGGTTTGCCCATTGCGTAATGCGGCGTGCAGCACTGACAGCGCCCAGATGATGAAAAATGCATTGACCTCCCAGTCTTCGCGCCATGGCATGCCCACCGGCAATAGCCGATTGGCCCAGAACACCGCGACCACGGCAAGCATCAGCCCGGCCATGCTGGAGATATTGAGGATCTGCACCAGCCGCAACTCGAACGGCAGCACACCGGTCTTGGCATGTTTAAGCACCCGCTTGCCGAGCCACATCACCAGCCCCGTGCCGATCATCGCGGTGCCGGCGATGCCGAATACGAAGTACAGCCAGCGCACCACGATATTGGCGAATTGCCCCATGTGCAGATCCCAGAAGCCTTCGGTAATCAGCGATGGTGCGGCTTTGGCCGGGAGGCTGTCAGACAACAGCGCACCGCTGGTGGCATCGAAGACCAGGGTATCGCCTTGCTGGCGGGTCACTCGGTCATGGCCGTTACGGTAGAGAGTCGCTCTGGCATTGGCATCACCCGGATTGTCGATGGTCACCCGGGAAATCATGTTCTCGCCCCAGCGCTCGTCGGCCATGCTCAGCAACGAATCCAGGCGAATCAGCGGTGCCGCCACACCTTGCGCCTTGGGGGCCGCCGAGGCCGGGTACAACTCGTCATAGAAGGCTCTGGTGTTGTCACCGTAGGTGGTAATGATGCTCGCCGGCATCACCAGCGAGGCGAAGAACAACAGGCTGCTGTAGGTGATCATCAGGTGGAACGGCAGCACCAGAACGCCTAACGCATTATGGCCGTCCAGCCAGGAGCGCTGGCCCTTGCCGGGCCTGAAGGTGAAGAACTCCTTGAAGACTTTCTTGTGCACGATGATGCCGGTGATCAAGGCGATGAACATCACCATGGCCGCGATCGTGGTCAGCCAGCGGCCCCATGGGTAAGGCATTTCCAGTTGGTAATGGAAACGGTAGAAGAAATCACCGCCACGGGTTTCGCGTGCCTGTATTTCAGTGCCGGTCAGCGGGTCGAGGGTCACCCGCTCGAACTTGCCACGCTCACCCGGCTTGGCGGGCTTGCCGACCGCGACCACATTCATCGTCGGATCGCGTTGTTCGGGCAGGTTGATGAACCAGCGCACGGCGCCCGGCGATTTCTCCTGCAGATAATCCTGGGCCACGCGGACACTTTGCGCGGAATCCAGCGCCCGCACCTCAAGCTCCGGGGTCATCCAGTGAGTGATCTCGGCACGAAAGTACGACAGCGTTCCGGTCAGGAAAATCGCAAACAGCAGCCAGCCAAAGATCAGCCCGAGCCAGGTGTGCAACCAGGCCATGGCCTGACGCAAGCCCTCTTTCATGACAACCACCGCGTCGCAGCCCAGGCCGCCCCCAGCAATGCGCAAGGCAGCAGCGTGCCGACCCAGGCATGCCAGGCGCTGCGGCACGAGAAGCACCAGATGAACGCGCCCAGATACGCGAGAAACGACAACATCATCCCGGCCAGTACCGCCTCGGCACGTGGCAACGGCAGCCAAAGGGTCAGGCAGATGCTCGACAGCGAGGCCAGCAGGTAGCCACCGAATGTAGCGACAATAAAGCGTGAAGCCACGGCCAGCCGGTAGGCGACCGAGACGCTGGCCTGTTTCGGCCGGGGCGCGCGGGCTGCGGCCTTGGGCGCAGGGTTGGTAACGGTGCCGTCCATCTAAGGGGCTCGCGACAGAGATGAATAAGGATCCAGAACAGCATTCACAAGTGCCTGTTACTGGCCGATCAAACACACCGCACCGATAAAGAATGCGGAAAAAACCCGGCAATAGTAATGATAAATATTCTCACAAGCAAAAGAGTCTGACAGAATCGCCACCCTTTCTCGCTCGTCGTGGATTGTCTACGCCATGCCCATCGCCCAGCCCAGCGTAAACCAGACTGTCGCAGGCCTGTATCAGGAGCATCACGGCTGGCTGACCGGCTGGCTGCGGCGCCGCCTGGGGTGCCCGGACAATGCCGCCGACCTGGCCCAGGACACCTTCGTCAAGGTGCTGCTGGCCCGCGACACAGCGCAGTTGGTAGAACCCCGGGCGTTCCTGACCACCATTGCCAAACGGGTGTTGAGCAATCACTACCGCCGTCAGGATCTGGAACAGGCCTGGTATCAGGCGCTGGCCGACTTACCCGAATGCTACGCGCCGTCTGAAGAAGAGCGGGCAGTCATCTTCGAGACCCTGGTTGAGCTTGATCGTCTGCTCGACGGTCTGGCCATGCCTGTCAGGCGCGCGTTCCTGCTGTCGCAGGTCGACGGCCTGAGCCATGGTGAAATTGCTGCCCAGCTGGGCATCTCTATTGCCACGGTCAAACGCCACCTGAACAAAGCGGCGCTACGCTGTTATTTCGCGCTCTGAACATGAACGGCGAATCGCTCAATCGCTCGGACATCTCCCCCGCCGTGGCGCACCAGGCGGTCGGCTGGCTGATTGAAATGCAGGACGGCGCGCTCAGCCCGGCGCGTCAGCTAGCCTGGCAACAATGGCTCAATGGCCATCCCGAGCATCAGCGTGCCTGGGCGCATATTCAGCGCGTCAATCAGCGCCTGGGCGGGCTGTCGTCGCCACTGGCCCATGCCACCCTCGGGGCGCCGAAGTCCGCCGGGCGGCGCCAGGCGCTGAAACTATTGATACTGCTGGGCGGCGGCAGTGCGCTGGGCTGGAGCCTGCGTGATGAGTTGCCCGTGCAGGCGTTGCTGGCTGACTATTCCAGCCGCGTGGGTGAGCAACGCAAAATCGCCCTGGACGACGGCAGCCAGTTGCAGTTGAACACCGCCAGTGCCGTGGATGTGCACTTTGATACGCAAGCGCGGCTGATTCGCCTGCGCCAGGGCGAACTGCTGATCAGCACCGTCGCCGATCATCGCCCGCTGAATCTATTGACTGCCGAAGGCCGCATCGAGGCTGGCAACAGCGCCAACCGCTTCAACCTGCGCCAGCTCAATGGCCGTACGCACCTGGCGTTGCTGGCCGGCAGCGTGCAGATCATCCCGCATGAGCATCCGGGGGCGCCGCTGCTGCTCAAGGCCCGTCAGCAAGTAAGTTTCGAAGCGAACGGCTGGGGCAAGGTGCAACCGGTGGATGCTGGCAACGGCGCCTGGGCCGACGGCATGCTGGTCGCTTCGCGCATGCGGCTGGCCGACTTTCTGCTGGAGCTGGGGCGTTACCGCCATGGCCGCCTCAAGTGCGACGAGCGTATCGCCGACCTGCTGATTTCCGGCAGTTACCCGCTGGCCGACAGTGAACGCATTCTCGACATGCTCGAAGTAGCACTACCGGTGAAGGTGCGGCGTTACACCCGTTATTGGGTGAGTGTGCAGGCCAACGTTTGAAGGCCGAAAAATAAATGAAAAAACCTGAGCCGTTTTGCCCGGCTCGCGTGACAGACAGGGAAAGCACCACTCAATCCTCATCAAAAGGACACCCCGAATGTCTGCCCGCCCTGCCCCTTTGCACCCATTGGTACGCACCCTGCGCCACGTCATCTTTGGTGCCAGTCTGGCGCTGACCGGTGTGTTGCCGGCCTACGCCGAAGCACCCGCCAAGACTTACCACATCGCCGCCAGCGAACTGGAAAGTGCGCTGAATCAGTTTGGCCGTGAGTCCGGCGTGCTGATTTCCTATGGCTCGCAATTGACCAATGGCCTGCGCAGTCAGGGCCTGCAAGGCCAGTACACACCGCAACAGGGGCTGGCCGCGTTGCTGCAAGGCACCGGCCTGCAAGCCCAGGCCGATGGCCAGGGCGGTTTCACCCTGCAAGCGGCCAGCCCGGCAGTCAGCGGCCCGATCGAACTGGGCGCGTCGAGCATCGTCGGCGACTGGTTGGGCGAAGCCAAACAAGACAACGTTTTCGAGCATGCCGGGGCCCGTGATGTGATCCGCCGTGAGGAGTTTGAGCGCAGCGGTGCCAGCAGTGCCCGCGAAGTGCTCAACCGCATTCCCGGCGTCAACGCCCCGGAGAACAATGGCACCGGCAGCCACGATATGGCGCTGAACTTCGGCATTCGTGGTCTCAACCCGCGCCTGGCGGCACGCTCCACGGTATTGATGGATGGCATCCCGGTGCCGTTCGCGCCCTATGGCCAGCCGCAGTTGTCGCTGGCACCGGTCAGCCTCGGCAACATGGACGCGGTGGACGTGGTGCGTGGCGGCGGCGCGGTGCGCTATGGCCCGCAGAACGTCGGCGGGATCGTCAACTTTGTGACCCGTGCGATCCCCGATGAGCCGACCGTCAAAGCCAGCGTGCAGACCCAGGTCAGCCCGTCGTCCAGCCAGGACGGCTTGAAAACCACCGGCAACCTGCTGGCCGGTGGCACCGCTGAAAACGGCCTGGGGGGCGCGATTCTGTACTCCGGCGTGCGCGGCAGCGACTGGCGCGAGCACAGCGATACGCAGATCGACGACCTGATCCTCAAGGGCAAGTACCAGATCGATGAGGCCAACAGCCTCAACGCCATGGCCCAGTACTACGAAGGTGAAGCCGACATGCCCGGTGGCCTGAGCACGGCGGCCTACAAGGAAGATCCGTACCAGTCGACACGCCTGAAAGACAAGTTCTGGGGCCGCCGTACGCTGGTGAACTTCGGTTACCGCTATGAGCAGGACGCCCGGGTATTCACTGCCAATACGTTCTTCACCAAGACCCTGCGCAGTGGCTATCTCGACCAGGCTTCGTTCGTCTCGCTGTCGCCGCGCGAGTATTGGGTGCGCGGCCTGGAAACCCGCTTCTCACAAGGTTTCGCACTGGGCGAAAGCTGGCATGAAGTCGGTGTGGGCTATCGCTATGTCAACGAAGCTGGCCATGAGTTGCGCTTTCGCGAACCGGTGACCGGCGCCCTGCCGACCACCGCCAGCCGCAACGACCGTGATACCCGCGGCGCCACCGAAGCCAATGCGTTCTACATCGACGACCGTATCGACATCGGCAAATGGACCATCACGCCGGGCATCCGCTACGAGATGATCGACACCGCGCAGACGAACAAGCTGACCAGCGTCAAATACCAGGGCGATTACAATACCGCGCTGCCGGCCCTGAACGTGGTGTATCACGTCACTGACGAGTGGAACCTGTATGCCAACACCGAAGGCTCGTTCGGCAGCGTGCAGTACAGCCAGATGCCCAACCGGGTCGCCGGTGGCGAAGTCAAACCCGAGAAAGCCCGCACCTGGGAGCTGGGCACGCGTTACGACAATGGCCCGCTGCGTGCCGAGATCGGCGTGTTCCTGATCAACTTCGACAACCAGTACGAGAGCAACCAGACCAACGACAGCGTGATCGCCCGCGGCGAAACCCGTCATCAAGGTATCGAGACCAGCGTCAACTACGCGCTCGACGCGCTCAACCCGGCGCTGGCCGGCTTCGACGTCTACGCCAGCTACGCCTATGTTGACGCGACCATCCGCGAAGACGGGCCGAACAAGGGCAATCGTGTGCCGTTCTCGTCGAAGCACAAAGGTACGCTGGGCCTGAGCTACACCGAAGGTCCATGGAAGCTCAATCTCGACAGCGCGTTCCAGAGCGACCAATTCGCTGACAACGCCAATACCTCAGCCGAAAGCGCCGACGGCAGCACCGGACGGATTCCGGGTTACATGCTGTTCAGCACCCGCGCCGCCTATGATTTTGGCCCGAAACTGTCTGACCTGAACGTGGCAGTGGGAGTGAAGAATATCTTCAACCGCGAGTACTACACCCGCTCGTTCGACGACAACAACAAGGGCAAATACGTGGGCGAACCACGCACGATTTACCTGCAGACTTCAGTGGCATTCTGACGCAGCTCGCCTCCAGGCGCAGGAGCGGCTTTAGCCGCGAATTTAGGGTTTTTTGCCGAATTTAGCGGCTGAATCCGCTCCTGTGGAGACAGATCTGAAGCCATATGAATTTTTTGCAGCGAAATATTTCTTCCACACAGGGGCTTGAAATATGAATCGATTAGCGCCAACACTGTGATTGAGCGCGGCCGAAATGTGACTGATTGCTCAGGAGCAAACGTGCCGCCTCGCTCAAGCACGAGTTAGCCCTAGTAAGGATCGACTATGCAAATCCAGGTCAATAGCGACAACCACATCGAAAGCAGTGTCCGACTGGAGAGTTGGGTTCGTTCTACCCTTGAAAGCACGCTCGAACGCTACGACGATTACCTCACTCGCGTTGAAGTTCATCTGCGCGATGAAAACGGCGACAAATCCGGCCCTGATGACATTCGCTGCCAGATCGAAGCTCGCCCCAAAGGCCATCAGCCTATTTCCGTGACCAGCAAAGCCGGCTCTGTCGATCAGGCCGTTGAAAGTGCTGCGACCAAACTCGACAGTGCCCTGGAGCATCTGATCGGCAAATTGCGTGACAAACACCGTAGCGCCGCGCAAAACGGATTCCCGCTGGCATCTGAAAACACCGATGCCCTGTTGCAGGAAGAATTCCTCGAAAAAGAACAGGAAAAAGAAGTCGAAAAACTGGTCTGATCAATTCACCGAGCAGCCAGAAGCGGGCCCGCAAGGCCCGCTTTTTTGTGCCTGCGATTTACCGGCACCGTTGGTCGCAACTGGCTTGATGCATGCATGCTGTTACGTCGTCTGCGGCATCAAACCGGTCGCTCATGTGCCACTGCATCATGAACATTACCGCTACCTTGCCATGACAGCCGATTGCTGACCGCTTATCCGTCGCTGAGAACCAAAGGATATGAGCCCGGTCAACTTATGCAGAATCCATGAGCAGGTACCGATGATGGACACCCCCGACAATCCCTTTCAGTTGATCACTGACACGTTTGCCCCGCAGTACCGGGTGAACCTCAGCATTCAAGGGCTGGATGGCAGCATCATGCTGACCCTGTCGAACGAGTCTGGCGTGGTCGCCAAGCGGCTGATCAGCCCGCAGCAGCGCAATGAACCCAAGCGCCTGCAGCGGCTGATAGAAAGCGTGCAATTCGGCATTGCCATCGAACAGGGCCACAGCGCCGTGACCCTCCTTGAAGCCATGACCGACCAGGACCGCCTCAAGCAACTTGCCGCCCCGGCTCCACAGCGCAACTGGCTGAGCAACCGCCCAAGCCTAGCGGTCGGCATCTGAAACCATGCGCCATAACAAAGCCCGCTGCTCCAACAGCGGGCTTTTTCTAACGGCGATCGTGCCTCACTTCTCCGTCACGTTATCGCCCACCTCTTCACCCGAGGCATCGATCGCCTTGCTCGACGGGAATTGATAGGACGCATAACGCACCGCCAGCACCGACAGCGCCAGGAAGAAAATACCGCCACACAGGTACAACAGACCGATGTCCGGCGCCTTGTGGTGGGACACGTCGCCAATCAGGTAGCGGGTCAGCGCGGTGATGGCGATGTACAGCAGAAAGCGGATTGGCAGGTGGTTGGTCTTGAAGTAAATCCCGACCATCGCCCCCAGCTCCAGGTAGATGAACAGCAGCAGGATGTCATCGACACTGGCGTGGCGTTTGTCGACCATGTCCATGAACGCCATGATCGAAGCCCATGCCGTCACGGCGCCAATGGCAAACAGACCGAGATAGTGAAACCCCTCCACCAGCAGGTTGCCGATGGAGTTGGCACCATCGTGCATACGTTTACGGCTGTTGTTCGCCCATTTCATGCTCTGTTTCCTTAAAAACCAATCACAGTGTTGGCGCGGGCTTTGTAAAGCAGGAACAAGGCCATATCCAGTCCTTTGGGCGCGGTCAGTTGTCGCAAGGCAAAGCTTTGCCTATAAAAAGTGGTGTCTGGAAAAGAATGCACGGGCCACTTTCCACAAACGCAAAGATGGCTTATTCTTACCACTGTATAAAAATACAGTTAACCCATATCTGTCTGGAAGGCTTGTGAGGTGGTGAATGGCCGTCGAAGTGGTATACCGCAGCAGCCGAGATCTGGAGCGCCTGTTCATGGATAAAGCCGAAGCTGATCGTCATGACAAGATGCTCGAACTCGCCGAGTTGCTGGCAACAGTGTTGAGCAAAGCCGTACCTTCGCTGAGCGAAGATCAGGTAGAAGAGGCCGGTATCTACATGGCCAAGAACCGTGATGTATTCGCCCGCGCCTTCAAGAGCCAGCCGGACGCCTTGAACGAGCTGTTCAATGATGCCGAAGCCGAGTGACGGTTTGGCGACACGGTTGATCCGTCAGCGTCACACTGGCTGACGAATCAACTGGCCATGGCCGTTACTCAGGCTGCTCCAGAGCCTGCACCAGCGCTTTGAAGAACCGCGCGGCCTCGCCGCCAGTCACTGCCCGGTGATCGAAAGACAGCGATAACGGCAGGATTGGATGAATCACCACAGCCCCGTCAACCGCCACCGGTTCATCGCGAATGCCACCGGCGCCGAGTATCGCCACCTGTGGCGGCACCACGACCGGGTTGGCGTAGCGGCCGAACAAGGTGCCGAAGTTCGACAGGGTGATGGTCGCGCCCATCATTTCCTGAGGCGGAATAGAGCGCGCCTTGACGTCTGCACGCAACCGGCTCAGCCCCTCCTTAAGGTCATCCGCCTGGCGATTGCCCACATCTCGCAACACCGGCACGAACAAACCATCCGGCGTGTCCACGGCAATGCCCAGGTCCAGATGCTCGTGCTGGCGAATCGACAATGACTTGCCATCGAACCAACTGTTGAGCACCGGCTCGACCTTGCACGCCTCAGCCATGGCCTTGCCCAGCCGCATCAACGGGTCACGGGCCTTGCCCCAGCGATGCAGGTCAGCATCGGCATACAGGGTCACTGGCACCACTTCAGCATGCGAGCGAGCCATATTGATCGCCATGCTGCGCCGTACGCCGCGCAGCTTCTGGCCACCAAAGCGGTCACGCTCGGCCTGGGCGGCGCGCTCGACATCGGCGCGGCTGATCAGCCCGTCGCCACCAGTACCTGTCAGGCTGGCCAGTTCTACCCCCAATTGCCGGGCCAGTTGGCGGACTGCCGGCGTGGCACGGGTGGCCAGGTGTTCACGGGTAGAGGGCGCCGCGCCGACAAAGAATTGATCCTCATGGCTGCCACCGGCTTCAAGCTTGCCCACCACCGTGCCGTTATCGCCCTCGCCTTCAAAGCCGATCAATGGCTCGCCCACATGCAGAATGTCGCCATCGCCACCAAACAGTTTGCCTACCACGCCGTCATAGGGCGCCGGAATGTCCACCAGCGCCTTGGCAGTTTCAACCGATACCAGCAACTGGTCAGCCTTGACGCTATCGCCCACCTTGACGTGCCACTGCACCACTTCGGCTTCTTGCAAGCCTTCGCCCAGATCGGGCAGTTTGAAAAATTTCATCGCAAACCTCCTCGGGTCTCAGGCGTATTCCAGCGCGGTGTCACAGGCGTGAAGAATGTCCTCGACACCAGGCATGTACAGCTGTTCCAGCCGGTACAGCGGCGGCGGGATGTCCGGGGCGGTAACGCGCTGGATCGGCGCATGCAGGTCGAGCAAGGCCCGTTCGTAAAGGCTGGCGGCGATCTCGGCGCCGACCCCGCAGGAACGCGGCGCCTCGTGAACAATCACACAGCGGCCAGTCTTGCGCACCGATGCTTCCAGAGTGTCGAGGTCCAGTGGCTTGATGCACGCCACATCAATGACTTCCGCCGACACCCCGCGCTCGGCCAGCGCCTGGGCGGCCTGCAGGGTCTCATGCACACTGGCGCCCCAACTCACCAGGGTGATATCGCTGCCCTCACGCAGGGTGAAGCAAGTGTCCAGAGGCAGGCGTTTGCCGTCATCGACCAGTGCTTGCGGGTTCATGCGATAGAGCCGGGTCGGCTCCAGAAAAATTACCGGGTCCGGGTCGTCGATAGCGGCCAGCAGCAGCCCGTAAGCGCGAGCCGGCGAAGAAGGAATCACCACGCGTAGACCGGGAATGTGCGCAAACAGCGCCTCGGTGCTTTCACTATGGTGTTCCGGGGCACGAATACCCGCGCCCATTGGCGCACGCAGCACCATCGGGCAGGTCAGCCGGCCACGGGTACGGTTGCGCAGCCGGCTGGCATGGGACACCAGATGTTCCATGGCCGCATAGATAAAGCCCAGAAACTGGATTTCCAGCACCGGCTTGAGGCCCTGCGCCGCCATGCCCACGGCCAGACCGCCAAGCATGGTTTCGGCCAGCGGCGAGTCGATCACGCGCTTGAAGCCAAAGCTCTCGCGCAGCCCTTGTGTGGCACGGAACACCCCGCCATTGACCCCGACATCTTCGCCCAGCACCACAATGTTTTCGTCTTCTGACATGGCCCGGTGCAAGGCCAGGTTGACCGCTTCGAGCAAGGTGATTTTTTCATTACTCATGGTGTTCGCCTCCGCCACGCCGTGCGACCCGCTCCAGGAACCACTCACGCTGCTCGGCCAAGGCTGCCGGCCAGCGGGCATAGACGTGGTCCATCGCCGAAATGGCAGGTTGCAGCTCATGCGCCTCATAAGCATTGACCGCCTCCTGGATCAGCGCCTGGCACTCGCTGACCAGCGCCTGCTCACGGCCTTCGTCCCAGATGCCCTGGACGGCCATGAAACTCTGCAGACGCTTGATCGGCTCTTCGTTCCAGGCCTGGCGCACTTCATCAGCCGAACGGTAACGGGTGGCATCGTCGGCCGTGGTGTGGTCACCCAACCGATAACTCAGGCATTCCAGCACCACCGGGCCCTTGCCCTTGCGCGCCCGGTCGAGCGCCACCTGCATACGGTCGTAGACCGCGAGGATGTCGTTGCCATCGACCTGTTCACCCTGAAAGCCGGCGCCTATGGCCTTTTGCGCCAGGGTCGGTGCGCCGCACTGAATGCGCCGCGGCACAGAGATCGCCCACTGGTTGTTATTGATCACGAACACCACCGGCAACTGCCAGGCGCCAGCCACATTAAGCGCTTCTAGAAAGTCGCCCTTGCTGGTCGCGCCGTCACCACAGGTGGTGACCGCCACTCGATGCTCGCCACGCACCTTGAAGGCGCTGGCCACGCCACAGGCATGCAGCGCCTGGGTCGCAATCGGCACGCACAGCGGAAAGTCCTGGGCGACGCTGGGCTCGGCGTAGGCGCTACCGCGCTCGTCACCGCCCCAATACAGCAAAATCTCATCCATGCGCACCCCGCGCATCAGTTGCACGGCGGTGTCGCGGTAGTAAGGCACCAGCACGTCTTCGCCGCGCATCAGGCTGCCAATGGCCACGCCGATGGCTTCCTGACCAAGACACGGGGCAAAGGTGCCGATCCGGCCAGTGCGTTGCAAAGCGATGGTTTTCTGATCGAACAGCCGGGTCAGGACCATCTGCCGATGGAGGCGGGTCAGCAGATTGAAGTCGTCAGCCCAGGCGGGTAAAGGGGCAGTCAGTTGGCCGTCGGGGGCCAGGTAGCGGGTGTACGCCAGCTCACTCTTGTTATTGGACATTGCCTACTCCAGACACGCAGGTCATGCGTGATAGTCGTGGTTCGCGGCTTGTGGCTGCATGGAACCGTCGACAGCACCGGGTAATGGCGCCAGCCGACACTCATAAGGTGTTATGCCAAGGCCTGAGTGCTGCGCGCTTGGGAATCGGCATAGACCTATGTCAATCGTAGTCCGGTTCGGAAAATATGCGCGCTGGTGCTTGCGTCGAGATCCGCACGAGGCCTGATTCAGCGCACAACTTTTGAAAGCATTTAAACGCCGTGCTGAATGCATCTGGCGCTGGACGAATATTGACCAGAGGACTAAAACAGAGGCGTGTCTGCAAACAATCACTGGGGGAACGGTCATGACGCCACGCCAACACTGCCTGAGGTGTTTGCAACGGACCCCGCCTGCGGTGTTCGAAGCCGCGCTATGGATCGGCGCCGAACACGACCCGGCGTTTCTCCCCGCCCATATCAATGACGATATGGATCATCTGCTGCACGACATCAGCGTTGCATTGCCGGCGTTGCCGGCGGCAGAACTTGCCCAGCCACTGCTGCGTGAAATGAGCCATCTGGGCTTTCAGCGTGACGAATGGAACCCGCCCAAAGCCGAGTCTGCCCTGCTGCACCGGATCATCCAGCGGCGTCGCGGTCAGCCCTTGGGTATCGCCCTGATCGCAATGGAAATCGCACGACGCTTGAACATCGAGCTCGAAGGGGTGAATTTTCCCGGACACTTCCTGCTGCGCGTGCCGGGTGCCGATCATGTACTCGACCCATGCAATGGCCGACGCCTGTATCCCAAAGATTGCCGTGAGCTGCTGGTCCGCCAGTTCGGCCCGGACATGCCGCTGCGCGCCGAACACATGATGCGCGCCAGCCCTTTGAGCCTGTTACAGCGCATGTCACGCAACCTGCGTCACCTGCATCAGATCAACGACGACTTTCTGGCCTCGCTGATGGATGCCAACCGGATCATGGAACTGGGCCAGGCGACCAGCAGCGACCACATGGCCCGCGCCAGCCTGTACCAGACCCTCGACTGCCCGCAGGCCGAACGCTTCGACCTGGAACACGCCCTGCTGCTCAGCGAAGACCCGTTGCAACGCCTGCGGCTGACCGAGCGTCTGAGCCAGCTGCCGGCCAGCCGCTTGCATTAAGGCGCCTTGGCATTGCGCGTCACCGGCCTCGTGCCGTTGCGCTCCTGTGCCTTGATCTTGACCATCTCCGGGCTATCGCCGGACTCGGCAAACACCCGCAGGTTCTGGACGATGTGAATGGTGCGGATGTAATCGGGCAACAGCGCCTCGGCATAGCGATCACCCCAGAGTGTTTTCTCCTTCATCTCGACGATGCGCTGGGCCAGAAACTCCAGAGCATTGATCGGCTGATCGGCATTGATCACCTTGCCATTCTTGTCGAACTCCGCCCCGGCGCGGCTCATCAGGTCGGCAGTCAGGTTGTCGATCAGCCCGAACTTGTACAACACCATGCCGGCTTTGCTGAGCTCTTTGGGAGTGATCTGTTCAGGATTGAAGTCCTTGAACAGCGGCTTCATTCGTTGCCGCTCCATGGCCGGGGTATTGAGTGCAATCGCGTTTTCACCGATTTCACGTAGTACCTGTTGGGCCTGTTCAGAAGAAACAACAGGGGCCGTTTCACGTGCCTTGGGCGTTCTGATCTCGACTTGCGGCATTTCACCCCATATGGAACTCACCATGAGAGCACTCCTGATCGCTAAAAGGATTCTCCTGTACTATCGACGCTTAGTACTTTTCGTGAACGCCACTTTTAAAATCAAGACCGTACGTACAGCCCCGCCAGAAACTTCCCACGCAAAAACCCAGCCCACAATAAAAACCACCTGAACACGAAGCATGCCAAGTCTTTTGATAAGCACTGCACAACATCTAAAATCGAAGAATATTCCTACTAAATCTTCAGAGAGCGGACTACAACATTTTTTCGGAGAATATGTTTAAAGATAAATTATCTCTCGACGCAAATAATTGCGTTGATCTATGCCCCGCCCACTGATGGGCCTACAGCGCGAATAAAAAACAAGGCATAAAAATGAAAAAAGCACTGTTCATCACATTGATTCTCGCATCGACTTACGGCCACGCCGCCCAAGACCGCATTGAAAAAGTCGCCAATCCCGGACAAATCAACATTGTAAAGGACGGTAGTAGCGTCTCTCTCTTTTACATTCGGGTTTCAGACTTCCCGAAAGGAGTCGGAAGCAAGCCCAAAAAACTGAGCAAGATCGAGTGGCACACAACTCATTACCCGGAAAACCTGAATGAAAAGGTCGAGATTTGCTATTACCCACACGGCAGTACAACGGTAGAACTCTGTGAAAATATTAGCCCCAATGCCTCTGACCATACCGAAATCTTCAACCAGCATGTCTTTGACTACTACTCTCGAGCAATGATCAGACACAAGATAAAGGGAGGAAAAAAACCTGGGCGACCTGCCGGACAAGACAAAATTGTTTTCCATTATACCTATTGACTCACCCCGAGGCCCGGTAGCTTTACCGGGCTTCATTCACAAGTAGTGCCACCAAAAATCTCACAAGGGTGCTCCCTTCATCAATGAGTAATCACAATGATAAGAATCAATGGCGATACCTCATCCGTCACCCGAACAACATCGCAGCCAGTGCCCACAAGCTCTGATACCGGAAATATAGAGAAATTCGAACGCTCGCCCCATGAATCAAATACTTTCTCAAGTCTCGCCCAACAACTGAGTGCAGCGGCCACGCACGCTTTAAACCGAGAGAGCCGCCTCACAAACGATGAGGTAAAAGCCGAATCTCATCGTTTAGTTTTACAACTAACTGACCGTAATGACCCAGGCCACCAAACCAGATCAGTGGACGGGATGACTGCCACACTATCGGAGCAAGCGCGTCGAGCAGTAAATTTTCTTGCCGGCAAAGGCAGTAATCCGTTTCAGGGTCTACCCAACAGCAGCCTGACACTGATTATCTGGGACGACAGCCAGACGTTCAGCCTGAGTGAGCGCAAGGCTGCCTGGCAAGAATACAAAGCGTTGCAAGGTGCGCAGCAGCAAACGTTCGTGCGCGCGGCACAAATGGAACTGAGCGTACACGGCCGGATTGGTGACACGACACGCCAGGCGCAGAATCACTTCAGACAACTGTCGGCCATGGCGCAAGCACAATACCCGGAAGATTATGCCCAGCGTCTGGAGTCGATTGGCAGTCAGAAGAACCTTTCAGATAAGCTTGAGCACGATAAGACGGACACTGGCCGCTTAATCGAGCAGATGTTCACATCAGACCGTTCTGAGCCAAAAACAACTGAAATCTCAGCGACCGTGGATACATCTGGAAAGTCAGCTAATGCGCAGCAAAAAACTGGCTATCAAACGTTGATATTGCGTCTGTATGGCAATTTTGAACATCCATTGATCGAGCCCGGCCAGCGCAGAAGCGAAGTCAATATGCGGCGTGGCACCTATGACTTTCTGACCAAAGAAGATCGTACCCTAGTAGCCGATATGTATGAGTACAGTCAGCGACAAGGCGTCGATCTAAAGTTTGTCGATGACTTGGCCTATGACCTCGCGGAGTATCGACAGTTGGACAATGGCCGGGTTTTGATCAACCAGAATCACATTAACAAATTTGATCGTGATGGGTATCGGATTTCATTCAGCCACAACAAAGAAAATGCTCTGACAATCAAAAACATCCTGAACAGCACTCATTTCAAAAGCACTCGTCTTGATAAGGGTTTTCTAAAATTCGCATTTGATCCCGGCTTCCAGCCTTACAGCAACGGCAGTGATCTGCAGTTCATGGCACAGATGATCAACCACTTTTCAGCGCAAGGCACTGAACATGACCAGCTCGATCGCCGTTTCGAGAAATATGATCGGGATCCGCGTATCAAAGACAAGATCGTACACAGGTCCAGCACCGTTCAGCGCCAACCGTTACCGGAGCCCGACTACGCCCATAACAACGGCGTCTGGACCATCACGCCCAAAGGCAAAGCCGCCGGCTACGTCATGGATCCGCTGACCGGCACTCCCATGCTGGCCAAGCCGAGTGCCAACGCTGAAAGCAAGCCCGGCCATGTTCTAGACGGCTTTTTCGACACTGCAAGCAACAAGCGCAGCCTGCTGACCCCCTTCAACCTGTGGTTCATGAAATACAAACTGCAGGGCCGGGTACGCAGGCCCTGAGTCTGGAGCAGGCCCGCCGTCAGGCGAGTTTGCCAATCAGCTCAGCCAGCCAAGGCTCGGCGTCGGTGTCCGGGGTGACGCTCTCACTGGCATCCAGGCGCAGCATAGGCTGCACCTCATTGACGCCCAACTCGCCAAACAACTCGCGCAGTTGTTCGCCACCGCCACAGAACGTGTCGTCGTAGGCGCTGTCACCCAGCGCGATCACTGCGCCCGGCAGGCCGCGCAGGCTGGCGGGCAGTTCATCGCGCAGCTGGTAGTACAGATCCTGGATATTGTCGGGCAGTTCACCCATGCCGGTGGTGGAGGTCACCGCTAACAACGCCTGAGGGGCAAAGCCCAGCAGTTCGGCCTGGGTCAGGCGCGAATTGAGCAGCACTTCGTGGCCGGCACTGCGCAGCAGGCCGCTGGCATGCCGGGCAACGTCTTCTGCTGCGCCGAAGACAGAACCGCAAAGGATGGCAATTTTCATAAGTAGTCCCATGACCCGGTAAAAATTCAGGCATTATGCACCATCACGTCGGCCTGTTTGTTCAGCCAGGATGCAAAGCATGACTTGCCGACTTTAATGATGAGCACCGGGCCTGCGTTCTGACGTACGGTCAGCCCCCTCAAAACCATGTGATCCGGGCCTGAGCCAGAATCGCCGGTGCTTTACGACCAACGGTATGAACATTACCGGGAATCAATGGTCTCCTTACACAATTGCGGACTCGTCCGAGCTTCGATATGAACCCTGACGCCTTACTGACGCAGGATGAACTGGATTTCATCCTGGACATGCAGCACAACCCGAAACTCAATGTGCGTGACAACACGCGCAATTTGATGATGAACGGTGGTGCCCAGATTCAGGAACTGTTGGCGCGCTTGGCGGCGAGCGAGCAGGTGACCATTCAGGCGCAGTTCAATAACCAGCAGATGACCTTCCCGCTTCATCTTGTGGAGGACGAGTTCCATGCCTTGCACCTTGAGCTGGGCACGCCGAGTATCTACGAAGAAGGCCCGCAGATTCGCCCATGGCGTCTGATATTGCCCAAACCACAGCCGCTGGAAACCGAGGATGGTGCGCTGACGGCCCTGTGGATACACGAAATATCCTTTAAAGGCGTACTACTGGAGCAGCGCCGCCCCGGTGATTTCCCCCAGCGTTTTTCAGCCTGGTTCGCCCCTGATGATTACGAGCCGATACCACTGCGCGGCCGTTTCGAACGCCTGACCGAAAATGGCATGGCAGCCTATCGGCTGAGCCAGAGCAATCCGTTGCATGCCGAGCGCCTGCGCCAGTACATGCTTCATGAGCATCGCAAGGCCAATCCCGACCTGCACGCCTGAACATACCTTGGGCGCGAACTCAGCCGACCCAAACTCCCTCTGGATTGTTTTGCAAATTCAGGAATAATCCTTGCTTGCTTTCAAGCGAAGCCGTCGCGGTTCCACCACCCCGGAGCCATGACTTGTGCGCGTCCCTACCCGGGAGGCTCATGCATCTATTGGAGATACACAATGTCTACTGCTCCCGTCACCTTGATGGTGGCCCGCCGTGTGACCCACGGTCGCTATCAGGAGTTAATCGCCTGGCTGCATGAAGGCGAACGCCTGGCCACTGATTTTCCCGGTTACCTCGGCTCTGGGGTGTTGGCACCGCCACCGGGCGATGATCAATTTCAGATGATATTCCGCTTCACCGACGCGCAGACCATGCACGCCTGGGAGCATTCGGCGTCACGACGCGCCTGGTTGGTGCGCGGCAGCGGCCTGTTCGACAGTCCATCGGAGCAGCGCGCCAACGGTATCGCCGGCTGGTTTGGCAGCGCCGGTACACGCCCGCCGCGCTGGAAACAGGCCGTGGCCATCTGGCTGGCATTTTTCCCAGTGTCGCTGCTGTTCAATTATGTTCTCGGACCGCTGCTGAGCCAGCTTGAACTGATGCCACGCATCATGCTCAGCACCCTGATCCTTACACCGTTAATGGTCTATCTGTTCATTCCACTGTCGACCCGCCTGCTGTCCAGCTGGCTCAATGACAGCCCGCAGCGCAGCAATCGCGCCGGATCGACGGCTCCGCACTGAGAGACCACCCACCACGCCTGGAGGCGGCACAGCCCTCCAGGACGTGCAAGCCTGCCCCGCAGGTTGTACAGCGCACGGCATTGGTATAACTTCGCTCGTTACACCAGTTTCCAACCTGTACGCAGATGTGATCCTTGTATCTCATCCTGCTGCGCAGATCTGACTCCGTGAGCTGTCCATGGCCTCCACTGCACCGATACTGATCACCGGCGCCAGCCAGCGCGTCGGCCTGCACTGTGCGCAGCGCCTGCTCGAAGAAGGTCAGGCGGTGATCATCAGTTACAGAACGCCACGACCTGCAGTCGAGCAGTTGCGTGCGGCAGGGGCTGTTACCCTGCACGCCGATTTTTCGTCGCAGACCGGCATCATGGCGTTTATCGACACCCTGAAGCAGCACACCGACTGCCTGCGGGCCATTGTGCATAACGCTTCAGAGTGGCTGGCCGAAACACCGGGGGACGAGGCCGAGGTCTTCACCCGGATGTTCAACATTCACATGCTCGCGCCCTACCTGATCAACCTGCATGGAGCCAGGCTTTTGCAACGCAGTGCGGTCGCCGACATCGTGCATATCAGCGATGACGTGACCCGCAAAGGCAGCAGCAAGCACACTGCTTACTGCGCCAGCAAGGCTGGCCTGGAAAGCCTGACCCTGTCGTTCGCCGCGCGCCTGGCGCCGCAGATCAAGGTCAACGGCATTGCCCCGGCGCTGCTGATGTTCCAACCCGATGACGACGCGGCATACCGCGCCCAGACCCTGGCCAAGTCGGCCCTGGGCATCGAGCCTGGCCCGGAGGTGATCTATCAGAGCCTGCGCTACCTGCTCGACACGCCCTACGTGACCGGCACCACCCTGACCGTAAACGGCGGACGGCATCTCAAGTAAGCCGCCCCGAGGACCCTGAAATGAGCGAACCCCTGTCACAGCAGTACCGAGACATTCTCGTGGGCCTGGGCGAAGATCCACAGCGTGAAGGCCTGCTCGATACCCCCAAGCGGGCCGCCAAGGCCATGCAGTACCTCTGCCACGGCTACAATCAGAGCCTGGACGAAATCATCAATGGCGCGCTGTTTGCCTCGGACAACGACGAGATGGTGATCGTCAAGGACATCGAGCTGTACTCGTTGTGTGAACACCACCTGCTGCCCTTCATCGGCAAAGCTCATGTGGCCTATATTCCCACCGGCAAGGTCCTGGGCCTGTCGAAGATCGCCCGGGTGGTGGATATGTTCGCCCGCCGCCTGCAGATCCAGGAAAACCTGACCCGACAAATCGCCGAAGCCATCCAGAGCGTCACCCAGGCCGCCGGTGTGGCGGTGGTGGTCGAAGCGCAGCACATGTGCATGATGATGCGCGGTGTCGAGAAACAGAATTCACTGATGAACACTTCAGTCATGCTCGGTGCATTCCGTGAGTCGAGCACCACGCGCATGGAGTTTCTGCAACTGATCGGACGGAGCAAGGGCTGATGGCGAAACTGGAACCAGGCACCGCGCGCATCCGGGTCAAGGACCTGCGCCTGCGCACATTCATCGGCATCAACGAAGACGAGATTCTCAACAAGCAGGACGTGCTGATCAACCTGACGATCTGCTACCCGGCCCAGCAGGCGGTGCGCGACAACGACATCGATCACGCGCTGAATTACCGCACCATCACCAAGGCAATCATCCAGCACGTCGAAGGCAATCGCTTCGCCCTGCTCGAACGCCTGACCCAGGAAGTCCTGGATCTGGTGATGAGTAATGAAGCGGTGACCTACGCCGAGGTTGAAGTCGACAAACCTCACGCCCTGCGTTTTGCCGAGTCGGTGTCGATCACCCTCTCTGGCCAGCGCTGATATCATCGCGCGCTTCAACGGAGCCCATCATGACCGAGCCACAATTGACCGAACAGCAACGCCTGGAACTCGAAGCGGCCGCCTTTCGCCGCCTGGTTGCCCATCTGGACAGCCGCAAGGACGTGCAGAACATCGACCTGATGAACCTCTCGGGTTTTTGCCGCAACTGCCTGTCGAAGTGGTACAAGGCCGCCGCTGACGAGCGCAGCATCGAGGTCAGCCTCGACGACGCCCGCGAGGTGGTCTACGGCATGCCGTACAACGAGTGGAAATCGCTTTACCAGAAACAAGCCAGTGCCGAGCAACTTGCGGCCTTCAAGGAACCCAAGCATGACTGATCTGAACACCCTGCGCGCCAGCCTGCGCAGCGGCCAACACGCATTCGCAGAGACCCTGGCATTCATTGCCGAAGGCTACGACTACCAGCCACAGGCCTTCCGCAACGGCGAGGTGGAAAACGCTGCCGGGCAGAACGAGGGTTCGTGCAAGACCCTGGGCCTGGCCCTGCTTGAAGGGCTGAGCGACGAAGAAGCCCTGCTGGCCTTCGGCGAACACTATCGCTCGGTACAGGCCACTCCTGAAGGCAGCGACCACGGCAATATTCGCGCCCTGATTGCCCATGGCCTGGCCGGCGTGAAGTTCGAAGCCCAACCGCTCAAGCGCAAAGCCTGATCTGCGCCGCTAAAGCGGCTCTTACGGGCGCGCAAGGCACAAAAAAACCGGCTATCGAAGCCGGTTTTTTTGTGGGTCAGACGCAATCAGAACGAGGCGTTGGCCAGGCCGTCCAGGTAGCGTTCGACGTCCAGGGCCGCCATGCAGCCGGCACCGGCCGAGGTGATCGCCTGACGGTACACGTGGTCAGCCACGTCGCCCGCCGCGAACACACCCTCGACACTGGTCGCCGTGGCATTGCCTTCACGGCCGCCATTGACCACCATGTAGCCGTCCTTGAGCGCCAGTTGGCCTTCGAACAGCGAGGTGTTCGGTGTGTGGCCGATGGCGATGAACACACCGTCAACCTTCACATCTTCCTGACTGCCGTCGTTGTTCTTCAAGCGCGCACCGGTCACGCCCATGTTGTCGCCCAGCACTTCGTCCAGGGTCGCGTTGAGCTTGAGTTCGATCTTGCCCTCGGCGACGCGGGCGTGCAGCTTGTCGATCAGAATCTTCTCGGCGCGGAAGGTGTCGCGGCGGTGTACCAGCGTGACCTTGCTGGCGATGTTGGCCAGGTACAGGGCTTCTTCCACAGCGGTATTGCCACCGCCGACCACCGCCACTGGCTTGTTGCGGTAGAAGAAACCATCACAGGTCGCACAGGCCGAAACGCCCTTGCCCATGAATGCTTCTTCGGACGGCAGGCCCAGGTAGCGGGCGCTGGCACCGGTGGCGATGATCAGCGCGTCGCAGGTATAGGTGCCGCTGTCGCCCTTGAGGCTGAACGGTTTGCCGGCCAGGTCCACAGAGTTGATGTGGTCGAAGACGATCTCGGTCTCGAAGCGCTCGGCGTGCTCACGCATACGCTCCATCAGCGCCGGGCCGGTCAGGCCGTGGGGGTCGCCCGGCCAGTTGTCGACTTCAGTGGTGGTGGTCAGCTGACCGCCTGCCTGCATGCCGGTGATCAGCAGCGGCTTGAGGTTGGCACGGGCGGCGTAGACCGCAGCACTGTAACCGGCAGGGCCGGAGCCGAGGATAATCACTCGGGAATGACGGACATCGGACATGACACACTCCTGTCGACCGGCCACTAACGCCGGAGTTGCAACGATTGAACGGGTGGGGCCCCGCAACGCATGCGCTGCCCCTGAATTCGGTTGGCCGCAACCGGGGTCACGGCCAGAGGGCCTTACAGGCCTTTGGCGTTCGAAGCCAGGTAATCAGCAACGCCCTGGGCGTCTGCTTTCATGCCTTTCTGGCCTGGGCGCCAGCCGGCCGGGCAAACTTCGCCGTGCTCTTCGGTGAACTGCAGGGCTTCGACCAGACGGACCATTTCGTCGACGTCACGGCCCAGTGGCAGGTTGTTGACCACCTGGTGCTGAACCACACCGGACTTGTCGATCAGGAACGAAGCGCGCAGGGCCACGCCAGCGTCGTGCTCGATGCCGTAGGCGCGAGTGATCTCGTGCTTGACGTCAGCGACCATCGTGAACTCGACTTCGCCAATGCCGCCCTTCTCGACCGGCGTGCTGCGCCAGGCGTGGTGAGTGAACTGCGAGTCGATGGAAACGCCGACCACTTCAACACCCAGCTCGCGAAAGCGCGCAATGCGGTTGTTGTGGGCAATGATTTCCGAAGGGCAAACGAAGGTGAAGTCCAGCGGCCAGAAGAACAGCACCACGTATTTGCCACGCAGCGAAGACAGCTTGAAGCTGTCGACGATCGAACCGTCGCCCAGCACTGCTGCGGCATCGAAATCAGGGGCTTGCTTGTTTACCAGTACGCTCATGGATGACTCCAGTCAGAAATGGAAAAGGATAGGTGAGGAAATTGGTCATCAGCCTATCGGGGTGGCGAAGATTAAGGAAATTTCGTTTCACAATCCACCTCATAGACTTCTCCTATTCAGAAAAGTACCGAGGCCATTACTTTAACCCCTGCTACGTCGTGGCGGCGAATCCGGGCCATGCCGGACACACAGGCTGGCCAGCCTCTTTAACCACTGCCACAAAGCCGGTAAGGTCGCCGCAGACCCTGATTCGGAGGCTGTCATGCCCGCACCCGCCCTCACCGGCCCGCAATACCTCGCCGAAGGCCTGAAACTGATACTCAGTCCTGGCCTGCGCCTGTTTGTCCTGCTGCCCTTGAGCATCAACCTGCTGCTGTTCGGGGGCCTGGTGTACCTGGCGGTGCATCAGTTCGGCATGTGGGTGGACACCTTCATGCCGACCCTGCCGGACTGGCTGAGCTTTCTGAGCTACATCCTGTGGCCGCTGTTCGTGTTGCTGGTGCTATTGATGGTGTTCTTCACCTTCACCATGCTGGCCAACATCATTGCCGCACCGTTCAACGGTTTTCTGTCGGAAAAGGTCGAGGCCGTGGTGCGCGGTGAAGACACCTCACCACCGTTCAGTTGGGGTGAACTGGCCGCCATGATTCCCCGCACTCTGGCTCGTGAAGCTCGCAAGCTGGGTTACATGTTGCCGCGGGTTATAGGGCTGTTCATCCTGTCGTTCATTCCGGTGGTCAACCTGATCGCGACCCCGCTGTGGCTGTTGTTCGGTGTATGGATGATGGCAATCCAATACATCGACTATCCCGCCGACAACAACAAAATGAGCTGGCAGGACATGCTCGCCTGGCTGCGCAGCAAACGCTGGGCCTGTTTGAGTTTTGGCGGCACGGTGTATGCCGCGTTGCTGATCCCGTTCGTCAATATTTTCATGATGCCGGCAGCGGTGGCCGGGGCGACGTTGTTCTGGGTCCGGGAGCGGGCCGAGGCAGGTTTGTCACAGGCTAATACTGGCCGTTAAAGGCAGATTGTTGCCGGGCAGCACAGGGGTGATCACCCGCTGCCCGGCAGCTTTACAGGGCCCCAGCCCTCTTACGCCACTATGGCATCGGTCTTGCTCAAGGGATCCGGCGCAGGGAACCAGATTGCCACGGCGGCGTTACGTGCTGTCATCGTCAGCCGCCTCCTGGTCACACCCGGCGCGCCCACAACCATTGAGGACAGAACATGCGCATTGATGCCACTTCACCCATTGCCGCGCTCACCGGCCAGCAAAACCCGACAAGAAAATCCGAGGCTGATACGCAACAATTCAATGTCCAGGCTGTGCAAGCACAAGCCGCCCTGCCGACAGACAAGCCAACTGACAGTGTCAAATCTGAAAACATGTACGTAAAAATGGCCAGGCAATCCCCGGACAAAGCCGAAGAAACCGCATATTCACTGGTCAACGACTCCATGAAAGATCCACTGCTGAACATTTCCAGCTGGCCGGTGATTCGCTATTCGGTCTCAGGGCAGTTGGTGACAGATGAGTCCAACGCCTACTTCCAGAAACTCTCGGCTGATTCATTGAAACTGCGTACCGACCTCTACAACTCGGAAAAGGCCAAAGGCACTTCCGCACTCGAAATTGTTGAAAAGCTGGTCGCATTAAATAGCAGTTTGCCCAAAAGTTTTCAGGACATGGCCAACTGGCAAGCATAACGCTGTAGGCAAGGCGGTTTTCGCTTCGGCAACCGCCTATCGCCCCACAAATCCAGGAACATTCTTACATTGCTTGGGGAACAATTCGATTTTCCGGCAACGCGTAATTAATAGCGGCAATCGATCTCCAGCACTGGCAAATAGTTGCCATCAGAAAAACACCAAAGACATGTAAGAATATTCCCAACCAGACCAACCAGCGCACTTCCCACTCTTTATTTATAGCCCCATCGCCGCGACAGCATAAACCTGGCATTCAGTTTGCTCTTCACTATCGTGTCCACAGAAGAGGAACTGACCATGACAACTGATTTATCCATTTCGAATTCATCCGGCTACACCCGAGCGCCCGCAGCGCTTGAGAGCGTTCCGTCATCACGCGCAGGCCGATTCAGCCAGATCCTGAAAAATGCCAGTAACGACGCCCCCAAGCCACCGCCAGAACCTGCCGCCGCTACGCTCATACCTCTTCAGCTAATGCGCCCGGCGACCTTCATGCAGAACAAGAATGTGCAACAACAAGGGTCGGTCGTGCAGGACGACAACTTTGTACCGGCGCCAGCGGCATTGGAGCGTATCCCTGGCAAAGGGCGAGTGCTCAAAAACTAGCGATGCACCACCCTGGTTTGTTTGACGCACATCGCAAGAGGATCTTTTCCATGTTCTTTTCCACAACCGCCGGTTCTGACCGCCTCATTCACGCCCACTCAATTCTGAAACACTATAAGTTGAAGGGCGCAACCTTGAGGGAATGACCGACGAGCAATCAAGGCAGCAGAATGAACTCATGAAAGGCACGCCTGCCATCAGAACTCTGGAAAAAACCTGAACTTCAACAATGTGCTGTCTCAACGATATCCGTGACATGGCCAATTGGTGAATAATGGGGCTCTGGGTGTTGCCAGAGCTCCACACTTTTTAATCAAGCCAATTATTCGATAATACAACGCTATTCAGAATAGCTTTCACGCCCCCAAAATCCCTAACTGAAACTCACAGAAACGTCCTACAACATCTTCAGCGCTTGAAAAGTTTTATGTAGTCCTGATGCCGTCTTCGAGGAACTTGACGGGCGCATACCTCTCACCCTGCCCGTCATAAAACCACCACAAAAACCTCACACAAACGCAACCGCTCAGGTCAACACTGAGGTAATGAGCACATTCCTGCATGTCACCCTGATCACCGAAACCTATGCTCCCGAAATCAATGGCGTGGCCAATACCCTCGGGCGGCTGTGTGACGGTTTGCGTCTGCGCGGTCACAAGGTCGAACTGATCCGGCCCCGTCAGGGTCACGAACCGGCGCCTGCCGAGCCTGATGAGCTGATGCTCTGCCGTGGCTGGCCGATTCCGGGTTATCCGGGGCTGCAATGGGGCCAGGCCTCGATGCACAAGTTGTTACGCCGTTGGCAGCGCAAGCGGCCAGACGTGCTGTACATCGCCACCGAGGGTCCTTTGGGGCTGTCTGCATTGCGCGCGGCAAGGCGGCTGGGTATCGCGGTGGTCAGCGGTTTCCACACCAACTTTGCGCAATACACCCAACAGTACGGCATGAGCTTCATTACCCGGGCGCTGACGCATTACCTGCGCTGGTTCCACAACCGTTCGCACTTCACCCTGGCCCCCAGCGTCAGCCAGCGCCTGGAGTTGCAACGCCGTGGCTTCGAGCGGGTCGAGCTATTGTCGCGTGGCGTGGACAGCCAATTGTTCAACCCGTCGCGGCGTTCGGCCGCCTTGCGCGCCGAATGGGGCCTTGAAGAAGATGCAATCGCCGTGCTGCACGTCGGTCGGCTGGCAGCGGAAAAAAACCTCGGTTTGCTCAAGACCTGCTTTGAGGCGCTGAGCCAGAATTATCCGCAGTACACGCTGCGTCTGGTGATCGTCGGTGATGGCCCGCAGCGTCAGTGGCTGCAACGCGAACTGCCTGAGGCCATTTTCTGTGGGGCGCAACGCGGAGAAGCGCTGGCCGAGCATTTCGCTTGCGGCGACATGTTTCTGTTTCCCAGCCTGACCGAGACGTTTGGCAATGTGGTGCTTGAGGCGCTGGCGTCAGGACTGGCGGTGGTGGCTTATGACGAAGCGGCAGCCGGTCAGCACATTCGTCATGGACATAACGGTGCGCTGGCCATGCCGGGCGACGAGGATGCTTTCGTCGATGCCGCCTGCTGGCTGCTCGAAGACAGTGAAACCCTGCGCCGGGTGCGGCTTAACGCCAGGCAGCACGCCAGCCGCCAGGGCTGGAACAGCATCATTGATCAGTTCGAAGGGCAGTTGTTGAATGCCTGCGCGCAAGACAGTGCAGTGCCGGTAAAGCCCGTGCCTTGAGGGCGCGGGCCATTGAGCGCGGACTCAGGCCAGGGCCTTCTCGATCGCCTGAATGACAGCCTGATCATCCGGCGCAGTGCGCGGCGAAAACCGCGCGACCACCGCGCCTTTGCCATTGACCAGAAATTTCTCGAAATTCCAGGTGATGTCACCGGGAAACTCCGCTCCTTCGCCGGCCAGCAGACGGTACAGCGAATGACGATGCGCGCCGTTGACCTCAAGCTTCTCACCCAGCGGGAAGGTCACGCCGTAATTGAGCTGGCAGAACGACTGGATCTCGGCGTGGGTGCCTGGCTCCTGCCCGGCGAACTGGTTGCACGGCAGGCCCAACACGCTGAAGCCTTGGTCTTTATAGTGCTGATAGAGCGTTTCAAGCGCTGCGTACTGAGGTGTTAGGCCACATTTGGAGGCCACGTTGACCACCAGTACCACCTTGTCCTTGAACGGCGCCAGAGGCAGAGCCTGCCCGTCGAGCCCGGTCAGGGTGATGTCGTGAAAAGCACTCATGGATGGAACCCCCCTTCAAGCCATACCCGCAAAAAAGGGCGGCCCGCAGGCTGCACAACGCGCAGAACTGCCGGGACGCCCTTGCGGTTATCTGAGCTTAGCAGCCCAAATCAGTGGTGATGGCCACCTTCGCCATGAATATGGCCGTGGGCCAGTTCTTCCTGACTGGCATCACGAATATTGATGACCTTGACCTTGAAGTTAAGGCGCTGACCGGCCAGCGGGTGGTTGCCGTCGACGGTCACGTCGTCGCCGTCCAGATCACGGATGGTGACGATCTGCATGCTGCCGTCCGGGCCGGAAGCGTGGAACTGCATGCCAACTTCCAGTTGGTCGACACCTTCGAACATGCTGCGGCTCAGGGTGCTGATCAGCTCGGCAGAGAACTCGCCGTAAGCGTCTTCAGGCTCGATGGAGACGCTCAGCTCGTCGCCTACATCTTTGCCTTCCAGCGCTTTTTCCAGGCCTGGAATGATGTTGCCGGCACCGTGCAGGTAGACCAGCGGCGCGCCGCCGGACGAGCTGTCGATGACCTCACCAGCGTCGTTGGTCAGGGTATAGTCGATGGAGACAGCCTTTTGGGCAGCGATAGGCATGAGTGCAAGACCTTTGCTTGATATGGATGAACGCCCAAGTCTAACCAAGCCATGCCCTGAAAGCTAACGCAACACCGACAGGAGGGTTTATGAACACGACACCGGTACTGACAATCCTGACCGGCTGGCGCCAGGATGAAGAAGGTAACTGGGTCGCGATCCTGGCTTGTGGCCATACCCAACACATGCGCCATCAGCCGCCATGGCAATCGCGTGCCTGGGTGCTGGACCCGCAGTTGCGCGCTGAAAAAATCGGCGAGCCGTTTGCTTGCGGATGGTGCGCACGCCCCCCCGATGACGATAGTCTTGGCTCCAGTTAGAGCGCTGCGACAGACAGCGTCGGTATTTTCGGGATCATCCGGCACCCATAAGTGCCGGGGACCCTTGCACTGCTCAATTCGGAAGCCCCCATGCAGACTTTTTTCATTGCGCCCACGGACTTCGGCGTGGGACTGACCTCCATCAGCCTGGGTCTGGTCCGGACCCTGGAACACGCCGGGCTCAAAGTCGGGTTCTTCAAGCCCATCGCCCAGCCACACCCTGGCGATACCGGCCCGGAACGCTCCACCGAACTGGTCGCCCGTACTCACGGCCTCAAGCCGCCCACTCCACTGGCGCTGTCGTATGTCGAGCGCATGCTGGGCGACGGCCAGCTCGATGAGCTGCTCGAAGAAATCATCCGCCTGTATCAACAGGCCGCAGTCGGCAAGGATGTACTGATCGTCGAGGGCATGGTCCCGACCCGGCACGCCAGCTACGCCGCGCGCGTCAATCTGCATCTGGCCAAAAGCCTGGATGCCGAGGTGATCCTGGTATCGGCACCGGAAAACGAAGTGCTGACCGAACTGTCCGGCCGGGTTGAATTGCAGGCCCAGATGTTTGGCGGCCCGAAAGACCCGAAGGTTTTAGGCGTGATTCTCAACAAGGTGCGCACCGAAGAAAGCATGGAGGCTTTCGCTGCCCGCTTGAAAGAGCACTCGCCCTTGCTGCGCAGCGGCGACTTTCGCTTGCTTGGCTGCATTCCGTATCAAGCCGACCTGAATGCGCCGCGCACCCGCGATGTGGCTGAACTGCTCGGCGCAGAGGTGCTCAATGCCGGCGATTATGAGCAGCGGCGCATGGCCAAGATCATCATTTGCGCACGCACCGTGGTCAACACGGTGCACTTGCTCAAACCCGGTGTGCTGGTGGTCACCCCTGGCGACCGCGACGACATCATTCTGGCCGTCAGCCTGGCCACCATGAACGGCGTACCACTGGCCGGCATGCTGCTGACCAGCGATATCGTGCCCGACCCACGCATCATGGAACTGTGCCGTGGCGCGCTGCAGGCTGGCCTGCCAGTGCTGTCGGTGAGCACCGGCACCTACGACACGGCCAACCGGCTGAACCAGCTCAACAAGGAAATTCCTGTCGATGACCGGGAGCGGGCCGAGATCATCACCGATTTCGTGGCCGGCCATCTGGACGCCGAATGGCTGCATCAGCGCTGCGGCACGCCACGGGAACTGCGTCTGTCGCCGGCGGTATTCCGTTATCAGTTGATCCAGCGCGCTCAGGCCAGCAACAAGCGTATCGTATTGCCTGAAGGCAGCGAGCCGCTGATCATCCAGGCGGCGGCCATCTGCCAGGCTCGCGGCATTGCGCGCTGCGTCTTGCTGGCAAGGCCCGCTGAAGTCCAGGCCGTGGCCAAGGCGCAAGGTATCGAGCTGCCAGCGGGGCTGGAAATCATTGATCCGGAGCTGATTCGCCAGCGTTATGTCGAACCGATGGTCGAACTGCGCAAGAGCAAGAGCCTCAATGCACCGATGGCCGAGCAGCAACTGGAAGATCCGGTGGTGATCGGCACCATGATGCTGGCCCTCGATGAAGTCGACGGCCTGGTCTCGGGTCTGGTGCACTCTACCGCCAACACCATTCGCCCGGCCCTGCAACTGGTCAAGACCGCACCGGGCTGCAGCTTGGTGTCTTCGGTATTTTTCATGCTGTTCCCGGATCAGGTGCTGGTCTATGGCGACTGCATCATGAACCCGCACCCCAGTGCCCAGGCGCTGGCTGAAATCGCCCTGCAAAGCGCCGACTCGGCGCAAACCTTTGGCATTGCGCCACGGGTGGCGATGATCAGCTACTCCAGCGGCCACGCGGATAACGATGAAGAAGTGGCAAAGGTCCGCGAAGCCACGCAATTGGCCCGTGAGGCGCGCCGTGGCCTGCTGATCGACGGCCCGTTGCAGTACGACGCAGCGGCCAACGAAAACGACGCCCGGCAACTGGCGCCCAATAGCCAGGTGGCAGGGCGCGCCACGGTGTTTGTGTTTCCCGATCTCAACACCGGTAACACCACCTACAAGGCCTTACAACGCAGTGCTGACTGCGTGACGCTGGGGCCGATGCTGCAAGGCCTGCGCAAGCCGGTCAATGACCTGCCGCGTGGTGCACAGGTCGATGATATTGTGCACACCATCGCCCTGACCGCCATTCAGGCCGACACATTGTCCTGATACACCGAGTGATGCCGGAACGGTCCGGCATCATCTTCAATACCCGGAGTTGTTCACTACCATGGCTTTCCTGCCTGCCCCTTTGCGTGGCGTTGTTGCCGCGCTGCTGTTGGCGCTCAACACGCTGGCCTGCTGTATTCCGCTGTTTGTGGTGACCGTGTTCAAGCTCTGCCTGCCGTTCGCCGCTGCCCAGCGCCTGAGTAACAGGCTCATGAATCTGATCCAGGAAAGCTGGATCGCCAACAACAACGCCTGGATTCGCCTGCTGACCGGCACCCGCTGGCACCTGAGCGGCCTGGAAGGTCTGGATTACCAGCACTCCTATCTGGTGACCAGCAATCACCAGAGCTGGGTCGACATTATGGTGCTGCAATTCTTGCTTAATAAACGCATTCGGCCGTTGAAGTTCTTTCTCAAGCAAGAGCTGATCTGGGTGCCGGTGATCGGTCTTGCCTGGTGGGCACTGGGCTTTCCGTTCATGAAGCGCTATTCCAAGGCTTACCTGGCCAAACACCCTGAAAAGCGCGGCAAAGACCTGGAAACCACGCGACGCACCTGCGCAAAGTTTCGCGACAACCCGGTGAGCATTTTCAACTTCGCCGAAGGCACCCGCTTTACCCCGGCCAAACACGCCGAACAGCAGTCACCGTTTCGTCACCTGCTAAAACCCAAGGCTGGCGGTATCGCCTTTGTGCTCGATGCGATGGGCGAACAGCTGGAGTCGATCGTCAACGTGACCCTCTATTACCCCAATGGCCAGCCTGGTTACTGGGACCTGCTGTGCGGGCGGGTCGGTCAGGTGGTCGCGCATTTCGATGAGGTGCCTATCCCGGCCGGGTTCATCGGCAAAAGCTACGATCAGGATCAAGCCTACCGCCAGGCCTTCCAGCAGTGGATCAATGCCTTGTGGGAAGAGAAAGACCGGCTGCTGGATCAATTGGCAATCGAGCACCCCGCCACAGGCCGTCAGCGCCGATAAGTCACTCGGCGCTGGGCAGGCTGCAGCAATTACTGCTGATACTGATCGTACTGCTGGCCCGGAATCGGCTTGAGATTGACCTCGACCCGGCGGTTCTGGGCACGGCCATTGGCATCGGCATTGCTGGCAATCGGTGAGTCAGGGCCGGCACCGCGCACCGACAAGTGCGTCGGATCGACCCCTTGGGAAGTCAGGTAAGTCGCCACGCTCTGCGCGCGCTGCTGGGACAGGTCCATGTTGTGCTGGCGGCTGCCGGTGCTGTCGGTGTAACCGATGATCTCGATATTGTTCTGGTTGAACTGCTTGAGTGAGCCCGCCAGGTTATTGAGCGGCGAATAGAAGCTGCTGGCGATGGCGGCCGAATCGGTGGCGAAGGTAATGTTGCCAGGCATGATCAGCTTGATCTGGTCACCCTGACGCTGCACTTCAACCCCGGTATTGGCCATCCGTGCGCGCAGCGCAGCTTCCTGACGGTCTGCGTAGTAGCCGTAGCCGGCCGAAGCGGCACCGACCACCGCCGCACCGATCAGCGCCCCCTTGCCACGGTTGTTATGGTCAATGGCAGCACCTGCCACAGCGCCTGCGAGGGCGCCGAGCCCGCCATACTTGGCGGTACGGCTCATACCCTGTTGCTCCTGGTTGCCGTAACCGCCTTGATTGCCGCCATAACCTCCCTGGTTATCGTAGGGGTTGGGCGAGGCGCAGCCGGCCAGCAGGGCAACGGCAGTGGCGGCAATAATCAGTCGGGGCGTGATCAACATTCAATGTGCTCCTGATTTTTTACATTTCTTTGTACATTGCAACGAACGCTTATTGCCGATTTAGAACGCAAAAGGTGCGGAAAATTCCTGGCCGAACGGCATCATTCGAGGTTGGCCAGGCGGCACTGACGGCACATTGATTGAAGCAAAAACGGCCACCCAAAAGACCTTGTAAAAAAAATTTAAGCCAGCCACTGACGCCATTAAACCAGCACGTTACAACAAGCTGATTTATCTAAGAAAATCAAATACAGCAAGGCGTTGACGCCTGAACATTGTCATACAAACTCATTAATTGCTCCGTATAATGGCATAACGCGACCATCGGATTTTATGGTCTTGAGAACAGGGCAGATGTGAGGTTGCCAACCGCACGCGCCTCTCTTGCTTTACACCATTTTCTGAACGACCCGGCACGGACCGCTGCATCCACCTCCTAGAAAGGGTGACCAGCCATGCTAAGAAAAATACTGGTATCCGACCTCGCCCTGGGCATGCATATCCACGAATTCTGCCGGCCCAGAACCAACGATCCGTTCTGGATCGGACAGGTCGAGGCTGTGCTGCGTGATATCGAAGTTCTCGAACGCATCAAGCGTTCTGACACGCTGGAAGTGTGGATTGACACCTGCCGCGGCAAAGCCCCTGACACTTGCTCGCCTGCGCAGAATGCGGATGTCGCACCGGTCAGCCTCGATAAAGAACTGCTGCGCGCCAGATTGATTTGCGGACGTGCGAAAAACGCCGTCATGTCCATGTTTGCCGAAGCCAAGATGGGCCACGCACTCAATACCGACGATATCGAACTGCTGATCGAGGAGATTTCCGGCTCGGTCATGCGCAACCCGCATGCGCTGATCAGCCTGTCGCGCCTGAAAAACTCCGATGAATATACCTACATGCATTCGGTGGCGGTCTGCGCCCTGATGGTCGCACTGGCCAGACGCATGGACCTGCCCGAAGACCAGGTGCGTGACGCCGGAGTTGCCGGTCTGATGCATGACGTGGGCAAGATGATGATGAACCCGGACATTCTCAACAAGCCCGGACAACTGACCCGCGAAGAGTTCGAGGCGATGAAATCGCACCCGGAAGCCGGGCTGAAAATCCTTGAAGGCAGTTGCCAGGTTACCCGTGCAGTGATGGACGTCTGCCTGCATCATCACGAGAAATTCGACGGCAGCGGCTATCCCCATGGCCTGGTGGGTGAAGAGATCAGCTTGTTCGCCAGAATGGGCGCGGTGTGTGATGTCTACGACGCCATAACCTCTGACCGGCCCTACAAGAAAGCCTGGGGAGCCGCCCGGGCGATCCGTGAAATGGCCACCTGGAAAGGCCATTTCGACGACAAGATCTTCCAGCACTTCGTCAAGACCGTGGGCATCTACCCGGTGGGCGCGCTGGTGCGCCTGGAAAGCGGGCGGCTGGCAGTGGTCATGGAGCAATCCGAACAGTCGCTGCTGACCCCCAAGGTCAAGGTGATCATGTCGGCGCGCACCGGCAAGCCGCTGGAGCACCGCATCGTGCACCTGGGCAAGAGCCAGGAAGCCGACAGCATCATCAAGTTCGAATGCCCCCATGAATGGGGGATCGAGAAATTCAACGAATTGTGGGCCGGGGCGCCGCTCAACTAAGCAACCCCAACGCCTTGGCCCGGGCCACCGCCTGAGTACGTCGTTCGACACCGAGCTTGCCGTTGATATGGCTGGCGTGGCTCTTGACCGTGTGCAACGAGATGAACAACCGCTCGCTGATCTGCTGATTGGAAAAACCCTGGGCGATCAACTGTAGAACACCCAGCTCACGTGCACTGAGGCTCTCGCCCGACAGCGTTGCGCATTGCGGGTTATCCCCGCCAGGCAGGTGCTCCAGCAGCGTGTCACGGACCTCGCTGACCGCCACCTTGTGCAATTGCTGACGTAACCACGCCGCGTGCCGCTCGATCAAGGGCTCGAACGCCAGTAGCCCGCCACGTTCACTGATTGCCAGACTGCGAGCCAGCAACGGCGTGGCACATTCCTGTCGACCCTGATCAAGCAGCACCGCCATGCGTCTGGTCAGGGTATTGAGCACCAGCCACTGGGCGTCGATGTCCGCCGCACGTTGTTCGAGTGCCTGCAAGGCGCTCAGGGCAGTCTCCCCATTGGCCAGTTCGGCACGCTGCAACTCGACCTGTAGCGGCAATTGCGGCTGACATTCAGGCGCGGCCAGCGACAGCCCGGCACTGTAGGTCTGGCTCAGGCGTAACAGCCACGGGCCGGCCAGGCCAATGCGTCCTTGGCCCTGCCACAGCTCGCATTTGACCAGGGTTATCATCGCCAGATAGTGCACCGGCGGCACGCCCCAGCCATGCATCAGGCGCTCGACCTCGGCCAGTTCGGCGAACGCTTCGGCGTCGCGCCTGGCGCGTCCGAGCAGCGAAGCCAGGGTGCAATAACCGGTCAATACACTGATGTCCCGACAATCACGGGCTTCGGCCAACCCGCTGCGCAAGGTCTCGAAGGCCTCATCGGTCCGCAGGCACAGACTCAGCAGATAGCCATGGTAAAGAGTCAAGCGGGCACGAATGGGATAACGTCGCGCAGGATCCAGTTTGGTGAGCAATTGCAATCCCGTGCGCACCTGTTCCAGGGCGCGGAAAATCTCGCCACGGGCCTGTAGAACCTGCGCACGGTCGTGGCAGGCCAAGGCTTCGAACAACGGGTTGGCGAGCCGCTGCGCCAGCTCCAGCGCATCGCGACTCAAGGCCCGGGCACGCAGCAGGTCACCGTCGGTGATCGCCAGGTTGACCAGCGTCGACAGACACACCAGACGTTGCCCATAGCGTCTCTCTGGCAAGCTGAGCAAGGCTTCGCTGCAATAACGCCGCGCCGTATCGGCATCTCCCCTGCCCCGGGCAATGATGCCGCTCAGCGCCAGCCATTGGGCGAGCATTGATTGTTGCGCCGTGGCCGAAGGCGCCGGCAGAAAACGCGCCAGATGGCTGGCCAGTTCTTCGGCAGCATCAGGCTGGCAAGCCAGCCCCAATGCCCAGGCATACAGCACGATCAGGCGCGGCGTGCTGGCCAGCAGGCTGTCGGGCAAGTCCATTTTCCAGCGCAACAACATGACCACGTTCTGTTCGGCCAGCAGCTTTTCTTCGGCCAGGTGCTGCGCCAGGCTGGCTGCAGTATCGGCATCGCCGGCCAGCAGTGCCTGTTCAACCGCCTCGTCGAGCATGCCGTGTTCATGGAACCAGCGGCAGGCATTGAGATGCAGGCGCGTGGCGGCCTCCGGGCGGCGGCTGCGCAAAAAATCAGCAAACAGATGGTGGTAACGCAACCACTGCCCCTGCTCATCCAGCGGTATCAGGAAAACCTGGTGAAGTTGCAGGTAATCGAGCATCGCGGCGCTGTCATCACGATCACGCAGGGCGTCACACAGCCCGCTGCAGAAACGCTCCAGACAGGCCGTGTCATACAGAAATGCCTGCACCTGCTCTGGCAGGTAGTCGATGACTTCCTCAAGCAGGTATTCGCTGACCAGCGCCTCACTGTCTTGTGCGGCATGCCCCTGAGTGGCCAGCAACCAGAAACGCAGCCCCGCTACCCAGCCTTCGTTGCGTTCGATCAATCGCTGCCGGGCCGGGCCATCGGCAACCAGGGCATGGCGCGCCAGCAAGGCCTGCGCTTCACCGCAGGTCAGGCGCAGATCCTGTTCGTTGAGTTCCAGAATATGCCGCGCCAGGCGCAGCCGAGACAGCTGCCAGTCCGGACGCTGGCGGCTGGTGACCAGCAACACCAGCCCGCCTGGCAGATGATCAAGGAGCATTTGCAAACAGCGATCCAGCACCGGCCCCTGAACCAGGTGATAGTCGTCCAGCACCAGCAGCAGCGGCCGGCTCAGCACCAGGTGCATGGCCAGTTCGTCGAGCAAGGCATCGAGCCAGGCTTCCAGCGCCTGTGGCTCCTGGGCGTTGCGCAACCTCAGCGAGGCCAGCGGCTGGCCACCGAGCTGCGGAAAAAAGCCCTGCAGCGCACACAGCAGCCGCTCCATGAAGCGTCCGGGCTCTGCATCTCGTCTACCCAGTCCCAGCCAGGCACTTTGCCATGGTGCCGGCAATGATTCGCAGAACTCCACTGCCAGCGAACTCTTGCCGAACCCGGCGGGCGCGCCGACCAGGATCAGCCGCCCGGACAACCCTTGGCGCAGCCGCTCGCACAGACGCGGGCGCGGCACATGGTCTTCGGATAACGGGGGACGAAAGAAACGCCGCTCCAGCGTATGGGTGGCGTGATCGACGAATCCTTGCATGCGGGACAGATCAGTCATGGCCGGCTCTTGTAATTGTCTTGGCAAGACATTTATTCGGCATCGCAGATGTCCGCAGCCTAACGGCTGCTTGAGCGCTTTTGAAGGACATACCCTAAAGATTCGTAACAAAATTCCTACAAGGATTAAAAAACGTCTGCGCCGCCAATGAAAAAGCCCCCTGACGGGGGCTTGATCACAGCGAACGTTCAGATGCTCAGCGCACACCGTCCTGACGCAGGGCGCCAGAGCTGAATTCGCTGGCGCTGGCCTCGAAGCCGAACTCGTAGGCGCGACGCTCTTCGTTCTTCATGCCCAGCGCCATATAACGGCCGGACTGCAGATCGTACAGGGTTTCGATCACGTACCACGGCACTTGCTTGTCGTAGTAGTTGACGGCATGAGCCTCGGCCACCCGCCACAACTGACCACGACCGTCGTAGTGGTCGATGACCGCAGCCTGCCAGGTGTCTTCATCGATGAAGAAGTCACGTTTGGCATAGATATGCCGCTGGCCGGATTTCAGGGTTGCCGTGACATGCCAGACCCGACGCAGCTCATAGCGGGCCAGGTCCTGATTGATGTGCCCGGCCTTGATGACGTCGTCGTACTTGAGCGAGGTGTCATCGAGCTTGTGACTGTTGGCGGCGATGTACATCTCCTGCTTGCCTACCAGCTTCCAGTCGTAGCGGTCCGGCGCACCGTTATACATGTCCAGGTTGTCCGAGGTCCGGGTGCCATCGGCCGCAGTACCCGGACCATCGTAGGAAACCTCCGGCGCCCGGCGTACACGCCGCTGACCGGCGTTGTACACCCACGCCATGCGTGGTTCCTTGACCTGGTCGATGGTCTCGTGGACCAGCAGCACACCACCGGCCAGCCGCGCAGGCGCGGTGACCTGTTGCTTGAAGTAGAACAGGATGTTCTCGGAAATACCGGTGCCCTTCATCTGGTCACGGAACACGAACTGGTCACTGAACTTGACGATCGAGTAAGAGCCGTTGGGCTGCGGAGTGGCCTGAGTGACCTGACGTTTGACGGCACCACCGCGATAACGGGTGATGTGGTTCCAGATCACCTCGACGCCACTGGCCGGGATCGGAAACGGAATGGCGGTCTGGAAGTTCTCCAGACCGTTGCCGCCAGCGGTCAACTTCGCGTTGGTGGCATTGCGCTTGGCCGCAGCGGCGACTGAATCGGGCACCGTCGCGCCACGGTGGCCGGGGTAGACCACAATCTTGTAGCTCTGCGGATAGCGCTTGAACAGCGCGTACTGCCCCGGCGCGAGTTTTTCCTTGTACTGCTCGACATTGCTCGCGGTGATGGTGAACAGCGGCTTTTCACTGGCATAAGGGTTGGCCAGGAAACCCTTGCCATCGATGGCCCCGGCATTGGTCGGCATCGGGCTCCAAGCCGGGATGCTGTTGTCGGCATTACCGGCCTTTTCCCCGCCCAAGGGGGTCAGGCTGGTCCCCAGCTTGGCGGCTTCGGATTCCGATACCGCCGCCATTACCCCGGTCGCCAGCATCGACAGCCCCAGCACACTGGCTTGCAACAGACCTTTGGTCATTTTCATGTTCGTCGTCCTGAAATACCGATTCTTAGAAGTTCACACCAAAGCTCAGTGCCACAAAGTCGCGGTCGTCGACCGTGGTGTACTTGCCATCGAAGAAATTGGTGTAGGAAAGGCTCGCGGTGTAGGTGTTCTGGTATTCGGCATCCAGACCAAGGCTGACCGCCTTGCGACCTTCCTCGAAGTTGCCGCCAGGACCTGGCGAGTAGCCTTTGACGTCATGCGACCAGGCAACGCTGGGCCTGAGGTTGACCCCGGCGAAGACGTTGTTGTAGTCCCAGATCGCCCGGGCGCGGTAGCCCCACGAGTTGCTGGTCGTGAAGCCGTCGTTCTCGCAGTAACGGCTCAGGTTGTTTTGCGCAGCACCAGTCAGAGTACCCGAGTTGAGAATGCCGCACTGACCGCGTGGCAGCGGACCAGGCCCGTACACCGGGTCGCGGCCATAACGGATTTTCGAGGTGCTCTCCAGCCCGCCGACGTGGGTCCAGCCCACCTCGCCCACCACGGTCAGACGCTCGGCGCCCATTACCTGGTCGAAGAAGTGCGTGAAGGTGGTCTGCAGCTGGGTGATTTCCTTGCGCCGGTAACCCGGTTGGTCGGTGTTGGGCCGACCGGTCAGCACTGACACATCAGGGTTGAGCGGCGACAGCCCGGAATACAGGATGTCAGTGGTGTTGATCTGCACCGGCGCGTTGGGCCGGTAGCTGATTTCACCGCTCCACGCCGTGCCGGTAGGCAACGAAGTCGAGAAGCTCAAGCCATACAGGCGGATGTCTTCGGGGTACTCGACGTAGTAGCTGGAGTTGCCCGCCACCACCACCGGCAGCAGGGTCGGAGCCAGCGCCGTGGCGGTGGCCAGCGGAATACCGTTGCCCACCAGCGAGCCGACCAGGCCGGAGGCGCTGAAGGATGACGGCGCACCACCGCGACCGCTGAAGATCGGCGCACGGCTGTGGTAGTTCATCATGTAGGCACCGAACTCGGTGTTCAGTGGCTCGAAGTTGTAACGCACGGCAAAGCCGAACTGGCCGCTGTCGCGGGCATCGCGATCCGGACCGCGCCGCACGATGGCGCCTTCGTCGGGCGATCCGAACAGCACGCCCTGCTGGGCCAACGAGTTGAATATCGCGCCGCGGGCTGCTGCTGGCAGGCCCGATGCGGCCAGCCCGGCGTTCAGGCCATTACGGCTACGCAGCACTGCCAGGTTATTGTTACAGCCGTCGGCGATCACATCCGGCTGAGAGAAGAAGGTACCGCAGTTATCCACTACGGTCTGGTCCCACTCCAGCTGATAGAAGCCCTCGACGGACAGATTCTGGGTAATGCCCTGCGACAGGTAGAACATGTTGACCGGAATCAGGCCTTCCTTGACCTCGGAACCGGGCCGGCGGAACGCCGAAACGTCGATCGGGTTCACGCTGTTGATGCCGCCACCAATGAAGGTACTTTCACCCCAGCTGACCACCTGCTTACCGAACCGCACCGTGCCAGGCTCATCGCCAATCGAGTAACGGTGGTAGATAAAGGCATCGAGCAACTGTGCGCCGGACGACTTGGCGCCTTCCTTGCGGTTGGAGTCGCTGATGTCCTTGAACTCGCGGCCTTCGTCCTTGAGCTCAAAGTCATACCAGTACTTGCCACGCACGAAGACCCCGGTGTCCCCGTATTTCAGCTCCAGGTCGTGGATACCTTTGAAGACCTTGGAAAAGGTCTCGCCGCGCTTGAAGTTCAGGTGGCCGTCGTCGGAAGTCTGGGACAGGCCACGCCCGCCGTTATTGGCACCGATCAGGTTCTTGTTGGGGCTGGCGGTCGACCAGCTTGCCCCCACCGAAAGCGAGGAGTCGAAGCTGCCTTCGATTTCGCCAATATTGAAACTGACACCGAACGCGGGGCCAGCGAGCGTAGAGGCGAGGCTGACCGCCAAAGGCAGTCTGGCCCTGCGCCAGAACGGGGTTGCTGTAGTCATCAACGCTACTCCATGTGCTTTTATTTTTATGGCAAGAGGGACTTCGAAAACGACTCGGTGCTCCAGACATATCCGAGTGGCAGCGCGTAGGTCTGGCGTGGGCTCCACCACGCCGTTGCGCTTTGATGCCAGATCCCCTGTGCCGACTATAGCCAGCCGTCTGTAATGCTTGATCACTCTAAAGTGTGATTTAGGGCATCAGACTCTCTGGCCCGCCCATTCCCGCCCGACAGCGTGACAGGCTTCGGGGAGAATGGCTGGTTTTGGCAATTTGGCAAGCCACGCGTGTGGCTGGCCAGACAGAATGCCTGCCGCCCTTGATACAGACGACAGGCATTCGACCTCAGAGTGTAGACAGCAAAACGCTATTACTGCTTTGCCATTCGACGATATCCAGACGCATACGTTTTTTGTCGAGTTTGCCAACGCTGGTCTTGGGGATTTCCGGCACCACGGCAATCTGCTGCGGAATCGCCCATTTGTTGATATGCCCCTGCTCAACGAACGGCGTAAGGTGCGCCTTGAGCAGCGCGGCATCGATAGGCTGCCCTTCATGGGCAACGATCAGGGCAAACGGACGCTCGCCCCATTGCGGGTCAGGAATGCCGACCACCGCCACTTCACGCACGGCGGCATGGCGACTGCAAAGGTCTTCAAGGGCCAGGGATGACAACCATTCGCCGCCGGTCTTGATCACATCCTTGATCCGGTCACGAATATCGATGAAGCCAAAGCCGTCGAGGGTGGCGACATCGCCGGTGTGCAACCACCCGCCGGCCCACAGCTCACGGCCCTTTTCCGGCTCACGGAAGTAATTCTCAGTCAGCCAAGGTGCGCGTAGCACCAGTTCACCTTGGGTCTGGCCATCAGCCGGCAGGAAATTGCCCTGTTCGTCGACGATCGCGGCCTCCACCAGCATGCCCGGCACACCGGCCTTGATCCGGAAGCGGATCTGCTCGTCATCACTGCTGGCCAGCAGCTCTTCGTTCAAATGCGCCACGGAAATCAGCGGCCCGGTTTCCGACATGCCATAGGCGGCGGTCAGTTGTATGCCCTTGGCCTTGGCTGCCTGATACAGGCTACGGTTCAGCGAGCTGCCGCCGATGATGATCTTCCAGCCGCCAAAGTCCTTGTCCTTGGCCGACTTGGCATTGAGCAACATCTGCAGGATGGTCGGCACACAGTGTGAGAAGGTGACTTTCTCGGTTTCCCACAGCCGGACCAGAAACTCAGGGTCGTAACGTCCGGGATAGACCTGTTTGACCCCGAGCATGGTCGCGGCATAGGGCACGCCCCAGGCGTGCACATGGAACATCGGGGTGATGGGCATGTACACATCATTGGTGCCCAGCAGCCGCACACTGTCGATACTGCCCATGATCGCTGCCACGCCCATGGTGTGCAGCACCAGTTGCCGGTGGGTGAAATACACGCCCTTGGGGTTACCGGTGGTGCCGGTGGTGTAGAAGGTGGTGGCCACCGAATGCTCGTCGAAATCCGGGAAGTCGTACTCCGGGCTGGCCGCTGCCAGCAACGCTTCGTACTCGCCGACCAGGCCTGGCAGCTCGACGGGCTGATCCGGCGTGTCGGTCAGCAACAGGGTCTTCTCCACCGTGGTCAGATGCCCGGCAATCCCTTGATACAAGGCGGCGAATTCGCTGTTGACCAGCACGAGCCGGTCATCGGCGTGATTCATGGTGTAGACAATTTGCTCCGCGGACAGACGCACATTGATGGTATGCACCACCGCGCCGATCATCGGGATGGCGAACATGCACTCAAGATAACGATGGCTGTCCCAATCCATGACTGCCACGGTGTCGCCGGCCTTGACGCCGGCCTCGGTCAAGACATTGGCCAGGCGGCGCACGCGCTCGTTGAGGGTCGGATAGGTGTAGCGGACCAGGTCGCGGTATACGATCTCGCGGGTTCTTTCATAGCGAGTGCCGGAAAGCAGCAGGCTTTTGATCAACAGAGGATATCGATAGGCGCCTTCAGCGGGCGCCAGAACGCGAGTCTGCAACATAAGAGTCCCTTTCCAGAGTTCACAGGCGAAGATCCAATATGGACGCTAGAGCGCTTGCTCGCCAGTGTGCATCAGTCAAAGGGACGATTTATCGACCAATACCCGTCATTGGCTCTGGGTGAACGCCAGCTTGACCCCAAGGGCCACGAGTACGCCCCCCATCGCACGATCAAACCAGTGCCCCATGCGCGCAAAGCCAGCGCGCACCCGCGCCTGGCTGAACAGTCGCGCGACCATGACGAACCAGGCCGCGGTAGCAATCGCCAGATACACGCCGTAACCGCCCTGCACCGGCAGCGGCGTGTGCGGATCGATGACCACGGTGAACAGCGACAGGAAAAACAGCGTGGCCTTGGGGTTAAGGCCGTTGGTGACAAAGCCGCTGACGAAGGCGCCGCGTGCCGAACGTTGCACGGCACCGGCCGCCAATGGCTCGGCCGAGGCACTGGCCGGTCTGGCGCGCAAGGCCCTGATGCCGATGTACAGCAGGTAGGCCGCCGCCGCCCATTTCAGGGCATTGAACAGCACGATCGACTGAGACACGATGATGCCGATGCCCAGCAACGAATAGCCCACGTGGAGGAAAATCGCCGAACCGACGCCCAACGCGGCCCAGGTTCCAGCCTTGCGTCCATGGGCCACGCTCTCGCGCACCACGACGGCGAAATCCGGACCGGGACTGGCAACCGCCAGCAGATGAATCAGGGCAACGGTGAGAAACTCGGTCCAGTACATGCAGCGCTCCAACGAACAAAACCGCCAGCGCCAGGCGCAGCGTGTGATAGAAAAGATTGGTAACACTACAACCCTCAACCCCGACACGGAAGGTACAGCTGATGAGTAATAACGGCAGAGCAGTTTTTCTCGACCACACTTCACTGGATCTGGGCGATCTGGACCTTGGTATCCTGCGCGACAGCTTTGCCGATCTGATCCTGCACGCCAGCACCACCCCTGACCAGGTGATCGAACGCCTGCAAGATGCACAGGTGGCGATTACCAATAAAGTGTTGATCGACGCAAAAACCTTTGCCGCCTGCCCACAGCTCAAACTGGTCCTGGTCGCCGCCACCGGCACCAACAACGTCGACCTGGCAGCGGCCCGTGAACACGGGGTGAGCGTATGCAACTGCCAAGGCTACGGCACGCCATCGGTGGCGCAGCACACCCTGCTGTTGCTGCTCGCTCTGGCGACACGTCTGCCGGATTACCAGAACGCTGTACAGCAAGGGGCGTGGCAGCAATCTTCGCAGTTCTGCCTGCTGGATTTCCCTATCATCGAACTGCAAGGCAAGACCCTCGGCCTGCTGGGCCACGGCGAACTGGGCGGTGCGGTGGCGCGCCTGGCCGAAGCCTTCGGCATGCGGGTACTGAGCGGCCAGTTGCCCGGCAGGCCGGCCCGTGCCGACCGCCTGCCATTGCATGAGCTGCTGCCGCAGGTCGATGCCCTGACCCTGCACTGCCCGCTCAACGAGCACACCCGGCATATGCTCGGCGCCCACGAACTGGGCCTGCTCAAGCCTCATGCACTGGTGGTCAACACGGCACGTGGCGGGCTGATTGATGAACAGGCGCTGGCCGATGCCTTGCGTAATGGCCACCTGGGCGGTGCAGCCACTGACGTGCTCAGCGTCGAGCCGCCGGTCAATGGCAACCCGTTGCTGGCAGGCGACATTCCGCGCCTGATCATCACCCCGCACAGCGCCTGGGGCGCCCGCGAAGCGCGGCAACGGATCGTTGAACAGATCGCCGAAAATGCCCGCGGGTTCTTTACTGGTGCACCGCTGCGGGTTGTCGCGTAGGACGTTGGCTTATCGGCGATGCTCTTTCGAGCGATGGAAAATCCCTGATCGAGTTGTCTGAACTGCAGGTTTCGCCCTGCTGGGCGACCCGATTTTGTCTTGGCAAACCCGGGGAAAACCGCTTGCTCCTGGTTTGGGTCTGCCCTGCGGGCAGACGTCCCTCCGTCCGGCGCCGATTCGGGGGCCGGCGCGATGGGGGTCCTGCCCAGCGCACCTGAAACCAGCTTCCCTGCTGGTTTCTCCCCCAAATCGACGCCTACCCTCGGCCAGCACCCAAGTCGCGATTTGCGTCGTCTGTGCCATCTCGGCTCGAAGATCAACGGCAACGGCAACGACAACGGCACTTGCAGCTTATGGCTTGAAGCTTGTGGCTAGCGCCTGCGGCGCTGTTAAACTGCGCCCTTTTTTCAGGAGTCAGGACATGGACCCGCGCAGTGAGGTGATTCTTCGCCAGGCCGAGTTGTTTCAGGGCAATCTGCTGCTGGCCGGGCTGCCGGCCGACGACTTGCTCGGCAAACTGCCGAATGCGCAGGGCTGGTGCTGGCATGCCGGTGACATGGCCGCGCTGGAGGGCCGCTTTGCCGGGCGCCTGCATTTCGGAGTCGAGCCGCCGGCAGCGGACTTCGATGCCGTCGTGGTGTTTCTGCCCAAGGCCCGGGACCTCAGCGACTACCTGCTCAACGCCCTGGCAGCGCGTCTGGGCGGCAAGGATCTATTCCTGATCGGCGAAAAACGCGGCGGGATCGAAGCCGCTGCCAAACAACTGCACCCACTGGGCAAACCGCGCAAGCTTGACAGTGCACGTCATTGCCAGCTCTGGCAGGTGACCGTTGAACATCCACCACAAGCCAAACCGCTGAACAGCCTGGCGAAGACCTTTGAAGTCGCTCTGGAGGACGGTGTGCTGAACGTTGTCAGCCTGCCGGGCGTATTCAGCCATGGCCGGCTCGACCGCGGCACCGCACTGCTGCTCAAGCATCTGGCTAACCTGCCAGAGGGCTCATTGCTGGACTTCGGCTGTGGCGCAGGCGTGCTCGGCGCTGCGGTCAAACGTCGCAACCCGGCCCTTGAAGTGGTCATGCTGGATGTCGACGCGTTTGCCACTGCCAGCTCCGCGCTGACCCTTGCCGCCAATGGCCTGCAGGCACAAATCATCACTGGCGACGGTATCGATGCCGCCCCGGACGGGCTCGATACTATCCTCAGTAACCCGCCGTTCCATACCGGCGTGCATACCGACTATAAAGCCTCGGAAAACTTGCTGAAAAAAGCCCGGTTACATCTGCGAAAAGGCGGTGAACTTCGGTTGGTCGCCAATAGTTTCCTGCGCTACCAACCTCTGATCGAGGAGCATGTCGGCGCCTGTGAAACCCTGGCCGAGGGCGATGGTTTTCGGATTTATCGCGCCAGACGCAACTGAAAATAAGCGCTTGCCCAAACCGTGCGAGCTAGGCAGAATCCGCTCCGTCCTAGGGGAGTAGTCTCCCGCGAGCCACCGGCTCGTCCGGCATGCATCAACATACTTGGCCCGCAGGCCATGGTGCGTGCGACCCGCAATCCGCGTCAGACGGAGCAGGGTTTGACAAGACCTATGACACGCACAACCTTACCCAGGGCGGGGAGGCTGTACGTGTCATTAGCCGTGTCGACCCGCCCTTGGAAACCTGATGCTGGAATCTCTTCTTATCCCCACCGCCATCGTGGCCCTCGCCGAAATAGGCGACAAAACGCAACTGTTGGCGCTGATCCTTGCCGCACGATTTCGCAAACCCTGGCCGATCATTGCCGGTATCGTCGCTGCGACCCTTGCCAACCATGCCGCAGCAGGTGCCGTAGGCGCCTGGGTCGGGCAGTTTTTCTCGGATGTCGTACTGCACTGGATCCTGGCTGCCAGCTTTGCCGCCACGGCGCTGTGGACCCTGGTACCAGACAAACTGGACGATGACGAAACCAGTACCGCGCGCAAGTTCGGCCCGTTCATGACCACCCTGATTGCCTTCTTCATCGCCGAAATCGGCGACAAGACCCAGATCGCCACGGTGATGCTCGCGGCCCAGTACAGCTACCTGTGGCTGGTGATTCTGGGCACCACCCTCGGCATGTTGATCGCCAACGTGCCGGTGGTGCTGGCCGGTAATTTCGCCGCCGAGAAACTGCCCCTGACCCTGATTCGTCGCCTGGCAGCCAGCGCCTTTCTGGTCATGGCGCTGGTTGCGGTGTACAAGGCGATGCAGATCAGCGGCTGGCTGTAGTACTCAGGACTTCTTCGCTTGCTCATAAAGCGGCATGACCTTGGGAATTGCCGCCTGCAGCGAGGCAATGCGGTTCTGCGAGGCCGGGTGGGTACTCATGAATTCCGGCGTCGAACCGCCGGCCTTCTGGGTCATTTTCTGCCACAGCGTGATCGCCGCGTTGGGGTTGTAACCGGCGCGGGCCGACAATTCCAGGCCCAACAGGTCGGCTTCATTTTCGTTGCTGCGGCTGTTGGGCAGGGTCAGGCTGTAATTGACCACGGTATCGGCCAGCGCCAGGCTGTCCTGGCCCAACCCCAGCAACGCGCCAGCGCCCTGTTTGGCCATCGCCACACCATAGGCCTTGGACATCGCCTCGCGGCCATGTTCACGCAGGGCATGGGCGATTTCATGGCCCATAACGGCTGCGATCTCATCGTCAGTGAGGTTAAGGTTCTCGATCAACCCGGTATAGAAAATGATCTTGCCGCCCGGTCCGCAGTTGGCATTGAGTTCGTCGCTTTTGATCAGATTCACTTCCCACTGCCACTGTGCCGAGTCCGGACGCAGCTTTGGAGCCTGGGCAATCAACCGGTCAGCGATGGCATGCACGCGCTTGGCATTGCTGCTGGTGGTATCCAGCACGCCCTTGCTTGAGGCTTCGCCTACGGTCTGCTGATAAGACTGGGCATACATGTTGTTGACCTCTTCGGTCGACAGCATGCTGAACATGTATTGCTTGCGCTCTACCCCTACCGAGTCACCGGTGGTGGTGTTAACTGCCTGGCAGCCGCCCAGCAGTACGGCAGCGCCAACGGCGCAAATGGCAAAAGACTGACGCATCACGTAACTCTCCTTACAGGCTTGGCGGTCATCCTAGGCCGTACAGAGCTTGTGCGCCAGCGCTCCGCCAATCGCCCCTTGGTCCGCAAAAAACGCCCGATAGTTCCCTGGCCTGTAACAGACTTGCTGGATCATGCTGCCAGGGTTCGTTGTCGGCCAGGCTTCATGATTTTCCGGCAGCGGGCGATAGTACTAAGAGGGTGTTTACAAAATAGGCGAACGCCGTATTGCCGAGTGCAGCCATTTTGTGGACACCCGCTAAAGAACGGGGCTGTTCGGTCTGGAGTTGCCATGAAGCGCAAGTCGATCCGGTTTTCCATCGCGTCACTGACAGGCACACTGACGCTAGGCATAGCGGCGTTGCCCGGTAGCAGCCTGGTCGGGCTGCTGCCCGGTGTGGCAGGGTTGCTGCTGATCTGGCTGGCCGCCAGCAGGGTCGCGCGCCGCCCACAGCAACAAGCCGACCGCCATGAGGGCATCGCTGATGCCATGAACCTGATACAGCGCCTGCCACACACAGACGTCAATGCTGACGCCCTTCGCCCCCGGATGCGCAACCTTGCCGACCAGGCCAACCTGCTGGCCCTCAACAGCGCCATCCACGCCGCAACGCGGCAGGTACAAGGCCGGGATGTTACCCAAACGCCCGGCCGCACGCGCCCGGTGGTGCCGCGTCAGGACGACACCGACCCGATCCGCCTGGCAGAGCAGCAACGGCGGTTGATCAATCAGTTCAAGGTCTGAAAGCTAGAGAGGCGTGAGGCACTGCGGCCCATTCAGAGCCGGATCATTGATCAGGTTGGCCAGCGGCCGCTCGCGCAGTTGCGTCTGCCGCGCAGCCAGCAAGCCTTGCAAGACGTGCTCCGGGGTCTTCGGGTCTAGCCAGGCGCGCTGGCCGTCTTCGTCGAGTATCAGCGGCCGGCGCTGATCCATGGCCGGCTGAGTGACCACCGCAACGCTCAGCCACTCCTGCTCCTGCACCGGGTAGCGTTCCCAGATGGCCGCGAAAAACAGCGAAGAGCCTTCGGCGGGCGTCAGCCAGAAGGGCTGCTTGCGGGCATTGCCGCGCCATTCATAGAAGCCGTTGGCCGGCAGCAGGCAGCGCCGCTGAGAAAACGCCTCACGAAACATCGGCTGCTCGGCCACGGTTTCGGCGCGGGCATGGGCCGGGGTGCGGCTCAAATCGGTCAGCCAGGCCGGCGTCAGCCCCCAGCGCGCGCGCGCCAGGGTAGGAGCGCCCTGTTCATCGGCACGCAGCATCAAGACCCATTGCGTCGGGGAGATGTTCCACTGTGGCTGCTGATCGGATGGAAACCCCGGTATGGCGGCAAAGTCACGATTCCAGCGAAACAGGGCATAGCGTCCACACATAGTTCAGCACACCAGTACATCAGGAAAACTGTCGGGCTCGTCAGCGTCGACAGGCAAGGCGGCATTGTACGCATTGATCAGCTGCAGTGCCTGTTGCACCTGTTCATCGCAGACCACAATGCCCAGCAGGCCGCTGACCGGCAGATGCCCTGCCCCACCGAGCAGGTCACGGCCGGTCATATGCGCCTCGATGCCCTCGCTGGCCAGCATCGCCAATAGCAGCTCCCCTTCCAGCAAATGCTCAGGTTCGTAGATTCGCTGCATCATTCATTCTCGCTGCGCACATCCAGACTCCAGTGCTCACCATCAGTGCGCAGGTCGAAAACAATCGGCCGACAGCACACCTGGCAATCTTCTATGTACTGCTGATCACCACCAGAAAGATCCAGCAGCGTCTCGACCGGCTCGCCACAATAGGGGCAGTCATAACTCTGTAATTCCTGCATCAGGTCTGCTCCGTAAGATTTGCGTATAATCAGCGTCCGTTCGAAGGCTGATCCTTTTTTGAATCCGGATTTTGCTATCTGTTTATTTCAGACCAGCCTTTTCATACCTGTATCCGTTCCCACCCCCTACAAGAGAGCATGATGGGCGAATTTGATGCCATCCGACCTTATGACGACGCCGAGGTGCCTGCTGTACTGGCGCGTCTGCTTAGCGACAAGGCCTTCCTCGCGACCCTGACCAAGTTCCGCTTTCCGCGCCTGGCCAACACCTTCGGCTGGTTCCTGCAACCGGCCCTGGCCCGCAAACTGCGCAAGGAGTTCGCCGGCATCAATTCGGTGGCGACCCTGCAGGACAAGATCGAGGTGTACGTCGATCACACCATCGAGCGCGCCACCGACGGCGTGACCTACGCCGGCGTTGAACAGCTCAAGTCCGGCAGTGCCTATCTGTTTTTGGCCAACCACCGCGACATCGTGATGGACCCGGCCTTCGTCAACTATGCGGTGTATCACGCCGGCCTGCCCACGCCGCGCATCGCCATTGGCGACAACCTGCTGCAAAAGCCGTTCGTCAGCGACCTGATGCGCCTGAACAAAAGCTTCATCGTGCACCGCTCGATCAGCGGCCGCCGCGAAAAGATGGCTGCCTACCAGTTGCTGTCGGCCTATATCAACCATTCGATCACTCACGATACCCAGTCAATCTGGATCGCGCAGGCCGAAGGGCGGGCCAAGGACGGCGACGACCGTACCGAGTCGGCAATCCTCAAGATGTTCCACATGAGCCGCAAGGACGAGCCGTTCGGTGAGGTGATTCGCTCCTTGAATCTTAGCCCGGTATCGATCAGTTACGAGTACGACCCGTGCGACCAGGCCAAGGCCCGTGAGCTGTACATCCGTGCCACCACTGGCAGCTACGCCAAGACCCCGGGCGAAGACGACATCAGCATTGCCCTGGGCATTACCGGCTACAAAGGCCGGGTGCATGTGAACTTCGCGCCGCCGATCAGCGACCAGTTCGAAGACACCAAACAACTGGCCGCAGAAATCGACCGGCAGATTCTTACCGGTTACCGGCTGTTCCCGGTGCATTACCTGGCCTGGGCGCAGTGGAGCGAGCGCGACGCAAGCCTCAGCGTGCCGCAGGCTCATGAGCTGTTTGGCGCCGAAGAACTGGCCAAGGCCAAAGCTGAGTGGGAAACGCGCCTGGCAGGCTGCCCTGCCGAGCATCGCCCGTATCTGATCCAGCAATATGCGACTCCGGTGCGCAATCAGTACCGGATCAAGGCCGGTCTGGCCCTGCCTTGAGGCTCAATGGCAGCCGCCCGGAGGCTGCCATTTTCTGCTCCGCTGTCACCGGCTTGTCATCCAGCCACGCCATTGTATGGCCCTTCAAAAGGGAGCCTGGCACTTGCCAGGCATTTTGCAGGGAACGCCCGTACATTCTGGAGTCGACATGCTGCACGCCAACAATCAGGACCGTCTCTACCTCATCGCCCAAAGCGATGAGCAGCAGGAGCTTATCGACGGCCTGGCCTTCAATGTCCACGACCGCCGCTGGCTGGTCTATTGCGCTCTGGGCGGTCATCAACATCACGACCTGCCTGAGCAAGACCCGGACACCGGCCTGAGCTTTCTGGATTTTTCCGTGGCCACCGCAGCGGCGGTGAATCACTGATCAACGCAGCCACAACGAAAAAGCCCGGCCTCTGATCGAGAGCCGGGCTTTTTTACATCTGCAGCACGGTTACTGAGACAGCGTGCTACCGATGGTCGGGTCCTGGAACACCCGGGTCAGGGCATCGCTCAACACATCGCCAACCAGCTTGGTGTTGGTTTCCTGGTTCGGCGCCATGCCAAAGCGCTGGTCCAGCGACGCTGCATAACGGCCGTTGTAGCTGCGGCCGTTGTTGCGCACGTCAGCGCGGAAGGTCGAGCTGATGGTCGCCTCGGTTACATACATGCCTTCTTTGGGCGACTGGTAACGCAGGTCGGCCAGGGTCACGGTCAGTTGCGGGGCGTTACCGCCCTGGGTCGGAGTGAAGCCCAGCAGGCGGACGGCGGCTTCGGCCTGGGCCTGCAGTTTAGGCAGCAGGTCGGCGCCATTGACGGTGATGGAACTGGTTTCAGGGTACATGCCGCCGCGCGTGCCCAGGGTCTGGCTCTGACGCCCATCCACCACCCGTACCACGACCGGCTGGCCATGCCCCACCGGCGCCAATTGCGCAGTGATACGCGGCTGCGGGCTCAGTTGTTGCGGGCTGTGGGCACAACCGACCAGAGTCAAACTGCTTACAGCAAGCAGACCAAACAAAACGCGACGCAGCATGTTTATTTCTCCATGGGGGCCAGCAATCGATGCCGGGAGTATAGCGGCGCACCGCAACTGCCTGATAGCTGAAAATCCGACCACCGGTTCGCGCTGATGGTTCCGGTCTGGCCGGGCTGTAATCAGGGTGTCACGTCAAGCCGCCAAGCTAGCCTCAATCAACAAACGAGAGCACCGTCATGGGCTTTTTCCAGTCTCTGTTCAGCGTCCGCCCTGCCCTTCGCCACTATGCCCGCATCGACCAGCAGGGTATCTGCCGTGCACTGAAGCACTGCAGCCAGGCTCCAGCAGGCAATGAATGGGTCGAAGTGACTGAACAACGCATGGCGTGGCTCGGCCAGCCTCTGCCCGCCAGCGCCCGGATTGCACCGCGTGCAGACCGTTTGGTAGCACGTGAGCTGCTGGCTGCCTGAATTAATCGCGATAAAAGTCAAACAGGCCGATCAATTCCCGATGTTTCATCGCTATAATCTCCCCCCGATTATAAGGACGTCTCCTGATCGGGCCTCGCTGCATCGCTAATCCACGAAATTAGCTCCCCCGCAACGCCCACAGAGAGCCGCCCACGCAGTCCGCTTGCATCGCGATAATTCGATGGCTGGTAGGCAATGGCTCGAATCCGATCGAACCTTTCCCGCCGCCGCCGTCTCATCTGTGATAGCCGGGCATGCCAGAGCTGCCCTCGCAGCCCTTTTTGAGGTTTGGTTCGCGTGTCCAAAAGAGCGCGAAATAACGGGTTTCACAACTTCCAAGAGTGTGGCGAGCACATGAACAGGTTTGAAGATGTACCTTTAACGTTTCCGTCGGCCTCACCCGGCAGGGTCGAACGTCGCTGCGCAGCGTCCTGACGATGGTCGAATGGCCCGGCATGCTGGAAAATGCGTTCATAGTCATTATGAACCCTTGAACAGTCTGACCGGGGCCTGCGCGAGAGATGCAAAACATTGCGAAGAATCGGACCCTCGATCCCGGCCAGGACGTGCGTAGCATGAATGCGGTTCATGCCCTCAATACCTGGCATCCAGCCTCGGGATCGCAGGCCGTCAATTGGGTGCAGCAGATTTTGGAGACGCGTTAATGGCGCATAACGAAGCAGTCGACGTGGTATTGGTCGGAGCCGGCATCATGAGTGCCACTCTGGCGGTACTGCTCAAAGAGCTCGACCCCAGCCTGAAACTGGAGGTCGTCGAACTGATGGACTCCGGCGCTGCGGAAAGTTCCAACCCGTGGAACAACGCCGGCACCGGTCACGCCGGGCTGTGCGAACTGAACTACACCCCGCAGGCTGCCGACGGTTCGGTCGACATCAAAAAAGCCGTGCACATCAACACCCAGTTCGAGGTTTCGAAGCAATTCTGGTCCTATCTGGTGCGCAAGGGCAGCTTCGAAACGACCCGCACCTTTATCAATCCCGTCCCGCACCTGAGCTACGTGCAGGGCGAGAAAGACATGTCCTTCCTCAAGGCGCGTTTCGAGGCCCTGCGCCAGCATCACGCCTTCGCCTCGATGCAGTACACCGAAGACCACAGCAAGATGACCGAGTGGATGCCGCTGATGATGGCCGGCCGCCCAGCCGATCAGAAGCTGTCCGCCACCCACATGGCCAATGGTACTGACGTCAACTTCGGCGCTCTGACCAACCAGCTGCTCAAGCACCTGGCCAGCGAGCCCGATGCCCAGGTCAAGTACAACAAGCGCGTCACCGACCTGACCCGCAATGGCAAGGGCTGGACCGTCACCGTCAAGGACGTCAACAACGGCAGCAGCCGTGAGATCGACGCCCGCTTCGTATTCCTCGGTGCCGGTGGCGCTGCGCTGCAACTGCTGCAGATGTCCGGTATCGAAGAAGGCAAAGGCTTTGGCGGCTTCCCGGTCAGCGGCCAGTGGCTGCGCTGCGACAATCCTGAAGTGGTCAAGCATCACCAGGCCAAGGTCTACAGCCAGGCCGCCGTAGGTTCGCCGCCGATGTCGGTTCCGCACCTCGACACCCGCGTGGTGGACGGCAAGACTTCGCTGCTGTTCGGCCCGTTCGCCGGCTTCACCACCAAGTTCCTCAAGCACGGCTCGTTCATGGACCTGCCGTTCTCGGTGCGCCTGTCGAACATCAAGCCGATGCTGTCGGTGGCCCGCGACAACATGGACCTGACCAAGTACCTGATCAGCGAAGTGCGCCAGACCATGGAACAGCGCCTGGATTCGCTGCGCCGCTTCTACCCGCAGGTCAAGGCCGAAGACTGGCGCCTGGAGATTGCCGGCCAGCGCGTGCAGATCATCAAGAAAGACGCCAAAAAAGGCGGCGTGCTGCAATTCGGCACCGAGCTGGTCTCGGCCGCTGATGGCTCGCTGGCCGCCCTGCTCGGTGCGTCGCCGGGTGCATCGGTGACCGTATCGATCATGCTCGACCTGATCGAACGCTGCTTCCCTGAACAAGCCAAGGGTGCGTGGAGCGCCAAGCTCAACGAGATCTTCCCGGCTCGCGAAAAAGAGCTGGCCAGCGATGCCCAGCTGTACAAGCGCATCAGCACCCAGAGCGACAAGGCCCTGGGGCTGATCGAGCAGCAGCAGACCGAGGCACAAAGCATCGCCTGATGCCTTGAAAGCCGAATAAACAAAACCCCGTGCGCTCAGTGAGCCACGGGGTTTTGTTTTTTTAGCTGGATTCGCGGCTGAAGCCGCTCCTACCGGACCCGAGTGAGCGCCTGTCACATCGCGGGCTTTCAGAGGCTCTCGGCCAACACAGCGATGTGCTCCGGGCCGATTCCACAGCAGCCGCCGATATGGGTCGCGCCACGTTTGACCCAATCGGCGGCCCATTGCTGGTAGCCCTGCGGGTCGAGGTCTTCGCGCAGCTCATCCAGACCATCGTTGGCGGTGGCGTCCTTGGGCTGTGGCGGGAAGGCGTTGGCATAGGCCCCTACCCCGATTTGCACATTCAGCTCGGCAAACACCGCGCGGGCGGCATCAATCGCCGCGCCGATCACTTCCGGCTGGCTGCAGTTGAACAGCAGGGTTGCAGCACCTAGCTCGGCCGCCGCTCGCGCGGCATCGGCCACCGGCTCGCCGGAGCGCAGTCGCGGGGTGTCATCGGTGTCTTCATCCTGCAGAGTGAACGACAGCCAAAACGGCTTGCCGTCAGCCGGCAGGCCTGCGCGAATGGTCCGCGCTTCGACAATTGCGCTCTGGGTTTCGGCCAGCCACAGGTCGACGTGCGCCGCCAGGCCACGCACCAGTGGCTGGAGGATCTCGTCGGCACGGCTGGCATCGAACAGATCAGGACGGTAGGAGCCAAACAGTGGCGGCAAAGAGCCAGCCACCAGCGCCCGGCCGCCAGCGGCATCAGCGGCCTGGCGCGCCAGTTGCCCGGCGGTGGTGGCCAGCGCCTGGCCTTCACGAGCGAAACGCTCCTCACCGATATGAAACGGCACCACCGCATAGCTGTTGCTGGTAATCACCCGCGCACCGCTCTGGATGTACGCCGCATGCACCGCCACTACCGCCTCGGGCGCCTCGGTCAGGGCCAGCGCCGACCACTCCGGCTGACGGAACGGTGCACCACGACGTTGCAGTTCCCGGCCCATGCCGCCATCAAGAATTACCGTCGAACCTTGAGTCATATTTGACCTGCTTATATACATATGAAAAAGACTCATTAGAATTGAGCCCTATATAACGTATTTAATACGCGCCTTTATCCAAACAACAACCATTTTTTGAGGATCTGACGTGAAACTACGTGCGCTTGCAGCTATCGGCCTGTTTGCCCTGACCGTCTCCAGCCAGGTTCTGGCGGGCGCCACTCTGCAACGGGTGCAGGACAACAAAGAGCTGGTCAATGTGCTGATGGAAAGCTATCCGCCCTTCTCGTTTCTCAATGATCAGAACCAGCTTGATGGTTTTGACGTCGATGTCGCCAAGGCCGTAGCCGCGAAGCTGGGCGTCAAGGCGCGCTTCGAGACTCCCTCCTGGGACGTGATCGCCGCCGGCCGCTGGAGCGGTCGCTATGACATCTGCATCTGTTCGATGACCCCGAGCCAGGCCCGCGCCGAGGTCTTCGACTTCCCGGTGGAATACTACGCCTCGCCAGCAGTAATCGTGGTCAACGCCAAGGATGAGCGGATTCATGAGGCCAAGGATCTGAGCGGCAAGAAAGTGGGCCTGACCAGCGCCTCGAGCTACGAAAGCTACCTGAACAAGAACCTGGTGATTGAAGGCAGCACCGGCAAGCCGCTGGAGTACCCATTCGAAAACGTGCAGATCGCCCCTTATGACAACGATAACGTGGCGTTTCAGGATCTGGGCCTGGGGGCCGGCAAGCGCCTGGATGCCGTACTGACCAACCTGGTTACCGCCCAACCGCGTCTGGATCAGGACAAGCGCTTCAAGCTGGCCGGCGCGGCGCTGTATGAAGAGCCGAATTTCGTCGCCATCGAGAAAGGCGATGCCGAATGGAATGCCAAGGTCCGCGAGGTGTTCGAAGAACTCAAGAAGGACGGCACCCTGAGCAAGCTGTCGCAAAAGTGGATCGGCGCCGATATCAGTAAATGACCCAGTTTCCTTCACAACGCCCACCTGAGCAGGCCAAGACCAGCCTGCTCAAGCGCGTGTTCGGCTTTCGGACCCGGCTGTACCTGACCTGGGCGACGATGTTCGCCCTGTTTGCCGGTTTTTTCCTGAGCTTCGATCTGAAGTTCTCGATCATCCTCGACAAGTTGCCGAACCTGATCGGCCTGAGCCTGGCCCCTAACGGCTTTCTGCAAGGCGCGGTGCTGACTCTGTTCGTGTGCATCTGCTCGATTGCGGTGTCGGTGCTGCTGGGTTTTGTTGCCGCGCTGGCGCGTTTATCGCGCAGTGCGGTGGCGTTCGGGATCGCCAGTTTCTATGCGTCGTTCTTTCGCGGCACACCGCTGCTGATCCAGATTCTGTTGATTTATCTGGGGCTGCCGCAGATTGGCGTGGTGCCGGGGGCGGTGACCGCCGGGATCATTGCGCTGTCGTTGAACTACGGCGCGTACCTGAGCGAGATTTTCCGGGCGGGCATCATCGGCGTTGCGGCCGGGCAGCGTGAAGCAGCCATGGCCATGGCGCTCACGCCACTGCAGGTGTTCTGGCTGATTACCCTGCCTCAGGCGATGCGCACGATTATTCCGCCGACCACCAATCAGTTCATTTCGATGCTCAAGGATTCATCGCTGATTTCGGTGATGGGGGTTTGGGAGGTGATGTTTCTGGCGCAGTCGTACGGGCGGTCGAGTTATCGCTACATCGAGATGCTGACCACCGCGGCGGTGTTGTACTGGATCATGTCGATCGGGCTGGAGTTGTTGCAGGCAAGGATGGAGCGGCATTACGGCAAGGCGTATCAGCCGCGCAACTGAACGCTTGCAGAAGGGGCTTGAGCTCAAGCCCCTGCCACGAGTCCGCCTGCCGCTCAGGCTGCTGCGCGGGCTTGTTCGATCAGGGCGATGTAGTCGTCGGCGTTGCGCTGGTCCTTGATCAGGTCGACGAAGGTGTTGCCTTGTTCGTCTTTGCCGTTCAGGTCCAGGCCAGCTTCGCGGAAGAACACCAGAAACCGCTCGAAGTCGTCGATACGCAGGCCACGATAGGCTTTGATGAGTTTGTGCAGCGACGGCGAAGTGGCGTCGAACGGTTCAAAGTCGAGGAACAGTTTGATCTGCTCGTCGCCGATTTCGTCACCAATGATCTGCTTCTTGTCTTTACGCATTGCGGGCTCCAGCTGTCGCGCTCACTTTCACGGGGCAGGCAGTTTATATCTGCCAGCCAAACCACTCAACGCGGCTTTGTGCCTGCGGTATGCAGATCGGCCCAGACGTGGCCGTTGGCGTAGGTCAGAAACTGGCAATAGACCTTCTCGTTGCGCAGCAGGTCCACCAGAGTGCGGTAGTGCGACTGCGGGTAAGACAGGGTCAGGGTACGGGTCGCCGGATCAAAGCTGGGCTTTTTCAGGCTTTTGCTTTCACCGTCGAAATGAATCTGCACCTCGCTAAGGGTCGCGCCTTTATTAAGCGGTTTGCCTTTGAGGCTGATCGACAGCGGCGCGGTCACAGGTATCGGCTGCTGATTGGACGGTCGCTGGTTGCCGACCACCACCGAGTACTCAGTGACCAGCATCAGCTGTTGCTGCTCCGGCTGCCCCTCACGCAGGTTCAGGTCGTCAGGCGGCAGGTATTGCTCGTGCATCGGCGCGGCCAGCGCCACATCCGCCAGCAGGGCCAGCGTCAGCGCACCGGTCATCATCAACGATTTCATTTACCTGCCTCTCCTTATCCCTGACCTGCCATGCAGTCAGGCCGTCAATTACATTCCTTTGACCGCATAAATGCCTGCGGCGTTACGCCAGTAGCCTTTGTAATCCATGCCATAGCCAAAGATATAGCGGTCAATGCACGGCAGGCCCACATAGTTGGCTTTCAGGTCAGGCCGTGCTTTGCGGTCATGATCCTTATCGATCAGCACGGCAGTGTGAACTGCACGGGCACCGGCATGGCGACAGAAATCGATGATTGCGCCCAGGGTGTGACCTTCATCGAGGATGTCGTCGATGATCAGCACGTCACGGTCGATGAACGACACTTCCGGCTTGGCCTTCCAGAACAGCTCGCCGCCGCTGGTTTCGTTGCGGTAGCGGGTGGCGTGCAGGTACGACGCTTCCAGCGGGAAGTTCAGGTGAGTCAGCAGTTTGCCGGAAAAGATCAGGCCGCCGTTCATCACACAGAACACCACGGGATTGCTGTCGGCCAGTTCGGCATTGATCTGCGCGCCGACCCGGGCGATGGCAGCCTCGACTTCGGCTTCGGTGTACAGGCAGTCAGCCTCGCGCATGATTTGACGGATATGCTCGAGATCAGCGGACATGAATCGCTCCAGATAACAATGAGAAAAACCGGCAAAGGTACGCAAGCAGGTGACTCGGAGCAAGCAGATATCGACTAACGTTGCCGATGTTGCTCAATTGAAGGCCAAGTGCGTCAGACAATACTGCAAGCGGCGTAAGACAGTCACCGCTTGATCGATTAATCTAGGCCGTTTTTTGCCCGTATCCAGGAGCCTTTCCCATGCCCATCCGTGAAATCCGTCATCCGCTGATCCGCCACAAGCTCGGCCTGATGCGCCGCGCCGACATCAGCACCAAGAATTTCCGCGAACTGGCTCAGGAAGTTGGCGCTCTGCTGACCTATGAAGCAACCGCCGACCTGCCGCTGGAAAACTACGAAATTCCGGGCTGGGCCGGCCCGGTGCAAGTCGAGAAGATTGCCGGCAAGAAAATCACCGTCGTGCCGATCCTGCGTGCCGGTATCGGCATGCTCGACGGCGTGCTCAGCCTGATTCCCGGTGCCAAGGTCAGTGCCGTAGGCGTTGCCCGTAACGAGCAAACCCTGCAAGCGCATACCTACCTGGAGAAGCTGGTCGACGGCATCGACGAGCGTCTGGCGATGATTATCGACCCGATGCTGGCCACTGGCAGCTCGATGGTCGCCACCATTGACCTGCTGAAAAAGGCCGGTTGCCGCGAGATTCGCGCCATGGTCCTGGTCGCCGCGCCAGAAGGCATTGCCGCCGTCGAAAAGGCTCACCCGGATGTGCTGGTGTACACCGCCTCGATTGACGAGCGCCTGAACGAGCACGGCTACATCATCCCGGGCCTGGGCGATGCCGGCGACAAGATCTTCGGCACCAAGCAGAAGGACGCCTGAGCCGATGAAACACGATGAGTTCAACGACCCGCTGTGGCGCACGGTGCTGTCTGGGGCGCAGATGCTGTTCGTGGCGTTCGGCGCCCTGGTGCTGATGCCGCTGATTTCAGGACTCGACCCGAACGTTGCGCTGTTTACCGCAGGTTTGGGCACCCTGCTGTTCCAACTGGTCACTGGCCGTCAGGTGCCGGTGTTCCTGGCATCGAGCTTTGCCTTCATCACCCCGATCATTCTTGCCAAGGGCCAGTTCGGCCTGGCGGCGACCATGGGCGGGGTCATGGCGGCAGGCTTCGTCTACACCTTCATGGGCATCGCAGTAAAGATCAAGGGCACCGGTTTCATCGACCGCATGCTGCCGCCGGTGGTGATCGGCCCGGTGGTGATCTCCATCGGCCTGGCCATGGCGCCGATCGCGGCCAACATGGCGATGGGCAAGGCCGGTGACGGCGCCGAACTGATTCATTACCAGACGGCCATGTGGATCTCCATGCCGGCGTTGCTGACCACGCTGATCGTGGCGGTGTTCGGCAAAGGCATCTTCCGCCTGGTGCCGATCATCGCTGGCGTGCTGGTGGGCTTTGGCATGTCGTTCTGGTTTGGCGTGGTCGATACCGCCAAGATCGCCGCCGCACCCTGGCTGGCGATGCCGCACTTCACCGCGCCGGAATTCAACTGGCAGGCGATCCTGTTCATCGTTCCGGTGGCCCTGGCTCCGGCCATCGAGCACATCGGCGGGGTGATCGCGGTGGGCAGCGTGACCGGCCGCGACTACCTGAAAAAGCCCGGCCTGCATCGCACTCTGCTAGGTGACGGTATCGCCACGACCTCAGCCGGCCTGTTCGGCGGTCCGCCCAACACCACCTATGCCGAAGTAACCGGCGCAGTGATGCTGACCAAGAACTACAACCCGAAAATCATGACCTGGGCGGCGATCTTTGCCATCAGCCTGGCGTTCGTTGGCAAATTCGGCGCGCTGCTGCAGAGCATCCCGGTGCCGGTCATGGGCGGTATTTTGTGCCTGCTGTTCGGATCTATCGCCGCGGTGGGGCTCAACACCATGATCCGCCATCAGGTGGACATGGCCGAAGCACGCAATCTGGTGATTGTCTCGGTAACGTTGGTGTTCGGTATCGGCGGCGTACTGATCGGCACCGGCACCGGCCCTGATGATTTTGGCCTCAAGGGCATCGCCCTGTGTGCGATCACCGCGATCTTCCTCAACCTGATCCTGCCGGGTAATGACGGCTGGAAGAAGAAGCCGCTGGAAGACCAGGCACCCTGAAGGCGCTGAGCGATAGCCTCGTAGGAGCAGCTTCAGCTGCGAAAGCTTCGCGGTTAAAACCAATACTGGTCAGTCAAGTGCCTTATGTCCCCGGTGGGAGCTACCTTGGTAGCGAAGAGGCCGGCACATTCGCAGCAGATGCTGTGACTTTACCGGCCTCTTCACGAGCGAGCTCGTTCCCACAAAGATTTGCGGCGCCTAAACGAACGGTATTGCGGTTAAAAACGCCCCTGCGGCCGCGCGCTTACAAAGGCGCGGCAGTTCGCTCACAGAGCGCATTGAGCGCCACCGCCCAATGCTCATCGTCGTTCAGGCACGGCACCAGTACCAGTTCATCACCGCCAGCTTCCTTGAACTGTTCGGCACCGCGGTCGCCAATTTCTTCCAGGGTCTCGATGCAGTCAGCGACAAACGCCGGGCACATGACCAACAGGCGCTTGACACCTTTGCTGGCCAATTCATCCAGCCGTTGCTCAGTGTAGGGTTCAATCCATTTGTCGCGCCCCAGACGCGACTGGAACGACACTGACCATTTGCCATCCGCAATGCCCGCCAGTTTGGCAAACGCCGCTGCCGACTGGATGCACTGCGCCCGATAGTTGGTGGCCAGTACCTCAGCCGGGGCATTCATGCAGGCTTCATCATCCTGAAAGCGGAATTTACCGGTAGGGTCGAGCTTGCGCAGGTGGCGCTCCGGCAAGCCGTGGAAGCTCAGCAACAGGTGGTCGTAAGGCTGCTCGAGGTACGGACGGGTGGTCTGCACCAGTGCCTCAAGGTATTCAGGCTGGTCGTAGAACGGCGGCAGCAGGTTGAACTGCATGTCCAGACCTTTGTCGCGCACCACCCGCTTGACCTCTTCAATCGCCGTGGTCACCGTGCTGTCGGCAAAGTGCGGGTACAGCGGCGCCAGCGTCACCTGGCGGATGCCCTGGCCGGCCAGGCGCTCAAGTACCGACTCAATGGACGGCTCGCCATAGCGCATGGCCAGTTCAACCGGGCCATGCTGCCACTGCGCCTGCATCTTCGCCTGTAAACGCTTGCTCAGCACCACCAGCGGCGAGCCCTCGTCCCACCAGATCGACGCATAGGCATGCGCCGACTGCTCGGGCCGCTTGATCAGGATCAGCGACACCAGCAGGCGGCGGATCGGCCACGGCAGGTCGACCACATAAGGGTCCATCAGGAACTGATTGAGGTAACGGCGTACGTCAGCCACGCTGGTGGAGGCTGGCGAGCCCAGGTTGATCAGCAACAGCGCATGATCGGTCATGCAAGGTCCTATTTCGAAGAGGAAGCCAGCACGTTACCCAAGGCATCGTGCAGTTCAGTAAAACGGAAAACAAACCCGGCCTCGTGCAGGCGTGCCGGGCGCGTGCGCTGACCGCCGAGCAACAGGTCAGACATTTCGCCCAGCACAATACGCAGGGGCAGCGCCGGCAGCGGCAGCAACGCCGGGCGGTGCAGCACTTTACCCAGGGTCTTGGCGAACTCGCGGTTGCGCACCGGGGCTGGCGCGCAGAGATTATAAGGACCGCGGGCTTCGCTGTGGTTCAACAGAAAATCTATCGCCGCAATCTGGTCGTCGATATGCACCCACGGCATCCACTGCCGGCCATTGCCAATCGGCCCGCCCAGACCGCAACGAAACGGCGGCAGCATGCGTTTGACAAACCCGCCGTCAGCCGACAACACCAGCCCGGTGCGCAGCAGCACCACCCGCATCCCGAGCGGCTCGGCACGCTGGGCAGTTTCTTCCCAGGCCTGGCACAAATGACTGGCAAAATCGTCCTTGACCGGTTGCTGGCCCTCGTCCAGTTCACGCTCGCCGCCATCACCATACCAACCCACCGCGGAACCTGAGAGCAGCACTCGCGGCCGCTGCGTCTGGCGTTCAAGCCAGGCCAGCAACTGTTCGGTGAGGCCAATCCGGCTTTCCCAGAGCAGCAAGCGCCGCTTGCGCGTCCAGGGCCGGTCGGCAATCGGCGCACCGGCCAGGTTGACCACCGCATCCACCGTCTGGCCATCGAGTTCTGCGAGCTTGGCGATACCTCGCACCCCATCGCCGCACACCTTGCGCACCTCGGCGGGGCGACGGCTCCAGACCGTGAGTTGATGTCCTTGCTGCTGCCAGAACTGGCAAAGCGCTTTACCGATCAATCCTGTACCACCGGTCAGCAAGATGTGCATGAGGGGTATCCTTGAGTGGCGTTAATGGCCTTGAAGTAGTCTATTTCTTGCAGGCTGTGCTTGTTGATGTTCTGCAGTGAACCCTTTTGCTGAACCATAGGCCACACCTGAAAGGATTGGAGCTTTACTGCCCGAACCGTGGCAGTTGGCCCATTGTCTATTAGCTACAGACTGACCGTTACGGACCGTACGAGTTGCAGTGCCTTCATGCCCTTATATGTGAACGGCTGCAACTTATACCAACGAAGAAGATTGTACAGGTTTTCAGGACGGCGTAGTCTGTGCAGACAAGGTAACGAGGCCCCTATGACTGTACCTATCGCAATCATCGGTACCGGTATCGCCGGACTCTCCGCCGCCCAGGCCCTCTCCAGCGCCGGGCATGCCGTTCACCTTTTCGACAAAAGCCGCGGCAGCGGCGGACGCATGTCCAGCAAGCGCAGTGATGCCGGCTCGCTGGACATGGGCGCGCAGTATTTCACCGCCCGCGACCGTCGTTTCGTCGCCGTCGTCAACCACTGGCAAGCCAATGGCTGGGTCGAGCAATGGAAACCTTCGCTGTACAACTACCATGGCGGCCGGCTCAGCCCGTCCCCGGATGAACAGGTGCGCTGGGTCGGCAGTCCCGGCATGAGCACCATCACCCGCGCCATGCTCGACGATCTGCCGGTGACTTTTTCCTGCCGCATCACCGAGGTATTCCGCGGTAGCCGTCACTGGAGCCTGCAGGATGCCGAGGGCAAAACCCATGGCCCGTTCAGCCACGTGATCATCGCCACGCCAGCGCCACAGGCCACCACCTTGCTGGCCGGGGCACCGAAACTGGCCTCGGTTGTGGCCGGGGTCAAGATGGACCCGACCTGGGCGGTGGCACTGGCGTTCAGCACGCCCCTTGATACTCCGCTGCAAGGCTGCTTCGTGCAGGACAGCCCGCTCGACTGGCTGGCCTGCAACCGTAGCAAGCCAGGGCGTGAGGGCCAGCTCGATACCTGGGTGCTGCACGCCACCAGCACCTGGAGCCGCGAGCACGTCGACATGCCCAAAGAGCAAGTGATCGAGCACTTGCATGGCGCCTTTGCCGAACTGATCAGTTGCGCTATGCCAGCGCCAGTGTTCAGCCTCGCGCATCGCTGGTTGTATGCGCGGCCTTCCGGTACGCATGAATGGGGCGCACTGTCCGATGCCGACCTGGGCATCTATGTGTGTGGCGACTGGTGCCTGTCGGGCCGCGTCGAAGGGGCCTGGCTCAGTGGCCAGCAAGCGGCAAACCGACTGATTGAGCATCTGGCCCGTTGAACCGCATCAACCCCCGCAAACTGCTGCTGTCGAAGTGGACGGCAGCAACCCCGCAGAATCGCGAAAAGCACTTTCTGGTCACCGAACTGTTCCGTGACGAGGAAGGCACGGTGCTGGAGATCGAGTTGCAGGCTGTGCTGACTCAACGTACTGAGCGCCTGGCCTGGCAGGTGTTGCAGGATGCGCAGCGCTGGCGGATGGGTTGGAAGTAGGAGCGGCCGGGCGGCGATCCGCTTTAGCCGCGAATTGGTATTTAGACCGATGGAAAATCCTGCATCGCGTTGACTGATCTGCTGGATTCGCCCTGCCAGGCGAGAAGCTGGCTTCCCTGGCAGTTTCTCCCCCGAATCGACGCCTACCTTCGGCCTGCACCCAAGTCGCGATCTGCGTCGTCTGTGCCATCTCGCTTCGAAGATCAAGATCAACGGCAACAACCGCACCCTGTACAAAAAATTTGACTTGTACAACCCCACATCTAAGATGAACTCAGATTGTACAAGCAATGTCATCTGTACAAGTTCTTGAGTTCTGAGGTGTGCGATGCTCCAGCCTGTGACCGATAAACCCAAACTGGGCGTCAGTGCCTGCCTGATGGGCGTTGAAGTTCGTTACAACGGTGGCCACAAACAATCGGACCTGTGCACCCGCACACTCAGCGATTACTTCGACTTCATCCCCGCCTGCCCGGAAGTGGCGATCGGCATGGGCATCCCGCGCGAGACGATCCGCCTGGTCGGTGACCCCGACGCGCCGCAGGCGGTGGGCACCGTACACACAGACCTCAACGTGACCCGTGAGCTGGCCGAGTATGGCCAGCACATGGCCGGGGCAATGACCGGGATCAGCGGCTACATCTTCATGCAGAAGTCGCCCTCCTGCGGCCTGGAGCGGGTCAAGGTCTACCGCGACAACGGCGCGCCATTCGAGACCGGCAGCCGGGGGATTTACGCCCAGGCATTCTGCGCGCAGCATCCCGACCTGCCGGTGGAGGAAGACGGCCGCCTCAATGACCCGGTGCTGCGCGAGAATTTCATTACCCGGGTTTACGCCTACACCGCCTGGCAGCAATTGCTCGCACAGGGCCTGAGCCGCCGCGCCCTGACCGAATTTCACTCACGCTACAAGTACCAGCTCATGGCCTGTGACGTGCAGCAATACCGGGCGCTGGGCAAGCTGCTGGGCAGCATGGGCCGCAGCGACCCCGACCAGGTCGGACCGGATTATTTCAGCCAACTGATGCAAGCCCTGAAGAAGTGCGCCACCCGCGGCAGCCACACCAACGTGCTGCAGCACCTGAGCGGCTACCTCAAGCAGACCCTGGATGCCGATGCCCGGCAAGAATTGCACGACCTGATCCTCCAGTACCGCCAGGGCATCGTGCCGCTGATCGTGCCGCTGACCCTGCTCAAGCATCATTTTCGTCAACACCCGGACCCGTATGTGGCGCTGCAGGTTTATATGCAACCGCACCCGGAACCGCTCAGCCTGCGAAACGCTATCTGAATCATGAACACACTCGCACTCGACGACGCCGCGCAACAACCGCAACCGGAGCACTTGCCCAACGACTGGCTGCCCATTCGTGAAGTGGCCCGCCAGACCGGGGTCAACGCTGTGACCTTGCGGGCCTGGGAGCGACGCTACGGGCTGATCGTGCCGCACCGCACCGCCAAGGGTCACCGGTTGTACTCCGATGAACACGTGCAACGGGTCATGGCCATCCTCACCTGGCTGGACCGTGGCGTGGCGGTCAGTCAGGTCAAGGCCTTGCTCGACAGTAAAAGCCCGGCCCCGGTCAGCCCCGGTAACGACTGGCAAACGCTGCGTCAGACGCTGCTGCAGGCCATCAGCGAACTGGCCGAACGACGCATCGATGACCTGTTCAACCGGGCCATGTCGCTGTACCCGCCACGCACCCTGTGCGAGCAATTGCTGATACCACTGCTGGCCGATCTGGAACAGCGCTGGCAAAGCCAGTTCGGCAGCCAGATGGAGCGGATGTTTTTCCATTCCTGGCTACGCAGCAAGTTCGGCGCCCGCATCTATCACAACAACCGTCAGCTCAGCGGCCCGGTGGTGTTACTGGTCAACCAGTCGGACCGGCCCATGGAGCCGCACCTGTGGCTGGCGGCCTGGCTGGTCAGCAGCGCCGACTGCCCGGTGGAGGTGTTCGACGGCCCGTTACCGGTGGGTGAACTGGCCCTGGCCTGTGAATACCTGAGCCCTCGCGCCGTGCTGCTGTATGCCAGCAAAACCCTGAACCTGCCACAACTGCCCAAACTGCTGGGCAACATCCATTGCCCAATCCTGCTCAGCGGGCCGGCCGTGGTGATCCATCATGACCAATTGCCCGTATACACCCACGGGATCGCCAATCTGAGCCTGGCCCGTGACCCGCTTGAGGCTTATGGCGAGTTGAACAGACTCGGCCTTATCTAACCCGATCCTGAGGACTTTTCATGCAACTGCTCTGGCTGCGCAGCGACTTGCGCGTACATGACAACACTGCCCTGAACGCCGCGATGGCTAAAGGCCCGACCGTGGCGCTGTTCCTGCTCAGCCCTGCCCAATGGCAGCGCCATGACGATGCCGGCTGCAAAGTGGATTTCTGGCTACGCAACCTGGTCGAGCTGGAAAAAGCCTTGGGCAAGTTGAATGTACCGCTGCTGATTCGCCAGGCCGATACCTGGGACAAGGCGCCGCAGGTGCTGCTCAAGTTGTGCGAAGAACTCAAGATCGAGGCCGTGCACGCCAACGAGGAATATGGCGTCAATGAGAGCAGCCGCGACCAGGCGGTGCGCCAGGCGCTGGAAAAAGCCGATATCGGCTGGCACAGCCACCTGGACCAGTTGCTGTTCCCGCCGGGCAGCGTTCTGACCAAAAGCGGGCAGTATTTTCAGGTCTATAGCCAGTTCCGCAAGGTGTGTTACGCACGCCTGCACACCTCGATCCCCCAGCCGCAGCGCCTGCACAAGGCGCAGCCGCCGTTGCAGATCAGCAGCGATGCAGTGCCGGACCAGGTCAAGGGCTTCGACACCCCCTCGCAGGCACTGCGCGAGCTATGGCCGGCCGGCGAGGCCGAAGCCCGGCGGCGGCTTGACCAGTTCAGTGACGAGCAAATTCACTACTATCTGAGCGAGCGCGACTTTCCGGCCAAGCCTGGCACCAGTCAGCTCTCGGCGTATCTTGCCGCCGGGGTAATTTCCCCCCGCCAGTGCCTGCATGCCGCGCTTAACAGCAACCAGGGTGAGTTCGAGAGCGGTAACGAAGGCAGCGTCACCTGGATCAACGAATTGCTGTGGCGCGAGTTCTACAAGCACACCCTGGTGGGTTACCCGCGGGTGTCCAGGCACCGCGCCTTCCGCCTGGAAACCGAAGCCCTGCGCTGGCGCAACGCGCCCAGGGATCTTGAAGCCTGGCAGCAGGGCCGCACCGGGATACCTATCATTGATGCGGCGATGCGCCAATTGCTGGAAACCGGCTGGATGCACAATCGCCTGCGCATGGTCGTGGCAATGTTCCTGACCAAGAACCTGCTGATCGACTGGCGCGAGGGCGAGCGGTTTTTCATGCGTCATCTGATCGACGGCGATCTGGCCGCCAATAACGGCGGCTGGCAGTGGAGTTCGTCCACCGGCACTGATTCGGCGCCGTACTTCCGTATTTTCAACCCGCTGTCGCAGTCAGAGAAATTCGACCCCGAGGGCCGCTTTATCAAACAGTGGTTGCCGGAGCTGGCCGGGCTGAACAAAAAAGAGGTGCATAACCCCTCGGCGGCAGGCGGCCTGTTTGGCATGCAAGGCTACCCACAACCGATTGTCGACCTGAGCGCCAGCCGCACCCGCGCCCTGGAGGCATTCAAGAATCTTCCTCACCGGCAGGTCAGCCAGGAGCATTGATGAGCGATTTCCTCCAGCAGTTCGCCCACGGCTTTGCGGCGCTGAACAAAGACAACCTCGACCGCCTTGGCCAGTTGTACAGCGAGGACGTGTGCTTCAGCGACCCGTTGCACAACCTGCAGGGGCTGGGACAGATGCGCGAGTATTTCGACCAGTTGTACGCCAATGTCAGCGAGCTGAGCTTTGACTTTCATGGCTTCGATGAAGTGCGCCCCGGCGCCGGTTATCTGCTGTGGACCATGCATTACCGGCATCCGCGCCTGGAAGGCGGCAAGCTGCTGCAGGTCGAAGGCTGCTCGCATCTGCTGTGGCACGACAAGGTGTATCGCCACCGCGATTACTTCGACGCCGGCGCCCTGCTTTATGAACACCTGCCAGTGCTGGGCGGGGTGATTGGCTGGTTGAAGCGGAGGCTGGCATGAAGCGGCGTGTCTGGTTGACCGGTGCCAGCAGCGGCATCGGTCATGCGTTGGCGGTGCAACTGCTGCAAGACGGCCACCAGTTGGCCTTGACCGCGCGCAACGTCGAGCCGCTGGAGGCATTGGCGCGGCGCTTTCCCGGCCAGACGCTGCTGGTGCCCGGTGACCTTACCGATGCCGCCCAGGTAAAGGCGATGGGTGAGCGTATCCAGCAGCACTGGGGCGCGCTGGACAGCGCCATCCTCAACGCCGGCACCTGTGAATACCTCGAGACGTCCAGCTTCGACGCCCGTCTGGTGGAACGGGTGATCCACACCAACCTGATCGCCACCAGCCTGTGTATTCAGGAGGCGCTGCCGCTGTTACGTCAGGGCCAGCGGCCGCATCTGGTCGGTGTCGCCAGCGCGGTAACCTTTCTGGCCCTGCCAAGGGCCGAAGCTTATGGCGCGTCCAAGGCCGGCCTGCGCTACCTGCTCGAATCGCTGCGCGTCGACCTGGCCCATGAGCAGATTGACGTCACCGTGGTCAGCCCAGGTTTTGTCGACACGCCACTGACTGCCCGTAATGACTTCCCGATGCCGATGCGCTGGTCGGTCGAAAAAGCCGCACGGCACATTGCCCAGCGCCTGCAACGGCCCCGCCGCCCACTGGAAATCGCCTTTCCGTGGCTGTTTATCTTCAGCCTGCGGCTGCTCGGGTTGCTGCCGGCCCGCCTGCGTCTGATGCTGGGCAAACGCATGGCCCGGCCAGCCGCTTCGCCCTCTTCGTCTGAGAATAAGGACATTCAATGAAAATTGCCGTGATCGGCTCTGGTATTTCCGGCCTGACCTGCGCCTGGTTGCTTGACCGCCGCCATGAGGTGACGGTCTTCGAAGCCTCCAGCTGGATCGGCGGGCACACTCACACGGTGGATGTGCAGGTCGGCGGCCGTGATTACGCCATCGATACCGGCTTCATTGTGTTCAACGACTGGACTTACCCGAACTTCATCCGCCTGCTCGGCCAGTTGGGCGTCGCTTATCAACCGGCAGAAATGAGCTTTTCGGTGCATGACCCGAAAACCGCCACCGAATACAACGGTAATAACCTCAACAGCCTGTTCGCCCAGCGCAGCAACCTGCTGTCGCCGGCGTTCTGGGGCATGCTGCGCGACATTCTGCGGTTCAATCGCCAGGCCATTGCCGACCTGGAGCAACATCGGATCGCCGCCGACACCACGCTGGGCGAGTACCTGCGCGCCAAGGGCTATGGCACGCGCTTTATCGAGCACTACATCGTGCCCATGGGCTCGGCGATCTGGTCGATGTCGCTCAACGAGATGCTCGGCTTTCCGTTGCAGTTCTTTGTGCGTTTCTTCAAGAACCACGGTTTGTTATCGGTGACAGACCGTCCGCAATGGCAAGTCATCCAAGGCGGCTCGCGCAGCTACATCGAGCCCCTGACCGCCCGTTTTCGTGAGCGTATCCGCCTGGACTGCCCGGTCCAGCGCGTCGAGCGCGATGATGGCGGGGTGACGCTGCACAGCAGCGCCGGCAGCGAGCGGTTCGATCAGGTGGTGTTTGCCTGTCATAGCGACCAGGCGCTGCAAATGCTGGCCGCACCGACCGCGGCCGAACAGCAGATCCTTGGCGCCCTGCCCTATGCCGAGAACGACGTGGTGCTGCACACCGACACCCGCCTGCTGCCCGACCGCCGCCTGGCCTGGGCCAGCTGGAACTACCGGCTCGGCGGCGACCCGCAGCAGATGGCTGCGGTCACCTACAACATGAACATCCTGCAAGGGCTGCACAGCGACACCACGTTCTGCGTCAGCCTCAATCAGACGAGCGCCATCGACCCGGCGAAGATCCTCGGCCGCTACCGCTACGCCCACCCGCAATACAGCCTGGCCGCCGTAGCAGCGCAAGCACGCTGGGCCGAACTCAAAGGTGCCAACCACAGCTGGTATTGCGGCGCCTACTGGGCCAACGGGTTTCATGAGGACGGCGTCAGCAGCGCGCTGCGGGTGGCCGAAGCCTTTGGGGAAACGTTGTGAACAGCGCCCTGTACAGCGGCTGGATCGCCCACCGGCGCTTCGTGCCGCGCGGGCATCAGTTTCGCTACCGGATCGGGCTGCTGTACCTGGACCTCGACGAGCAGGACGCGGTACTCGGCCTTTCCCCACTGGCCGGCAGGCAGCGCTTCATGCCGTTCTCGTTCCGCGAAACCGATTACCTCAAGGCCTGGACCGGCCGCGGCGTACCGCTGATCGATGCGGTACGCGAGCGCGTCGCAGAGGCGCTGGGCAAAGTGCCCGACGGGCGCATCTGCCTGCTGACCCAGGCGCGCAGTTGGGGTCTGGCGTTCAACCCGGTGAGTTTCTTCTATTGCCATGACCGCAACGGCGCCTTGCAAGCGATTCTCTGTGAAGTCAGCAATACGCCCTGGCGTGAGCGTTATCACTATGTACTGCCGGCTCAAGGTACAGGGCATCAACACTTTGCCGTGGCCAAGGCCTTTCATGTCTCGCCGTTCATGCCCCGCGATCTGGAATACCGCATGAAATTCAGCCCGGCCGCCGAACGCCTGGGCGTACATATGGCGGACTGGCAAGGCGAGCAGAAGGTCTTTGATGCAACCTTGACCCTGCAACGCCAGGCGCTCAGCCGCAGCACCTTGCACCGCTACCTGCTGGCCTTTCCATGGATGACCGCCAAAACCTGCCTGGCCATCTACTGGCAAGCCCTGCGCCTGCTGCTCAAACGGATCCCGATTGTCGACCATCAACCTGCCGAAGGCGAATACCGCACGGCCACAACGCCTCCCAAGGAAAGACCTCATGAAAAGCCTCAGCAGTAGTTTTTCCGCGTCACGGACCACCTATGGCCTGACCGCAGGTTTGTTGCGTAAGGGCGTACTGCGCCAGTTGGGTAACTTGCGTCAAGGCCAACTGGTGATCGTCGAAGGCAATGAGCGTCAGGTATTCGGCCGCGCCGGCGCGTTGCTGCAAGGCGAGATTCAGGTGCTCGACAGCGCGCTCTGGGGCATGGTCGCCAGCAATGGCTCGATTGGTGCCGCCGAGGCGTTTATCCACGGCTATTGGACCACCCCGGACCTTACCGCCGTGGTACGCATCTTCGTCAGCAATCTCGATGTGCTGGACGCCATGGAAGGTGGGCTTGCGCGCCTGACCCGACCACTGCTGCATGGCCTGCACTGGCTCAACCGCAATACCCGCCAGGGCTCGCGGAAAAACATCGAGGCGCATTACGACCTGGGCAATCGCCTGTTCGAACAGTTTCTCGACCCGACCATGATGTACTCGGCGGCGCAGTTTCGCAGCGCCGACGACACTCTGGAACAGGCGCAGCTCAACAAGCTGGAGCGCATCTGCCAGAAGCTTGACCTCAAACCCGAAGACCATCTGCTGGAGATCGGCACCGGCTGGGGCAGCATGGCGATTTATGCCGCGCAGCACTACGGCTGCCGGGTGACCACCACCACCCTGTCCAAAGAACAGTTCGCCTACACCGCCCAACGGCTGGTCACGCTGGGCCTGCAAGATCGGGTGACCCTGCTGCTGGAGGACTACCGCGACCTGAGCGGCGAGTACGACAAGCTGGTGTCCATCGAGATGATCGAAGCCGTGGGCCACCGCTTTTTGCCTACCTATTTCAAGCAATGCGCCAGCCTGCTCAAGCCCGACGGGCTGATGCTGCTGCAGGCGATTACCATCCGCGAACAACGCTACGAGCAGGCACGGCGCAATGTGGACTTTATCCAGCGCTATATATTCCCCGGCGGCGCGCTGCCTTCGGTACACAAGATGCTGGAAATCGTCGGCAGCGACACCGACATGAATCTGCTGCACATGGAGGATTTCGGTCTGCACTACGCCCGAACCCTGCGCCTGTGGCACGACAACTTCCGCCAGGCCCACACACAGTTGAAAGAACTCGGCTACGACGATTACTTCCTGCGCCTATGGGAGTTCTACCTGTGCTACTGCGAGGGCGGCTTCATCGAACGAACCATCGGCACCGCACAACTGCTGCTGGCCAAGCCACAGGCACAACGCTCGCCACTGCTCGGCAAACTTGATGCGTGACAAGCTCATCAACGCCCTGCTGTTCCAGGCGGGTTGGTTCGCCTGTGTGCTGGACTGGTTGTGGCTGGCGGCGCTGATTCTGGGCGTGCACATCCTGCGTCACGGGCAAATACGCCTGCTGCTCAGCGTGATGCTGTTCGGCACCTTGCTCGACAGCGCCCTGACCTGGCTTGGGGTGTTCGATTTCAGTACGGGCAGCCAATGGATACCGCTGTGGCTGATGCTGCTCTGGGCACTACTGGGCACGACCTTGAACCACTGCCTGGCCTGGACAGCAAAGCCGTGGTGGCTGGGGAGTTTGCTGGGTGCAGTAAGCGGGCCACTGTCGTATTACGCCGGGGCGCAACTGGCGGGGGTGGGGTTGCCGCTGGGGCTGTGGCCGAGTCTGTTGCTGCTGGCCGCAATCTGGGCGGTAGTGTTGCCGTTGTTACATGGGCTGGCGCGGCGTGTTCGCGGTTGAAGCGGTTCGCTGCCCGACCGTTACCGGGTTGCGTGTAAACCCCGTAGGAGCGGGCAGCGGGCGGTATCAGAACGGCAGCTTGTAATGCAGCGCGTAGCTTTCAATCCCGTCGTTCGGCTGTTTGAGGCCGGCGTTGGAGTAATGAGTGGCGCGGATGCCCACTTCATGACCACCGGCAAACCGCAGGCCGAAGCCGATGCGGTCTTCAAAGTTGAACGAACTGCCCAGCTTGTTACCTTCGATCTGGGTATTGGAGAAGCCCGCAATACCAATACCGGCCTCAATGTAAGGCTTGACGCTGTTGCCGGCGAATTCATACACAAACACTGGCGAGAACGACAGCGAGTGGTTGTCCTTGTATTTGTCACCGTCCCAGAACGTATAGGCCGCATCCCAGTAACCGGTCAGGCGGCCGACATCGCTTTGCAGCCAGCTCTTGTCCCAATCGAACTGCACGCCCAACCGATAGGTCATGGTCGACTCACCGGTATAACCCACGGAGAACTCCGTACCATCAGCCTGTGCTACGCAAACCTGCCCCATCATGGCAGCTGCAAACACAGCCACGCTAAAAAGTCGTTTCATCAGAAACATCCCTGAATAATCACGCCGTTATAGTTTTTTGAAGCTTGCAGACCTGTAGATAGAAATCTGTAACCAAACATTAGTTCAGTCGCGCCAACAGAATTTCACATTTTTTTTACAAGTTGAAGCTTTGCACACTGTCGGCGCTTTTCCATAGGGTAGGTAAGATTTTTCTGAAGTTGTCCGAATCGCCACTGGTCCAGAACTGGGTTGGCCGAGCCGGCCCCTGCGCCGTCAGCTCACGTTGCTCCAGCAGGCGCTGCAACTGGCGGGCAACCGCAGCCCCGGTGTCGATCAGGCTGATGTGCGCTGGCAGCATCTGGCGCAGCAGCGGTTTAAGAAACGGATAGTGGGTACAGCCCAGAATCAGGGTGTCACAACCTTGTGCCAGCAGCGGCTCGACATAGCGCTGCAGCAGCCGGGTAATGGCCGGGCCATGCAGCTCGCCGGTTTCGATCAGTTCCACCAGTCCGGGGCACGGCTGGGTCACGACCCGCACATCCCCGGCAAAACGGTCGAGCAAGGCGGCGAATCGAGCACTCTGCAACGTACCGGTGGTCGCCAGCACCCCCACCACGCCACTGCGGGTCGCGGCGGCCGCCGGTTTGACGGCAGGCTCCATGGCCACCAGCGGCCAGTCCGGGTAGCGCTCACGCAGTTGCGCAGCAGCGGCGGCAGTGGCCGTGTTACACGCCAGCACCAGCGCCTTGGCGCCCTGGGCATGGAAAAAACCGGCGATGCTCATGCAGCGCTGGACAATGAACTCGGGGCTTTTCTCGCCGTAGGGCACATGCCCGGCATCGGCAAGGTAATACAACGACTCGGCCGGCAACAGGCGGCGGATCTCGGCCAGCACCGACAGGCCGCCAACCCCGGAGTCGAACACCGCCACCGGCGCTTGGCGAGCATGGCTCATCTGCACCTCAGTCATGAACCACACACGGCACAAGCCGGATCACGGCGCACTTTCAGCTCGCGAAAGCGCGTGCCCAGCGCGTCGATCAACAACAACCGGCCGACCATCGGCTCGCCAAAGCCGGCCAATAGTTTCAGCGCCTCAAGGGCTTGCAGGCTGCCGACCAGCCCCACCAGCGGGCCGATGACCCCGGCTTCGCTGCAGGTCAGTTCGGTATCGCTGCCGTGGCCGTACAGGCAGTGGTAACACGGACTCTCGGCACGGCGTGGGTCAAATACCGAAAGCTGCCCTTCCTGACGAATCGCCGCCCCGCTGACCAGCGGTTTGCCGGCGGCGACACAGGCGGCATTGACCGCCTCGCGGGTGGAGAAGTTGTCGCAGCAATCGAGTACCAGATCGACCCCGGCGATTACGGCCGCCAGCGAATCGGCATCCAGTGCCTGACGATGCGGCACCAGCGTGACCAGCGGATTGATCGCCGCCAGCCGGGTCATTGCCGAGTCAACCTTGAGCACCCCGACACTGTGGCTATCGTGAATGACCTGGCGTTGCAGATTGGTCAGGTCGACGCTGTCGAAGTCCGCCAGATGCAACTCGCCGACCCCTGCCGCCGCCAGATACAGCGCCACCGGCGAGCCCAGCCCGCCCAGGCCGACGATCAGTACACGGCTGGCCTTCAGGCGCAACTGGCCGTCGATATCCACGTGTTGCAGGAGAATCTGCCGGCTGTAACGCAGCAGCTCTTGGTCACTCAGCACGGCAGGCATCCGAAGCTGATGCGCTCGTGATCACCCAGATCGCGGCGGGTCTGTACGCGCTGATAGCCATGCTCGACCAGCAACTCGCGCACCGCAGCGCCCTGGTCATAGCCGTGTTCAAGCATCAACCAGCCAGCGGGGTTCAGATGCTCCACGGCCTGGGCAATGATCACCCGGATGTCATCCAGGCCATCGCCACCGGAGGTCAGCGCGCTGCTGGGTTCAAAGCGCACGTCGCCCTGGCTCAGGTGCGGATCGGTATCGGCGATATAAGGCGGATTGCTGATGATCAAATCGAAACGCTCATCACCCAGCGCCTCGAACCAATGACTCTGCAGGACCTTGGCATTGTCCAGGTGCAGGCGCTGGCGATTGCGCTCGGCCAGCGCCACCGCTTCCGGTACTCGGTCGACAGCGGTAACCCGCCAGTTGCGCTTTTCATTGGCCAGCGCCAGGGCGATCGCCCCGCTGCCAGTGCCCAGATCGAGCACACTGGCCGACGCGAAGGGCGGGACCTGCTCCAGAGCGGCCTCCACCAGCATCTCGGTTTCAGGACGCGGAATCAGCGTATGCGGCGCCACCTCCAGATCCAGCTTCCAGAAGCCTTGCTGGCCCAGGATATAGGCCACCGGCTCACCGCTGCGGCGGCGCTCCAGGTAACCCGAGAACGCCTGGGCCGCCTCGCTGCTGACGATCCGCTCTGGCCAGGTGTGCAGAAAGCTGCGCGGTTTGCCCAGTGCCGCTGCCAGCAGCAACTCGGCGTCCAGACGCGCCGTCGGAGAATCGGGAAGTTCAGCACTTCTTAACAGGCTGGCGATGATGGTCATTTATTCACCCAGTGCCGCGAGTTGGTCTGCCTGGTATTCGGCAAGCAATGGTTCTATCACTGCATCGACTCCACCGGCCAAAACTTCATCCAGCGAATACAAGGTGAGATTGATCCGATGGTCGGTCACCCGGCCTTGCGGATAGTTGTAGGTGCGAATGCGCTCGGAACGGTCGCCTGAGCCGACCAGCAGCTTGCGCTCGGTGGCAATGGCGTTGGCCGCCGCACTGCTTTGCATGTCGTTGAGTTTGGCAGACAACCACGACATTGCCCGGGCGCGGTTCTTGTGTTGCGAACGCTCTTCCTGGCACTCGACCACGATACCGGTAGGCAAGTGGGTGATGCGGATCGCCGAATCGGTCTTGTTGACGTGCTGACCACCGGCCCCCGAGGCACGGTAGGTGTCGACGCGCAATTCTGCCGGGTTGATCTCGATGGCCTGCTGTTCATCAGGCTCGGCGAGCACTGCCACGGTGCAGGCCGAGGTGTGGATGCGACCCTGGGATTCGGTTTCCGGCACGCGCTGGACACGGTGCGCACCGGACTCGAACTTGAGCTTGCCATAGACACTGTCGCCCTCGACGCGGGCAATGATTTCTTTGTAGCCGCCGTGCTCGCCTTCGTTCTCGGACAAAACCTCGACCCGCCAGCCACGCCGCTCGGCGTAACGCGAATACATCCGGAACAGGTCGCCGGAAAAAATCGCCGCCTCGTCACCGCCGGTGCCGGCGCGAATTTCCAGAAACACGTTACGCCCGTCGTTAGGGTCTTTGGGCAGCAACATGCGTTGCAGTTGCTCTTCGAGCGCCTGCAATTGCAGCTTGCCTTCGCGCACCTCTTCGACGGCCATTTCACGCATGTCCGGGTCGCTGTCCTTGAGCAGCGCCTGGGCGCCGTCAAGATCAGCCAGCACCTTCAGACGCTGCTTATAGGTCTCGATGACCGGCTCCACTTCGGCGTATTCACGCGAATAGGCACGGAATTTGGTCTGGTCGCTGATGACTTCCGCGTCGCCGAGCAGCGCGGTCAGTTCCTCGAACCGGTCGTTGAGCACGTCCAGCTTATTGAGCAGTGAAGCTTTCATTGCGGGGATTTATCCGTCGAGCCCTCACCGAGGGCGAATAGTTCCTGGGCCATGGCCAGCGCATCGAGGCGGCCTTCGGCAGACAGCTTCTTGAGCTGCACACTTGGCGCATGCAGCAGCTTGTTGGTCAGGCCACGGGCCAGTTGCACAAGGATTTCCTCGGCATTACCGCCATTGGCCAGCAGGCGCTGGGCCTTGCTCAGTTCTTCATCGCGCAGGCGTTCGCTCTGCTGACGATAGGCCTTGAGCACATCGACCGCCGCCAGTTCGCGCAGCCGTGACATGAACTCTTCGGCACCGACCTCGACCAGCGCTTCGGCGGCCAGCGCGGCGCCCTGGCGTGACTTGAGGTTTTCCGCGACCACTTCGTGCAGGTCGTCGACGGTATACAGGTAGACGTCGTCCAGCTCACCGACCTGAGCCTCGATATCCCGCGGCACGGCGATATCGACCATGAAGATCGGCTTGTGCTTGCGCAGCTTCAGTGCACTTTCAACCGCGCCCTTGCCCAGAATCGGCAACTGACTGGCGGTGGAACTGATGACGATATCGCTGTTGACCAGCTCGGCCGGGATATCCGAAAGCAGCACCGCATGGGCGCCGAACTCGGCGGCCAGAATGCTGGCGCGCTCCAGGGTCCGGTTGGCGACCACGATACGTTTGACGCCCAGATCGCGCAGGTGGCGAGCAACCAGGGTGATGGTCTCGCCGGCGCCGATCAGCAACGCCTGGCTGCGTTGCAGGTCACTGAAGATCTGCTTGGCCAGGCTGACCGCAGCAAAGGCCACTGACACCGGGTTTTCACCAATGGCCGTGTCAGTACGCACCTGCTTGGCGGCGCTGAAGGTGGCCTGAAACAGCCGGCCGAGCAGCGGCCCCACCGTACCGGCCTCACGGGCCACGGCATAGGCGGATTTCATCTGGCCGAGAATCTGCGGCTCGCCCAGCACCAGCGAGTCGAGCCCGGAGGCGACGCGCATCATATGCCGTACGGCGGAATCATCCTGATGCACATAAGCACTCGCCTGTAACTCTTCGAGGCTAAGCTGGTGGTAACTGGCCAGCCAGCCCAGCACGGCGTCGGCGCTCAGGTGTTCATGGGCGATGTACAACTCGCTGCGGTTGCAGGTCGACAGGATTGCTGCTTCGCTGCTGTCAGTCAGGCGGCAGAGCTGTTGCAGGGCCTCAACCAACTGCTCAGGCGTAAATGCCACGCGCTCGCGCACGTCTACTGAGGCAGTCTTATGGTTGATACCAAGTGCAAGGAAGGCCATTCAGGGTCGCTGGTGGTGACGTGAAGCCAGCAATTGTCCTACTTAGCCAGGATTAGAACAACCACCGTAGATTATTGTCCCACTAGAAATCCGGCCAATTGCCCCTGAAATACCGGCACCGGCGGGGGCTCCGGTTTTTTAAAGCCGCTGTGGGTTTTGCCGACAGCCTTGTGTCATGATGGTCCAAACCGCAGGTAAGCCGCCTCTCTTATATATGAATAAATCCCCCGCGTTGTTCCTCGCCCTCGTCATGCTCGGCGGATGTCAGTCTTTGGCTCCGGTCGACACACCTTCGGCGCAGGCCCAGAAAGAACCGACCCCGGCACCGGCTGAAAAGCCGGTGGTGTACGGCTCGTTCACCCAGGAGACGATGTACAGCCTGCTGGTGGCCGAACTGGCTGGGCAACGCAATCGCTTCGATATTGCCCTGGACAACTACGTGTCTCAGGCGGCGACCACCCAGGATCCGGCCGTCTCCGAACGCGCCTTTCGTATCGCAGAATACGTCGGTGCCGATGACGCGGCGCTGGACACCGCACTGATCTGGGCGCGCAATAACCCGGAAAATCTCGAGTCGCAACGCGCAGCCGCCATTCAGCTGGCCCGCGCCGGTCGTTACGACGACTCGATGCGTTATATGGAGCGGGTTCTGCAGGGGCAGGGCGACACGCATTTTGATTTCCTTGCGCTGGCGGCCGCCGAAACCGACTCCGACACTCGCAATGCACTGATCAAGAGCTTCGACCGGCTGCTGGCCAAATACCCCAACAATGGCCAACTGGTGTTCGGCAAGGCCCTGCTGCTGCAGCAGAACGGCGACTCTGAACAGTCGCTCAAGCTGCTTGAAGACAACCCGCCCAAAGACGGCGAGATTGCCCCGATCCTGTTGCGTACCCGCCTGCTGCAAAGCCTGGGGCGCGGCAAGGAAGGCTTGTCGATCCTGGAAAAAAGCCTCAAGAAATACCCCGACGAGAAGCGCCTGCGCCTGACCTACGCGCGCATGCTGGTCGAACAGGACCGCATGACCGACGCCAAAGCGCAGTTCGCCAACCTGTTGCAGCAATACCCTGACGACGATGACCTGCGCCTGTCGCTGGCACTGGTGTGCCTGGAAGCCAAGGCCTGGGACGAAGCCGCCGGTTATCTCGAAGAACTGGTCGCCCGCGACGCCCATGTCGACACCGCGCACCTGAACCTGGGGCGTATCTTTGAAGAGCGTGACGACCCGCAAAGTGCCCTGGATGAATATGCGCAAGTAGGGCCGAGCCAGGAGTTTCTGCCGGCGCAGTTGCGCCAGGCCGATATCCTGATCAGCAATGGCAACGCTGCCGAGGCCTCGCGGCGCCTGAAAGAAGCGCGCGACAACCAGCCGGACTACGCCATCCAGCTGTACCTGATCGAGGCCGAGACCCAGACCGCCAACAATCATCCCGAGCGTGGCTGGCAGGTGCTCAACAGCGCACTGAAACAGTTCCCGGACGACATGAACCTGCTGTATACCCGGGCCATGCTCGCGGAAAAACGCGACAATCTGGCGCAGCTTGAAACCGACCTGCGGGCCATCCTCAAGCGCGACCCGGAAAACGCCATGGCGCTCAATGCGCTGGGCTACACCCTGGCCGATCGCACTACCCGCTATGAAGAAGCCAAGGCTCTGATCGAAAAAGCCCACATCATCAACCCTGATGACCCGGCCGTGCTCGACAGCCTCGGCTGGGTGAACTTCCGCCTCGGCAACCTCGAAGAAGCCGAGCGCCTGCTGCGCCTGGCACTGGAGCGCTTCCCCGACCATGAAGTCGCCGCCCACCTGGGCGAAGTGCTTTGGGCGCGGGGCAAAGAGCGCGAGGCGCGCCAGGTTTGGGCCAAAGCCTTTGAAGAGCAACCCGACAGCCCGGTTTTGCGCAGCACCGTGCAACGCCTGACCGGCTCCGAAAAACTCTGAACCCAAGGCTGAGGTGAACCTCGTAGGAGCGGCTTTAGCCGCGAAAGGCTTCGCAGCTAAAGCTGCTCCTACGAGGCCCCGTGGTTGCTTCGCGACAGGGCCGCACCCGGGGGATAGACGAGTTCCTACCGTCGAATCAAGCTACATCACGGTTGGAACCGAACGCCGGCCAGTCGCTCCAGATCAATCTCATAACCCAGAGATGACTATGTTTTTACGCAATCTCATCGTATTTAGTTTCATCGCCCTGCTCGCCGGCTGCGCCGGTATTGGCTCGCGCGAAGCCCTGCAAGGCAAAGGCAACTCCCAGCAGTGGGGATTGCATAAACAACAGCTCAGCACCCTCGATGGCTGGCAGATCAACGGCAAGGTCGGCATTCGCGCGCCTAAAGATTCGGGCAGCGGCACGCTGTTCTGGCTGCAACGCCAGGATTACTACGATATCCGCCTGTCCGGCCCGCTGGGTCGCGGCGCGGCTCGTCTGACCGGCCGCCCTGGCAGCGTAGCCCTGGAAGTTGCCAACCAGGGGCGCTTCGAAGCGACCACCCCGGAAGGCCTGCTGGAGGAGCAACTGGGCTGGAAACTGCCAGTCTCGCATCTGGTCTGGTGGGTGCGCGGCCTGCCAGCACCGGAGACCAAGAGCCGTCTGACCCTGGATGACGACAGCCGACTGGCCAGCCTCGAACAAGACGGCTGGCAGGTCGAGTACCTCAGCTACATCGAGCAGAACGGCTTCTGGCTGCCCGAGCGGGTCAAGCTGCACGGCCAGGATCTGGACGTGACCCTGGTAATCAAAGACTGGCAACCACGCAAGCTGGGGCAGTAAACCAATGACTGACGCACCACTGTGGCTGCCCGCCCCGGCCAAGCTCAACCTGATGCTGCACATTCTCGGCCGCCGCGCCGACGGCTACCACCAGTTGCAGACCCTGTTTCAGTTCGTCGACTACGGTGACGAGCTGGGTTATGCGCTGCGCGATGACGGCCAGATCATCCTCAACACCGAAATTCCCGGCGTGCCTCACGACAGCAATCTGATCGTGCGCGCCGCCCGCGCCCTGCAAGCGCAGTCCGGTTGCCCGCTGGGCATCGACATCTGGCTGGAGAAGCGCTTGCCCATGGGCGGCGGCATCGGCGGCGGCAGCTCCGACGCCGCCACCACCCTGCTCGCCTTGAACCACCTCTGGCAACTGGGCCTGGACCATGACGCGCTGGCAAAACTGGGCCTGAGCCTGGGCGCCGACGTGCCGGTGTTCGTCCGTGGTCACGCGGCATTTGCCGAAGGCGTGGGTGAAATCCTCACCCCCGTGGAACCCGACGAGCCTTGGTATCTGGTGGTTGTGCCACAAGTCTCTGTAAGTACAGTAGAAATATTTTCCGATCCATTGTTGACACGTGATTCCAAGCCCATTAAAGTGCGCCCCGTTCCCGAGGGAAACGGTCGAAATGACTGTCAGGCAGTGGTTGAAAGACGTTATCCAGAAGTACATAACGCCTTGAAATGGCTAGGTAAATACACCGAAGCCAAACTGACTGGAACTGGAGGTTGCGTGTTTGGGGCCTTCCCAAACAAAGCTGAAGCTGATAAAGTCTCGGCCCTTCTTTCAGATCCCCTTACAGGATTTGTAGCCAAAGGCAGCAACGTTTCGATGTTGCACCGCAAGCTACAGGGTCTTTAGAGGAACAGAGTGCCAGGCACTCGAGAGCACCACCACTACAGGGGCGTCGCCAAGCGGTAAGGCAGCAGGTTTTGATCCTGCCATGCGTTGGTTCGAATCCAGCCGCCCCTGCCATTTTCCTATCTCATCCAGGTTACTCACAGCCTCCAGGTACTGCGCGTGTCCAAGATGATGGTCTTTACGGGGAATGCCAACCCCGATCTGGCTCGGCGTGTTGTACGTCAGCTGCATATCCCTCTCGGTGACGTCTCTGTCGGTAAATTCTCCGACGGCGAGATCAGCACTGAGATCAATGAAAACGTTCGCGGTAAAGACGTTTTCATTATTCAGCCGACTTGCGCTCCGACCAACGATAACCTGATGGAACTCGTCGTGATGGCTGATGCCTTCCGCCGCTCCTCAGCATCGCGAATCACTGCTGTTATTCCCTACTTTGGTTATGCCCGCCAGGATCGCCGTCCGCGTTCCGCACGTGTGGCAATCAGTGCCAAGGTCGTCGCCGACATGCTCACCGTTGTGGGTATCGACCGCGTTCTGACCGTTGACCTGCATGCTGACCAGATCCAGGGCTTCTTCGATATTCCGGTAGATAACATCTACGGTTCGCCAGTTCTGGTGGACGATATCGAAGACCAGCGCTTCGAAAACCTGATGATCGTTTCCCCGGACATCGGCGGCGTCGTGCGTGCACGTGCTGTTGCCAAGTCGCTGGGTGTCGATCTCGGCATCATCGACAAACGCCGTGAGAAAGCCAATCACTCTGAAGTGATGCATATCATTGGCGACGTTGAAGGACGCACCTGCATCCTCGTCGACGACATGGTCGATACTGCCGGTACCCTGTGCCATGCAGCCAAAGCTCTGAAAGAGCACGGCGCGGCCAAGGTATTCGCCTACTGCACACACCCTGTGCTGTCGGGTCGGGCCATCGAAAACATTGAAAATTCCGTGCTCGACGAACTGGTGGTGACCAACACCATCCCGTTGTCTGCCGCAGCACAAGCCTGCAGCCGTATCCGTCAACTGGATATCGCGCCGGTGGTAGCTGAAGCGGTTCGCCGCATCAGCAATGAAGAATCGATCAGCGCGATGTTCCGCTAAGAGCCAACAGCTTTCAGCGTGCATCTCGTCGACGAAAAGCGCCCCGCCCTGGTCATCTGGCCAAGGCGGGGCTTTTTTGCCCATATCGCCTGACGCTGGTCGCAAACGTCAGGATGATTGGCTACTTTGGAGATCCAAAATGACTGATTTCAATCTGAATGCTGAAGCGCGTTCCGACCTGGGGAAAGGTGCGAGCCGCCGCCTGCGTCGTATCGCCAGCCTGGTTCCAGCTGTTGTCTACGGTGGCGACAAAGCCCCTGAGTCGATCAGCATCCTGGCTAAAGAACTGGCCAAACTGCTGGAAAACGAAGCGTCCTACGCTCACGTTATCGCCCTGAACGTTGGCGGCCAGAAACAAGACGTGGTCATCAAGGCCCTGCAACGTCACCCAGCCAAGGGTCACGTACTGCACGCTGACTTCGTTCGCGTTGTAGCTGGTCAAAAACTGACCGCTAAAGTACCGGTTCACTTCATCAACGAAGAAGCTCCGATCAAGAAAGGCGGCGAAATCTCGCACACTACCACTGAGCTGGAAGTGAGCGTTCTGCCGAAAGACCTGCCTGAGTTCATCGAAGTTGACCTGGGTAACGCCGAAATCGGCACCACTATCCACCTGTCCGACCTCAAAGCACCTAAAGGCGTTGAGTTCGTAGCACTGGCACACGGCACCGACCTGGCTATCGCCAACGTCCACGCGCCACGTGTAGCTGCTGAAGAAGAACCTGCTGCCGAGTAATTTCATTAGGGTGCCTCTAAAAACGTCGGCGAAGCAGCCAGTTTTAAGAGCTACCCGTTACCCGGTAACGCGCAGTTGTTCAGATAGCATCGTGATAAAACAGCGTTTACACCGGTAAATGAGCCCGTTTTGTCCACAGCCGCCTTAGAGCGGCGATGTTATCCACAGCTGTAAGAAGGAAGCCCCTGCAGTGACCGTAAAACTGATCGTTGGCCTGGGAAATCCAGGCGCCGAATACGAACAGACCCGGCATAACGCAGGGGCTTTTTTCGTCGAGCGTATTGCTCAGGCGCAGCGGGTCAATCTCGTCGCCGAGCGCAAATTCTTTGGCCTGACCGGACGCTTCACGCATCAGGGTCAGGACGTTCGTCTGTTGATTCCCACCACCTACATGAACCGCAGCGGCCAGGCCGTGGCGGCACTCGCCGGCTTCTACCGTATCGGTATCGACGAGATCCTGGTGGCCCACGACGAACTCGACTTGCCGCCGGGCGTCGCCAAACTCAAGACGGGCGGCGGTCATGGCGGCCACAACGGCCTGCGCGACATCATTGCGCAAATGGCCAACCAGAACACATTTCATCGCCTGCGGCTCGGCATTGGCCACCCAGGGGATGCCAGCAAGGTGTCAGGGTTTGTCCTGGGTCGCGCGCCACGCGCCGAACAGGAAAAGCTCGACGCCAGTATCGACTTTGCCCTCGGCGTGCTGCCGGATATCCTTGCCGGCGACTGGAGCCGTGCGATGCGTACCCTGCACAGCCAAAAGGCCTGACAGGGGGAGCCTCTAAAAACGTAGGCGAGGCAGTCAGCGCAAGGCAAAAACAGGCGAACAAGCGCAGTTGACTGACGGTCAATGAGCATTGTGAGCCTGTTTTAACGCAGCGATGACAACGCAGGTAGTTTTTAGAGCCTCCCCCAAATAACTGAGGGGAACACCATGGGATTCAATTGCGGCATCGTCGGCCTGCCTAACGTCGGCAAGTCCACCCTGTTCAACGCCCTGACCAAGTCGGGCATCGCGGCAGAGAACTTTCCCTTCTGCACCATCGAGCCGAACAGCGGCATCGTACCAATGCCCGACGCGCGCCTGGCGGCCCTGGCAGCCATCGTCAACCCCAAGCGCATCCTGCCGACCACCATGGAATTCGTCGACATCGCAGGTCTGGTAGCCGGTGCCTCGAAAGGCGAAGGCCTGGGCAACAAGTTCCTGGCCAACATCCGTGAAACCGACGCCATCGCCCATGTGGTGCGCTGCTTCGAAGACGAGAACGTGATTCACGTTGCCAACAGCGTCGACCCCAAGCGTGACATCGAAATCATCGACCTGGAACTGATCTTCGCTGACCTCGACAGCTGCGAGAAGCAGGTCCAGAAAGTTGCCCGCAACGCCAAAGGCGGCGACAAAGACGCCGTGGCCCAGAAGGCCCTGCTGGAACAACTCATCGCCCACTTCACCGAAGGCAAGCCAGCGCGCAGCCTGATGAAGAACATGAGCAGCGACGAGAAAGCCGTGATCCGTGGCTTCCACCTGCTGACCAGCAAGCCGGTCATGTACATCGCCAACGTCGCTGAAGACGGCTTCGAGAACAACCCGTTTCTCGACGTCGTCAAAGCCATCGCCGAGGAAGAAGGCGCGGTAGTGGTGCCGGTGTGCAACAAGATCGAAGCCGAAATCGCCGAGCTGGACGAAGGCGAAGAGAAGGACGAATTCCTCGAAGCCCTGGGCCTGGAAGAACCTGGCCTGAACCGCGTCATCCGTGCCGGTTACGAGCTGCTGAACCTGCAGACCTACTTCACCGCCGGCGTGGAAGAAGTACGTGCCTGGACCGTGCGGGTCGGCGCTACTGCGCCGCAGGCGGCCGGTGTGATTCACACCGACTTCGAGAAAGGCTTCATTCGCGCCGAGTGCGTGGCGTATGCCGACTTCATTCAGTTCAAGGGTGAGGCTGGGGCTAAAGAGGCTGGCAAATGGCGCCTGGAAGGCAAGGATTACATCGTTAAAGACGGTGACGTGCTGCACTTCCGCTTTAACGTTTGATGTTCAGCCCCGTGGAGTGACACGCGGCTTGATGCAATGACCAAACCCCCGGTTCGCGTTGGCGACCGGGGGTTTTGTTTTTTTGCCGCAAAGTGTTATTGCACTAGGGGCTGTTGACGTTTCAGCGCAGGCCGCGTTGCAGCGCCAAATCGTGTCAGGCGAGGCGAAGGACGCAGGAAATGGTCGCTCCCTTTTCAAGTCCTTCAACGACGCATGGCACGATTTGGGGCGCAACCCGCAGGGCCGTGGCTGTTTTGTCACACACACTTCAACAGACTGAAGCCTATGCAGGCCGACAAAACAGACCTCGGCGCGGTTGTGATGAAACGTCAACAGCCCCTAGACCCAGCGCATGCAGACACCGCACTCAACAGCGCCGACAAAGTTTCCACACCCAGATCCATCACGACCCGGCCAGTAGCGACTGCCCGTGCGGCTGCACCTTCAAGCGAATCAGCGAGGACGTGGGCAATGCTCAGACGCCACTTTGTTTATTCGCTGGCAAAGATGCAATTATGTCGGCACGGCAAGTTTCCAGTATTTCATCCGCGAGAGCCGAGTCATCCGGACACGCCCGAGACAGGATGACCGCACCGACTGCATGGGCCAGCAGGTCGATCATTCTCGCCCTGGCGTCCTGCTGCGGCGCATCCAGACCTGCCTGAAATTTTTCCTCAAGCGCTGCCAGCATCTTTTCAACGCCAACGGCAAAGGTCGCCTTCAATTGCTCTGATTGGCGAGCCGCGTCACCGCACAGCGCTGCCATCGTACAGCCCTCACCCCGTCCGTCTCGATGCCCCCGAGAAACGTACCTGTTTACGAAACCTGCAACATCAAGGTCGCGGGTACGGTCAAGCGATTGCGAAAGGCTATTTTCAGCGGCTTCAGCCATCAGATCAGCCTTGGAACCGAAGTGCTTGTAAAAGCCCCCCTGAGTAAAGCCAGCAGTGGCCATCAGCTCCGTCACACCGACCCCATCGTATCCACGCTCACGAAACAGCTCTGAAGCCGTATCCACAATGCGAGCCCGGTTGGCGAGTGATTGCGTCTTGGTGATCTTCATTGCGCACTCCTGAGCCTGGCAAACATAGGCCGCACTATACTCTGATGTCGATCATAATCAAAACAGTTGACACTTTTGATTACGATCGACATCATAAAAGCCAGCAGCATATCTTTGCCTCCTGGGCGCAGATGGCGGTCCTTGATCAACGAGTATGGAATCAATATGAACGACAAGACCTTGTTTGAGCCCTACACCCTTGGCTCACTGACGCTTTCCAACAGACTCGTCATGGCGCCGCTGACGCGAAACCGCGCTGGGGCGGGTTTTGTGCCGCAGCAGCTCACTGCAACCTACTACGCGCAACGAGCGTCCGCAGGCCTGCTGATTGCTGAGGCCACTCAGATCTCACAGCAAGGACAGGGCTATCAAGATACGCCCGGTATCTATACAGCGGCGCAGATAGAGGGATGGCGCGCTGTGACCGAAGCAGTTCACGCCGAAGGAGGACGCATTTTCCTGCAGTTGTGGCATGTAGGGCGCGTTTCTCATGTTGATCTTCAGCAAAACGGTGCAGCGCCAGTAGCGCCTTCTGCCCTTCAAGCCTCGACGAAAGTCTTCGTCAACAACGGCTTCGCCGATGCCTCAGTCCCTCGGGCCCTGGATATCGAAGAGTTGCCCGGGATCGTTAATGACTTTCGCCAAGCGGCAAAAAACGCCATCACTGCGGGGTTTGACGGCGTAGAGATCCACGGCGCCAACGGCTATTTGCTGGATCAGTTCCTGAAAGATGGCGCCAACGTTCGGACTGACGCCTACGGCGGCTCGGTTGAAAACCGTGCACGCCTGCTGCTCGAAGTCACTGATGCCGTGCTCAGCGAGATCGGTGCTGAACGAACCGGAATTCGTATCTCTCCAGTGTCACCTGCCAATGGCGTTTCAAGCAGCGATCCGCAAGCTCAGTTCGACTACCTCGTTGACCAACTCAACGCCCGAAGCCTGGTTTACCTGCACGTGGTCGAAGGTGCGACTGGCGGCCCCCGTGACGTCGCCCCCTTTGATTTTGGCTCCCTGCGCCAGCGCTTCAAAAATACCTACATCGCCAACAACGGCTATGACATTAACCTGGCGACTTCCCGACTCAACGATGACAAGGCCGATCTGATCGCCTTCGGACGTCCGTTTATTGGCAACCCGGATTTGGTAGAGCGACTCAAGACTGATGCCGCTTTGTCCGCATTCGACCCTGCCACTCTGTATGGCGGAGGTGCAGCCGGCTACATCGACTACCCGACGCTTGCAGAATCCCGCGATGCGCACAACTGAACAACCTCAAACACTGAATCGTTAACCGACGTCCATTCAAGAGCATCTATTTATGAGCATCTCTGAAACCGTACTTATTACTGGCGCCTCTACAGGCATTGGCGCAACTTACGCCGAGCGCTTTGCCCAGCGCGGGCACAACCTGGTACTGGTTGCCCGCGACAAAAGCCGATTAGACGCACTGTCGGCCCGTCTGCGTGAGAAATACAGCGTTGTGGTTGACGTGGTTCAGGCTGACCTGACTCAAACCAGCGAACTGGCAACCGTAGAAGCGCGTCTGCGTGAAGACGCTCGCATCGGGATTCTTGTGAATAACGCGGGAGCGGCCCAATCAGGCAGCTTCGTTGATCAATCCACCGACAGCGTTGCCAGCCTGGTCGCCCTCAACACGACCGCACTGGTCCGACTCTCCAGCGCTATCGCCCCTCGGCTCGCGCAAGCCGGTAGTGGTGCGATTATCAACATTAGCTCGGTCGTCGGGCTGGCACCGGAATATGGGATGGCGGTCTACGGTGCGACCAAGGCGTTTGTGCTGTTTCTCTCGCAAGGGCTGAACCTCGAACTCTCACCCAAAGGTGTGTACGTCCAGGCCGTACTGCCAGCCGCGACCCGTACAGAGATCTGGGAACGTGGAGGCTACGACATCAATACCATCAGCGAAATAATGGAAGTCGCAGACCTGGTCGATGCCGCACTGGTTGGTTTTGATCGCCGCGAACCGGTGACCATTCCACCTCTGCAAGAAGGCGCTCGTTGGGATGCCCTACAGGCTGCCCGCCAAGGCTTACTGTCAGATATCCGCCAATCCGCAGTCGCCGAACGCTACAAAAACTGAGGTGCGATTGTCATGCAGCAAACGTTCATATGTTGCTCTAAAGACCGAGCGTTTGCTGCGCATTGTCCCCTCTTGCCAATCTGACTCTCGATTGGACACGCTGCGCAAATGATCACTGAAGCCAACAACAATCTCTCTTGGACGCCTGAGCAAGCACCTCAAGACGCGTTGGTGCCACTGGCCGGCGCGCCGCTTTCTGCCACTAAGGGTTGAATAATCATGAAGGCTTTTTTTATCAAGCAATACGGCAAGCGCAGTGGCAGTATCGGTGAGTTACCGGAGCCAAAAGTAGGCGCCAACGACGTTCTGGTGCAAATAAAGGCCACCAGCATAAATCCTCTGGACGCCAAGATCAGATCAGGGGAATTCAAACAGATTCTTCCCTACACATTCCCTCTGATATTGGGCAATGATTTGGCTGGCGTTGTGGTTCGTGTTGGGCCTGGTGTTCGCCAGTTCAAACCTGGCGACGAAGTCTATGCACGGCCTGCGCAAGATCGAATCGGGACATTTGCCGAGCTTATTTCTGTCGACCAGGACTCGTTAGCTCTGAAACCTCGCAACATCAGTATGGAGCAAGCGGCGTCATTGCCTCTAGTTGCGCTGACGGCATGGCAAGTGCTGGTTGAAACTGCCCAATTGAAGAAAGGCCAAAAGGTGCTCATCCATGCAGGGTCTGGAGGCGTAGGCAGCGTTGCCATTCAACTTGCCAGGCATCTGGGTGCTTTCGTTGCCACGACGACAAGCACGCCGAATGTTGAGTGGGTAAAAGCACTCGGGGCTGACATCGTTATTGACTACAAAAAGCAGGATTTCGAGACTGCCCTGAATGACTATGACGTTGTAGTTAACAGCCTGGATCCGGTTGTTCTCAAAAAGTCGGTGAATTGCCTCAAGCCGGGAGGTCTGCTCGTATCGATCTCCGGGCCACCAACCCCTGAGTTTGGCGATGCACAAGGTTTGTCCTGGCCGATCAAACAGATCCTGCGCTTGCTTAGTTTCAGGATCCGGAAAATTTCACACGCAGCCGGGGTCAAATATTCATTCGTTTTCATGCGCGCCAATGGCACTCAACTGAAAGAAATCACGTCGCTGGTTGAATCGGGCGCCATCAAACCGGTTATCGACAAAGTCTACCCATTTACATCGATCGCTGACGCACTCACGTATGTCGAACAGGGAAGAGTCAAGGGAAAAGTCGTGATTAACCTTGCGTAACCCGGAGTGGGCGAGGATCCAGAAATGGGCCGTAGAAACATCGAAACATCGGGCTCAGTCGTGGGAATGCCAGATGAAGCTTTTTACCGGCAGCGGCAGCCGCAGCGTTCGTGGACTCAAGTGCATCAACATCCCATGTGGAGATAACTATGAACTACCAAACGTTCGGCAATACAGGGCTGCGTGTCTCAGAACTCGCACTCGGCACAGGCAACTTCGGTACTGGCTGGGGCTATGGCGCAGATCCCGACTCCAGTGCCGCGATCTTCAACGCTTACGCAGAGGCCGGTGGCAACTTCATCGACACCGCAGATATCTATCAATTTGGCCAGTCCGAGGAGTTGCTCGCCACGCTGCTTGAGGGGCGACGCGACGACTTCGTGCTAGCCACGAAATTCACCAACGGTGCGGCAGCCAGCCCTAACAGGCTTGCGACAGGTAACAGCCGTCGTGCTTTGGTGAGCTCGGCAGAAGCGAGCCTGAGACGTCTTAAAACAGACCGGATCGACATTTACTGGGCCCATCACCCAGACGGTGTAACTCCGGTGGAAGAAATTGTCAGAGGCTTCGAGGATTTGGCACGCGCAGGGAAGATTCTGTACGCGGGCCTGTCCAACTTTCCGGCGTGGCGACTTTCCCGAGCCGTCACGTTAGCCGAGCTCACCCATGCGTTGCCTATTGCAGCGGCTCAATTCGAGCACAGCCTGGTCCACCGTGAGCCCGAAGCTGATCTGTTCCAGGCTTCATATGCTCTGGGTCTTGGCATCGTGACGTGGTCACCGTTAGGCGGAGGCATGCTGACCGGTAAATATCGACAAGGCGAAAAGGGTCGTGCCGAAGGTTTCGGTGGCAAAGTATTTCAAGCTGAAAACTCCCCTCAGCGCAGCTTGATCCTGGATACAGTTCTGGAGATTGCAGGTGAAATCGGCGTCAGTGCTGGCCAGGTTGCGATTGCATGGGCTGGCACCCACGGGTCGATTCCAATCATCGGGCCGCGCTCCAAGCAGCAACTTACCGACAACCTGGGCGCATTGTCTGTGAACCTCACACATGAACAAATTTGCAAGCTCGATGCGGTCAGCAGCGTGGTTCCTTGCGCGCCGTTGAGGCTGTCAGGGTATGAGGCGGACCGGTCTCGCGCAAGGGTCGTTGCTTGAGGTAATGGGAAAGTAACAGCAGGCCCGGCCAAGCCTCCGTGTTTTGGCCGATCCCGAACGCTCAAGGCAATCCAATTCGCGACGCAGTGCGTCGCGCATTGATGAGCCACCAAATTAAAAAGGACTCACCTGTCCACACTCAGGCGCCACGTCCCCCGTGGTAAGCCACAACGCATATTTCCTGAACCGCTCATGATTGGCGACTTTCAGGAAAGGCTGCAGCCCCATCTCAGTGATCGCAGCTTCGTACTTTTTCCAGCTACTGATACTGATGCCAACAACCTCACAAAACTCACCCTGCGTCAGGCCCTCCCGGGCGCGGATGGCTTTCATTTTTTCAGGCAGATCCACGCTTCGACATCTCCATTGACAAGTTCCACCCCGCCCCGCCAGCGCCATTGATCACACCGGCAAGCGTCGCGGCAAGATGACGGCCATTGCCTGGTATCGTCGCAGCCATTCCGGCAAGGCCACGGTCTGGCTGTGCCGCTGCGATTGCGGGCTGTTTGAGTATCGACGGCCCGGCACCTGGGTTGCCCGGCCCTTCCCTGACGATATGTGCCGTGCGTGTCTGCGAGGCAAAGGCCCCAATGCCCGGCATACAGCCCCGAAGCGTTTGCTGCGATGGCGTGAGGAACTGCGCAGCCTTGGCCTGAGCGATGTGGAGATAGCGCGGATTCAGGCACCGGGTGCGAATGTGGAGACCAAGGGCAGGACTGTGGTTGAGATACGGGAGCAGCTTTAGCTGCAACAGTGTTCACCAAGGTACTGGATGACCGCAGTGGGAGCTACCCTGGTAGCGAAGAGGCCGGTAAAGTCACAGCAACTGCTGCGAATGTGCTGGCGTCTTCGTGAGCAACCGGAGCGCCGGCCGGCTGCTCCCACCGGGGGCCTACGTGCTTAAGTGAACAGCCTTGCGGCTAAAGCCGCTCACAAATTGCTGAGGCCCAGCCAAGCGATTATCCGGCCCCACTCAATCCGCTATGCATTGAATTCCGGATCGGGAGCGCCGACTAGAACGCATGCAATGTCCCGGTCTACTTCGGGTTCTGGAACTGGCCGATCAATGATCAGTTGCTGGACGAGCTATCGGCCATGACCGGGCATCGCTATCGTCAGATGCATCAACACACCTGAATCGGGAGCACACACTGGATCTCGACAACCATGCGTACCTGACGACCTCCGAGGCGCTGGCGCAGCTCTGCGGCGCCGTGGCCCGGCCTTCCATCCTCAAGGAAGTCGATCACCTGATTGATAGCGAAGCCTATGATAAGGCGCTGCCTGGGCGCATTGCCGCCAGCTTGTATCAGGCTTGCAGAAACAGTGACCGGCCCCGCTGCCAGTGCTCTGGAAAATCGGGTCGCAAGATTCATTTACCAAGCTGGCGCGAAAAGCCCCTTCCTTCAGGTGGGGGATAAAAGCGCCACCGCGAAGCGGTCATAGGGATTAAGATCCAAATAAACCGCCCCCATTCTGTATTTCATGACTGAAATGAAAGCGACCAAAACCCTCAAGGTTCGAGTGCGAGATAAGCATGCAGCGCAGTTGCGTGAAGCTTCTCGTGCCGTGAATTTTGTGTGGAACTACGTAAACGAGTTGAGCAGTCGCTCGATTCGTGAGCGTGGTCGTTTTCTGTCGGCGTTCGACATTCACAAGTACACCAACGGGGCTGGCAAGGATCTGGGACTGCACAGCCAATCGGTGCAGGCTGTTGCCGACGAATATGTCACACGGCGCAAGCAGTTCAAAAAGCACCAGCTCCGCTGGCGCTGCTCGGGCGGCGCTCGGCGCAGCCTGGGCTGGGTGCCCCTCAAGGCCGGCGCTGCTGTCTGGAAAAACGGCCAGGTCGTCTTCAACAGACAGCACTTCAAGGTCTGGGACAGCTACGGCCTGGCGGGCTTTAAATTCAGATCCGGTAGCTTCAACGAGG